>DATJGR010000049.1:0-4406 GCA_035494855.1 Pseudomonadales bacterium | reverse complement strand
GCTTCACGTCGGTGTTCGACACCGGCTCCCGGCTCGACGACACGCTCGCGCTGCGTAAGCGGATCGAATCGGGTGAACTTGCCGGACCGCGCATTCTCACCGCCGGCGAACCTCTCTACCCGCCGGACGGGATTCCGATCTATCTGCGCGATCTGCCGCCGGACCTGCTGAAGCTGCTGAAGGAGCCGGTATCGACCGAAGAGGCGATCGCCGCGGTGGACGCAAACGTCGATCGTGGCGCCGATGCGGTGAAATTGTTCACCGGCGCGATCATGGGCGGCGGCGTGGTGAAACCGATGCCGGTCGCGATCGCGCAGGCCGCAGTGACGGAAGCACACCGTCGGGGCGTTCAGGTGTTCGCGCATCCGTCGAACTCGGAAGGCGCGACGATCGCGGTGGATGCGGGCGTCGACGTGCTCGCTCACACCAACTCCGAGGGTTGGACACCGGCGCTGGTCGCGTCGATGGTGGCGCACCGGACCGCGCTGGTGCCGACACTCAAGCTCTGGCCATACGAAGCGGCGAAGCAACACTCGAGCGCGGCAGACACCGAAGCGTTCATTGCCGACGCCGCGGCCGAGCTGACGGCGTTCGTGAAAAGCGGCGGCGAAACGCTGTTCGGCACTGACGTCGGTTACATGCGCGACTTCGACCCTGCGGACGAATACGCACTCATGACACGCGCCGGCATGACGCCGATGCAGATCCTCGCGTCGCTGACCACCGCACCTGCGACCCGTTTCCAGAAGGCGCTGTCGCTCGGCCGCGTCGCCACCGGATACCTGGCCGATCTGACGGTACTGGACGGCGATCCGGCGCTCGATGCCACGGCGTTTGCCCGCGTCCGCTACACGCTGCGCGACGGACGCGTCATCTACGACGCACGCGCCGGCGCACCGCAAAAGACACAGTAAGGCCCTTTCGCCTTCCGATCCGACGTCCGGACGATCGCTCTAGCGGGCGGTCGGCAGATGGGACAGAATCCACCCTCCGCACGCGGGACGTTTTCCGGGCCTTTTTCAGGTCCGCAGCCCGCGTCACGAACCGCCCACGAAGATGGGTCAGATTAGGGAGTGAGCATGAAAAACGAGCGCAATTTCTACATCGATGGCAAATGGGTCACGCCGCACAGCACCAAGACCCTCGAAGTCCTGAATCCCGCGAACGAAGAAGTGATCGGCACCATCACGCTGGGCGATCAGGAGGACGTGAACCGCGCGGTTGCCGCCGCGAAGAAAGCTTTCCAGACGTTCTCGAAGACGACCGTCGAAGAACGCGCCGCGTTGCTCGAGAAGATCATCGCCGCGTATCAGAAGCGGATGCCCGACATCGGCGCAACGGTCTCCAAGGAAATGGGCGCGCCGATTGGTCTCGCGAACGCGGCGCAGGCGCCGGCCGGCCTCGGTCACATCGCGTACACACTGAATGCGATGAAGAGTTTCAAGTGGGAAGAAGACAAGGGCCGCAACCGGATCGTGCACGAGCCGATCGGCGTATGCGCGCTGATCACGCCGTGGAACTGGCCGCTGAACCAGATCGCCGCGAAAGTGGCGCCCGCAATCGCAGCCGGCTGCACGATGATCCTGAAACCGACCGAGATCGCGCCGCTGAACGCGATCATCTTCGCCGAAGTGATGGACGAAGCCGGCGTACCGCCAGGCGTGTTCAACCTCGTGAACGGAGACGGTCCCGGCGTGGGCGTTGCGCTGTCGTCGCACCCGGATGTGGACATGGTGTCGTTCACCGGTTCGACGCGCGCCGGTATTTCGGTGGCGCAGAACGCGGCTCCGACTGTGAAGCGGGTTACACAGGAACTCGGCGGCAAGTCGGCCAACATCCTGCTCGACGATGCCGATTTCCCCAAAGCGGTCGCGCAAGGCATGGGCTCATGCGTCTTGAACAGCGGCCAGTCGTGTAACGCACCCACGCGGATGCTCGTGCCGCTGAAGCGTATGGACGAAGCCGCCGCCATCGCGAAGGCGGCCGCCTTGGCCGCGAAAGTGGGCGATCCGGCTAAGCCGGAAACCAGCGTGGGCCCGGTCGTTTCGAAAGTGCAGTGGAACAAGATCCAGGGACTCATCAAGAAGGGCATCGAAGAAGGCGCCAGGCTCGAATGCGGCGGCGAAGGCCTTCCGGAAGGTCTGAACCACGGCTACTTCGTGAAGCCGACCGTGTTCTCGCATGTCACCAACGAAATGACGATTGCGCGCGAAGAGATCTTCGGACCGGTGTTGTCGATCATCGGCTACAAAGACGATGCCGACGCAGTTCGCATCGCCAACGACACGCTGTATGGGCTATCCGGTTACGTGCAATCGAAAGACCTCGACCGCGCGCGCAACGTGGCGCGCCAGATCCGCGCCGGCAACATCCACGTGAACGGCGCAGGCGTGGACCCGGCCGCACCGTTCGGTGGCTACAAGCAGTCCGGAAACGGTCGCGAGTTCAGCGAATGGGGTCTCGAAGAATTTCTCGAGACTAAAGCCATCCTGGGGTACAACGCGGCTTGATCGAGTTGTTGGGGTTCCTGTGAACCTCCTTTGATACGAAGGCGCGTCGACTGACGCGCCTTCTCTTTTTCTGGAGAGAACTTCATGGAACTGTACGAAGCGATGAGCACGTTGCGCGCCGTCCGTCGACTGCGCCCCGACCCGATTCCCGAAGCAGTTCTCCAACGGGTGCTCACTGCCGCAACGTGGGCACCGACCGGCGGCAACCGCCAGCCGTGGCGAATCGTTGCGGTGAAGGATGCCGCGAAGAAACAGGTGCTCGAAGACCTGTACCGTCCGTACTGGGATGCTTACATCGTCAACTACCGCAAGCACATGGAGACGATGCCGGCTGAGGAACGCGAAACGTCATCGCGCGCGATCGACGCGGGCACTTATCTCTCGTCGCACATGCACGAGGCGCCGGTGATCGCCGTGTTCTGCTACAACCCTGCAATGATGACGATCACCGACAAGGACCAGCCGCGTCCGTCGGTGGTGGGGGGCGGATCGGTATATCCCGCGGTGCAGAACCTGCTGCTCGCGTGCCGCAACGAGGGCCTGGGGTGCGTGCTAACGACCTTGCTCTGCCTCGAAGAACCGAAAGTGCGCGCGCTGCTGGAATTGCCCGACAGCTGGTACACCTGCGCGCACGTGCCGATCGGCTATGCGGTCGGCGGCGGTCACGGCAGAATCGCGCGCAAATCGCTCGACAAAATGGTGTTCACCGATCGTTTCGGCAACGCCTGAGGTCGATCAGGCTGCGTTGGTTTCCGCGTACATCCGCAGAAACCGTTCGAGATCGCGGTCTTCCACTTCGAGCAGTTCGTCGAGGAACTTGTGGAAGCGTTGGCCGCCGCCTTCGTTGCGGCCGAACTGCACGTGCGACTTCGCACCTGTCGCCAGCGCCTGCTGCTGCTTGAGCCCCGTCGCGTAGTCTTCGTCGCGCACTACCTTTTCGAGGAATGCGAACTGCTCGTGTGCCTGCTCGACCATGTCGTCGGTCGGAGCCTTTTCCATCAGATAGTTCTGCACCGTGTACGACTGCGCCGGCGTTTCCCCGGGAAACAGCTGGCTGATCATCACGCCGCGCCCGCCGCCGTCGAATCCGGCGATCGACACGTGCGGGAAGATCGTCCACACCGCGCCGAGCAACGCAGGATCGGTCCATTCGCTTTCCGGTACGTCGGCGAGTGCAGCGCTCGGGGTGCTGACGCGCTGGTGCGGACCCCATGCGTGATACATCGCCTGCGAGAACATGCTCGCGCCGAACGAATTCTTGTGGAGGATCGGCAGGTGGTAGAAATCCATGTAGCCGTCGTATGCGATCTTCCAGTTCGGTCCCTCGAGCACGCGGCTGCTGAAGAAATGCCAGTTCTCGAAACCGAAGTGCGCAAGCGCCTCGTCGTAGCCGGCGAGGAACGCGTCGGGATCGAGCTTGGACTTCGGGTCGAGCGTCACCCAGATGAGTCCCGCGCGTTCGGTGGTCGGCAGCTCCGTCAGCCCGTTGCAGGCGCGCTCCACTTTGCCGAATTCCTGTTCGCGGAACACGCCGATCAACGCACCTTCGGTGGAGTAGGTCCACGCGTGATACGGACAGCTGAAGCGCTTCGCCTTGCCGCGACCGGGCGCGAGCAACTGCGCGCCGCGATGGCTGCACATGTTCACGAAGGCGCGCACGCGCCCGTCTTCGCCGCGCACAATCAGCACCGGCACGCCGACCGCGTTCATCGCTTTGTAGTCGCCCGGCTCGCGTACCTCGGCCGTCATCGCGAGCATCAGGGGCAACCGCTTGAAGACGCGGTCCATCTCGAGTTTCCAGCGCCCCTCGTCGGTGTAATGCGACACCGGCACCCGATAGATCTCAGGCGTTTGCGGAATGGTGCCCGCTTTGCCGTGAGCAACGATTTCCCGAGT
>DATJGR010000048.1:0-27113 GCA_035494855.1 Pseudomonadales bacterium | reverse complement strand
ACGAGTCGCCGCTCGGCGGGGCACGCGTGATTCTCGAGCTACCGGGGATCTCATAGGTCTCTTTCGGTGGAACGGAGCTTCGAGCGCGGCGGAGGTGGGTATGTGCTGCGTCGGACGCGCTCGAGCCATCCCTGGTCGCTCCGCGCGCGCCAACCATGGCGCGCTAGGGTCCTCCGCAACACAAACCCCCCACCGCCTCGGGTCGTGTTCCAGTCGCCAGTGACCGGCGAAGTCTGAACGAAGGCGCGACTTCGAATGTGGAGGGTGACGGGTGATCGGTGTGGAGGGGCATCCGGGGCCATGGATGGCCCCGGATAGAGCGCCCAGGGACGGCTCGAGCGTACCCGGAACACCGATCACCCGTCCGCATACCCGCTCACCCCGCCCCTTCGCGGCGACGTTAGGCGGCCGGTCGAAGAGGGCCGCTTTCTCGCAGTTGGCGGAACGCTTCGACGATTGCGTCGATCTGTTCCGGCGTGTGTGCGGCGGACAGGCTGACGCGGAGGAGGCAGAACGGGCCGGGCGAAGCTTCGAACGGCACGAGGTTCACGTAGACGCCGTGGTCGATCAGGAAATGCCACGCGTCGAGCGCGAGCTGGTCGTTGCGTACCTGAACACCGACCACCGGGCTCACTTCGGGGCCGAGCTCGTAGCCGAGCTGTTGCAGTGCGCGGTACGTGACCTCGGCGTTGTTCATCAGACGTTCGCGCAATTCGGGGTGTTCGCGAATCACTTTCAGCGCGGCGCGTGCCGACGCCATCACCGACGGCGAGCTCGATGCCGAGTACGCGTAGGCGCGCGCGGCGGCGCGCAGCTGCGATAGATCGTGCTTGCGGCTCACCGCATAGCCACCGACGCAGCCGAGGCTTTTGCTGAACGTGCCGACAACGACGTCGACCTGGTCTTCGACACCGGCGGCTTCCGCGAGACCGCGGCCGTGCTTGCCGAGCACGCCGAACGAATGCGCTTCGTCGACCAGCAGCGCGGCGCCGTATCGCCCGACCACCTCGCAGATCTCTGCAAGCGGCGCAGTGTCGCCGAGCATGCTGTAGATACCTTCGACGATGACCAGCGCATCGCTCGCTTTGTCGCCGAGACGGCGCAGGCGCTTGTCGAGGTCTGTCGCGTCGTTGTGTTTGAAGCGATAGGTCGTTGCACCGGACAACGTCGCACCGTCGTAGATGCTCGCGTGGCTTTGCGCGTCGAGCAGCAGTACGGAATCGCGATCGGCGAGCGCCGAGATGATGCCGACGTTCGCCTGATATCCGGTGGTGAACAGCATCACCGCGCGCGCACCGTAAAAGTCTGCGAGTTCGCGCTCGAGCCCGGCATGATCCGGATAGGTGCCACTCGCCAGCCGCGAGCCCGTTGTGCCGGTGCCGTAACGTGCTGCGGCTTCCGCAGACGCGCGCACGCAGTCGGGATGAAACGTCAGGCCCAGATAGTTGTTGGTGCCGGCGAGCACCACCGCTTGTCCGTTCACGGTGCCGCTGGTGGGACCGCCGTCGACGGTGACCAGCGTGCCGAGCACATCGCTGTCCTGCCAAGGTAACTTCTCGGCAGCGACGCGCCGTTCGATGAGGTTCATTGTTTCCCGACCAGACGCTCGAGCTCGTTGACCATGTCGTTGATGGTGCGAATCTCCGCGAGATCGTTGAGCGGGAACGAGATGTCGTAAGCGTCTTCGAGTTGTTCGACCAGTTCCATGATCTCGATCGAAGAGAGCCCGACGTCGTCTACGAGATCGCTGTCGACGTCGACGTGCGTTCCTTCCTCGGCGAGTTGGTTGACAAGCTCCTTGAGGCGAGCGGCATAATCCTCGCGTTTTGTCATAAGCGTCGTGATTGACTGGGGCGGATGTTGACGGGGGGCGATTATACAGACAATGCCTCTCGAAGGGTCACGCCCCGCATCTGGGCCGTCGCGAGCTACCGCGCCGGAGAGAACTCGCAGATCTCCGGGCTCGCGAATCGATTGGGCGGCGACGTCGCGACGAAACGCCTGCGATACAACGCCTCCGCAGGCCCGCTGGGGTTGATGCGGCTGGTGACGCGACGCGGCGTCGACAGCGCCGGTTCCGATGCGCTCGAACCACCCTGGCCCGACCTCATCGTTTCCGCCGGCCTGAAGAACGAACCGGTGTGCCGGTGGATAAAGCAGTGCAGCGGCGGACGCACCCGGCTCGTATTTCTCGGCCGCACGTGGGCGTCGCGCGGTGAATTCGATCTCGTCGTCACCACGCCGCAATACCGGCTTCCGCGCGAGCCGAACGTCGTGCACAACCTGATGACGCAGCACGGCGTGGTAGAACCCCGTCTCGCGGCTGAGCGGACTCGTTGGGAAGCGCGTTTCGCGGCGTTGCCGCGGCCGATCCTCGGCGTGCTGATCGGCGGCGACAGCGGACCGTTCGTACTCGGCGCGCGCGCCGCAAAGCGGCTTGCGGACAAGTTGAACGCGATGGTGGCCAGCCGCGGCGGCAGCACGATCATCACGACGAGCGCGCGCACGCGGAGGGAAGTGGCCGACGTGCTCGAATCGGCGCTCACGGTGCCGGCATCGCTGCATCGATATCGCCCGAACGACCCCGACAATCCCTACTTCGGTATTCTGGCGCTCGCCGACGCTTTCGTGGTGACGTCCGACAGCGTCGCGATGCTGTCCGAAGCAGCCGCGGCGGAACGCCCGGTGCACATCTTCAATCTCGGCGACGCCGGGCCCGACGGGCGCGATCACAGCGTCAAGTCGGTCAGCTATCGAACGATGATGGCGCTGCTTCCGAAGCGGCTATCGCGCGACATCGGGCTGTTTCACGAGGCGTTCGTGGCGGCAGGGCATGGCACGTGGTCGAACGACGCATGCAGCGTGGTTCCGGGTGCGGCGGCTGCGGAGATCGAAGCAACCGTTGCACGCGTGAGGTCGCTGGCCGTCGCTCGAACATCCCTGATCGATGATGGAAGATCCGTCACGGACGACGAGGGCGTCAACTGACGCTTTGATTGAGGCGCAGTCCGGTGTGCCGTGCGGTATCGCGTCTCAGTGTACCCGTTTCCACCCGATAGACTTCGTCGGCGATGTCGGCCATGGCGGACTGGTGCGAAACGGCCAGAATCGTCAGCTGTCCGTGCAACGACTGCAGCGTCGCGCAGATGCCTGCTTCGGTGGCCGGATCGAGCGCGCTGGTCGCTTCGTCGAGAATCAGCAGCTTCGGATGGTGCGCCAGGGCGCGCGCGATCATGACCCGTTGACGCTGGCCACCCGAGAGCAGCGTTCCGCGTTCGCCGACCACGCTGTCGATGCCGTCGGGCAGCCGAGAGACGAAATCCCAGGCACCGGCGAGCTTCAGCGCATACTCGGCGTCTTCGCGTTTCAGGCTCGGATCGCCGAGCGCGACGTTGTGCAGAATCGAGTCGTGCAGCAGCAGATTCTCTTGCGGAACGTAGCCGATGCTGTGGCGCCACGCGTGTACGTCGAGCGCGTTCAGGTCGTGCCCATCCACGCGAATGATGCCGGATTCCGGTTGGATCAGGCCGATGACGAGGTCGGCGATGGTGGTCTTGCCGGAACCCGAATCGCCTACGAGACAGGTGATGACGCCGGCCGGAATCGAGAACGAAACCTTGTCGAGGATGCGATGTTCGCCGTACGAGAAGCTCACCGACTCGAAGTCGATGGACTGATCGAGCGCCACGCGTTCGGTGCCGGTGCCGGTTTCGGCTTGCGCGCGTGCTTCGGCGATCGTTTTGTCGAGCGCCCAGTACGCGCTCTCGCAGGTCAGTACTTTCTGATACTGCTTCTGCACGCGCCCCACGCGCTTCAGCGTCTGGCCGAGCACCACGGCCATGAACGTGACAGTGGCCAGCTGCACGTCGAACGAAACGAGCGCGACGAAGATGCCGCCGACGATGACGAGCGCGAGCAACGATTCCTGCGCGCCTTCGAGCCCCGCTTCGCCGAGCACCTGGCGGCGCAGTGCGCCCCTGAGTTTGCCCGTCTCTAACGACAGGACTTGTTCCGCGACGCGGTCGCGACCCATGGCCTTGAAGGTTTTGACGGACTGGAGGACGTCGCTCAGCGTTCCGAGCAGCGAGCGGTACCAGTGCGTCTGGCGGTCGCCCGCGCGATGCGCGATGCGGACGAATACGTGCGACGCCGATAGCACGAGCGCGCCGGCCGCAAAGCAGAGCACCGTGGCGTGCCACGACACGAGCACCGCAACCGCCGTGTAGACCGTTGCTTCTATGACGGTTGCCAGCACGCGCACTGCGAACACGTACGCTTGTGCCGCGCGCCACGCTTCGGTAGCCATCGCGTTGGCGAGTGCACCCGTGGACTGGCGCGTGAAGAACGACCATCGCGACGCGATGACCGCCGAGAGCAGGTTCATGCGCAGTTCCGTCGCGACGTCCGCCGCAATGTAGCCGATGCGCTGCTCGGCGATGAAGATCAGGGCGTTCTTCACCACGATCGCCGACAGTATTATCCCCAGCAGCAAGCCGAGCGTCGGTGTGATGCCCGCACTCGCGAGCACGTCGTGAACGCGTTGAGCGAATTCGTTCTGCGACGCATCCGGCGCATCCGTCGTCATCGCGAGCTGCAGCGCAGGCAATAGCGACGACAGACCTACGCCGTCCGCAACGCCGGCGAGCAACAACGCAATCGCGAGGAAGATGCTCTGAAACGGATATCGACGGATGAATGCTTTGAGAAGTGCCATAGCGATGTGAGCGTCAGTTCATGCGTCGCATCAGCAGCACGGCGAGGACCAGAACGATGAGCGGCGGCACGGCGGAAGTCACGGAGATGGATAGTCCGGCGAGTATACCCGCGTTCGTTGCTACCTGCTGGCCGATATAGACGAGGAACGCCAGCGCCGCGCCGACCGCAAGGCGCCCGGACCTCCCTCCGCGGATGTGCCAGAGCAGCGCGAACGGCGCAGCGAGGAGCGCGAACGCGATCGACGACAGCGGCAGCGTCAGGCGACGCCACAGTTCGATCTGTTCGGCCTGCGCCCCGACGGATTCGTTGGCGCGATGCTCGACGCGCGTCTTCAGTTCGGCCAACGTGAAGCTCGCCACCGGAAGGTCGTACAACTTGATGCTTCGATCCCAGGTCGGCTGCCAGTGCATCGTCGGCATCGTTTCCGCAACCGTTGGCGCGCCGGTCGCCGCATACTGCTTGTGCCACACGTTCCGCAGCTGCCAGTCGGCGGCGTTGACGACCTCGGCAGACGTCGCGCGCAGATACGTCTGTAAATGCGCGTCGTCGGTGAAGCCGAATACGCGGATGCCGCTCGGGCCAGCGGCATCCTCCAGGCCGGCCACGTTGACGAACGTCGTGCCGGTGCGAATCCAGAAACCGCTGCCGCGCAGCAGATTGCCTACGCGCGCCGTCTCGTGCATCCGCAGCAGGCTCGCCTCGAGCCGCAACGGCCGCGCGGTCCACTCGACGACGGCGATCACCAGCATGAAGAGCACGGCCACGTAGCCGGCCACGCGACCGAGGCGCATCCCCGAAACGCCGGCGCCCCGCAACGCGATCAATTCGCTCGTCGCGTTCAAGCGGTCGTAGGCGTTCAAAGTGGCGAGCATCGCGATGAACGGTGAGAGGTCGACGAGCAGGGCAGGCGTGCTGTACAGCACGACCAGCACGGCGTCGAGCACGGTGTACTGCGCGTCGCCGATGTCCTGCGATTCCGCCAGAAATGCCAGCAGGTCGAACATCACCAGCATCGCGAGGCCGATGATCAGGTAGCTTTTCGCCAGCTCCCGCGCCAGGTACCGGAACGCGCGGCTCATCCGGGGCGTCTCAAGCTAACGGCCGGAAGATGGCGCACGGCGAAGAACAGCAACGCCGTGGCGACGGGTACCCACAGCATGCCGGGCACGTCTCCCACCTGTCCGTTTTCGACCCAGGTGCGCCCGGCCGCCGCAACGTTGAACACCACCGCATAAACGACGATGCCCGCCACGAAACGCGGGTAGGGACTGCTGCCGGGCAGCGCGCGCGAGATTTCCACCGCGATCAGCGACATGAAGAAGGCGATCACCGGCAGACACAGACGCCACTGAAGCTCGGCGCGCTCTTTCGGTGCCGTTGCCGTCACGAGGGCGGTAGTGGGCGAAGCGCGCCGCTTGTTCTGAACGTCGGAAATGGGTTCCGACGCGGCGTAATAGACGAGCCCTTCGAACTCGGACGTGCGATCGGCGCGCGAGCCTTCGCTGATCGAATAGCTGATGCCGTTCTGCAGTTCGATGCGTTGCCGGCTGGTCTCGTCGGCGCCGAAGATGCGACCCGACTCGGAGCGGATCACGCGCACGTTTTCGGCATCTTTCGTTTCCACGAAGACGCTGTGCATCAGGTTGCCGACGCGGTCGATCGATGCCGCCGACAGCACCAGGCTGTTGCCGAAGGAATAGAAATGATCGGGCTGCATCGCGCTGGTGGTCAGCTGACCCGCCTCTGCATCGAGCCGATAGCTCTCCGCATACGCCCACGGTCGCGCGTACAGCGACAGACCCGCAACGCAGGCACAGATCACCAGCGCGACCATCCATACCGGATAGCCGATGCGACCCGGAACCACGCCCGCTGCGTAGAGCGCGTATGCCTCCCGATCGCGGTGCCACTGGTTCAGTGTCGTAAGCACGCCCATGTACAAGGAAGTCGGAAGCAGCACTTCGGCTGCGATCACGTCGCGCAATCCGATGAGCGTGAACACCTGATCCATCGGAATGCGCGAATACGCCGCGTCGCGCAGCAGCGCGGCGGCATTGAATGCGGAAACCAGCAGAATCAGCAGTGCGAAGCCGGCCAATGTCGGCAGCAACACGAGTCGGATCAGGTAGCGATCGATGATCAAGCGGTCACCAGCGCAGAGTCGTCAGCACTCGTAAGTGTGCGTTTCGTGGCGCCGGTGTGACGGCTCATCCATAATCCCGCGTCGATGCTGCAGCACGTTCGATTGCCGGCAGTTTAGCGACGCGGGAGCGCGGATGTCGAATACGCGGGCGCGTGTGCCCCTCGTGTGGATTCTCAGAGGACCGAAAGCGGGCGACTACGCGCAGCTGCAGCTGCTCGCGCGCGCGATGGACGTGCAGGCCGTGACGAAGCAGTTGGCGTTTCGGTCATGGGAATTGCTGCTGCACGCGTTTCCCATACCGACACTGGCGGCGCTCGATCGCTCCAAGTCGGACACGCTCGAAGCACCTTGGCCGGATCTCGTTCTCACGGCGGGGCGTCGCAACGAACTGGTCGCGCGATGGATCCGCGCTGCATCGGGCAACCGTGCGCGCATCGTTCATGTCGGACGACCCTGGTCGAATCCGCGCCAGTTCGATCTCGTCGTGTCGAATCGTCAGTATCTGCTCGACGAACTGGACGATGTGGTCGTGAACGATCTGCCGCTGACAGACCTCACCGAGTCCACCCTCGCGCCCGAACGAGCTGTTTGGGGGGCGAAGTGGAGGGAGCTTCCGCATCCGTGGACCGTGGTGCTGGTCGGCGGTGACAGCGGGCCGCTCGTGTTCTCGCCGAAGTGGGCGCGCGAACTGGCCGAACGCGTCAACGCGCGGAAAGCAGAATACGGCGGCAGCGTACTGGTGAGCACGAGCGGGCGTACGCCGCGGCGCAGTGCCGACGTGCTGTTGCACACGTTGAAAGGCCCGCAGTTCGTCTACCGATGGCCGTCGAGCGAACCGAATCCGTTCCGCGGCCTGCTCGCGTGCGGCGACGAGTTCGTCGTGACCGGCGACAGCATGTCGATGCTGGCCGAGGCGAGCGCGACCGGAAAGCCGGTGTTCCTGTTCGATTTTTCCGACGCCGGCCCGGGACTATCGGCGCTACGGTGGAAACCTCTGGTGCATCGCCTGGCGATGTCGGTCGGCCCGGTTCGAATGCGGCGCGACCTCGGGCGGATTCACGCCGCGCTGCTGGCGGCCGGGAGAGTGCGTCTGCTGCAGCGGACGCCCGACGCAACGGTGGTGGTTCCTTCCAAGGTGACGTCGAACGATCTGCAGCGGACGGTGCAGCGCGTGCGCGCGCTGCTCGAGCGTTAGCCCGGCAGCGCGAGCGGCGGACGACCGGGAGGCGCGAGCGCGGGCGTGCGGTCGAGCACTTCGAACGCGTCGTGCCGCACGTGGTTGCGCTGCATCTCGGCGCGCAGCATGTCTTCGGTGACGAGTTTCAGATCGATGCACTCGCGCAGCAGCCCGAAGAACAGGTTCTGCTGGTTCGCGTCGGGGTGTTCCTTGTAGTTGCCGAGGAACGCGTACTCGCCGAACAGCTTTCGGCGCGCGCGCATCAACCAACCGATCGGCGGGAACAGCCGGAAACGTTCCGCCGGGCGCCAGTCGACCGGAAGACCCGATTTCCACGGCTGCGTCTTGCGGCGCGTCGTGTGCAGCATCTTGGTTTTGGCCGTGAGGTGGTCGAAGTCGTTCCACTCGTTCTCGAGCAGGCCGATCGTCGCGCGGTCTTCGTGTTTCAGACAGATCCAGTCGGAGTAGTCGAGTTTCATCTCGAACATCGAGCGGAACTGAGCCTCACAGCGCCAGTGCGTCAGCTTCGCGCAATCGAGCAGCATGACGCTCGATGCCATGCAGTGATCGATCAGCCCCTTCGTACCGGAGCGCGCCCGCGCGATGATGGATTTGTTCTGCATGTCGCGCGACAGCAGTTCCCAGATGTCGCCTACGGCGAAAATGTCCGGATCGATGATGACGGCACGACCACGGTACCCCATCAGTTCGGGCGGCATGAACCGCAACGGCGTGAACGATTGCAGGTCGTCGTTCAGCCAGACGCGCTTCACGCCATCGCGAAGGTAGGTTTTGCCTTCGTATTCGGCGAAGAACGGATGGTCGTCCGTGGTGATGATCTTCACGTCGAACTTGTCTGCATTGCGCGAATTACGGCGCAGCGCGTGTTGCGCGACGATCGCGCCGACGATCTGCTTCGGGTTGCTGTGAATGAAAACGCAATGGTCCATTTTGTTACCTCGATTCACGCGCGCGAGCCGTGCTGCTGCAATATCCGAAGCGCGGGTCCAGCGTCTTGTCGATGAATTCGGCGATCGCCGCAACTTCGGCGTCGTCGAAGTAGTCCTGGTAGCCGCCAACCTTGGCGCGGCGCGTTTTGAACGAATCCGGGTTGCTGACGTCGCCGGCGCGCAATCGATCGCTGGACGACGATGCCTCGGCTTCGCGTTGTTTCATGTTTTCGAACTTGGCCCACTCCACTGCATCCGCCACCTCTGTGTCGGTCGCGTTCATACGCATGAAGTCGGCTATACGGCGCAGCTCTGCCGCCGTCGAGGTGCGCATGTCTTCGTAGCGCACGACCAGTGTCGAATCGAGCGCGTCGAGTCCCACGGCCCACTCGTTCAGCCACGCGTTCACCTTCGGCAATCCGCTCGAGCCCATCATGAACTGATACGGCGTGACCGAATCGTCCACCGGCGGGTATTGATTGAGCAGCACCTTGTGCGGGCGCATCCGGTGCTTCCACTGAAAGTATTGCGACATCGTGATGTCGGCCGGATGGCGCACCAGTAACAAAACCGGCTTGCCGGCGAACGCCGCCTTGCCGCCGCCGTCGCCGGTGTAGTCGCGCAGATAGTTGTCGTGCGTGAACAGCACGCGCGGCAACGTCGGGTTTGCCCGATGGTAGTTGCCGTACTCGATCAACTCGTCGGACAGCCCGTGACGCCGCTGGTAGATGCGCGAGATCATCACGCGCAACCACGTTCTTCCGCTCTTGCCGAACGACACCACCGCATAGTCTGCGCGGTCGAGGCGTTGTTGCTCGAGCCAGCCGCGCAGCTTCCGCTCGGTGGGAAACCGCTTTGCTTCCGGTAAAAGGCGCCCGGCTTGTTCGAGGATACGCTGGAGCATGAATACCGCTGGTCGAGCCGAAAAAAGTGGCGGCTATTCTAGGGAAAATCGCCGCGTTTCTCACGCGTGGATATCGCCAGTGCCCGCGTCAGTCGACACCCACGACGCGGCGCAGCCGTTTCTTGATCAGCCGTGGCAGTTTTGCGACGCGCTTCCGCCAATGCTGCGGCACGTCGAACAGTTTGGCGCGGGTTTCACCGACGAGATTCAGAAACAGCCGCTGGTGCCGGGTCGGTTGGCGTACGGTGACCCCGTGCAGCGAATCCGGACTGTTGACGAACATGAACAGGGTGTTGCGTCGATAGGGTACGCGCATCACCTGTTCGACCAGATCGTCATCGATGAACATGCCGTCGAAGCGGCGCCGCCGTTGTGCGTCGGTGAGATCGCTGCGCAGTCGAAGCACGTCGAGATCGCCACCGATCGAATCGTCGTCGGCTCTGCGCAGGTAGAGCAGCGCGGTAAACAGCTTGTGTTCGGAGTCGACGTGAATCGACTTGACGGAGCTGGCTTCCTGCACCGGCGTGTTGCCGGAGATCTGGGCGTCGAGGAACAAGTCGCACTCGTCGCTTGGATCTCGGTCACGCACGCCGAGGCGCGCAGAGCGCAGCGCGGCTACGCTCGGAAACACGTGTGGATAGAGGCGCACCACGTGATCGCCGAACACGCGCACGAATTCTGCGAAGAAAGCCGGTGAGGCGTGGTACGCGACAAACTCCTTCCAGACACGGGAAATCGCGTCGTTCTGTGACACGTCCGGTGCCGGAATGCTCCAGCGGCTGTTGTTCTGCGTGTCGTCTACCCCCAAAATAGCCAGCCGCGGGTATTCCGCGATCAGTGCATCGCACAGATCGTTCGGAAGCGCGTCAGGGACGACCACGAAGGGGTAAGGATCCGAAACCACGTCGCTCGCCTGTGCGCGCTGCAACACCGACATATTGTTGGCAACCATATCTCGCGGTTCGCGTGGCACCTGAAGGCGCCAGAGTGTTGTTCCAGGGATTGAACGAGTCAATAGCGGTTGTTACCTGTCGGCGATGAACTATCGCCGGGCAGGTGCGGTCGAACACACCGAGCAATCGAGAGCTGCGTTCATTCGAACGCAACCCGACATTCGGTGACGGATGCACTTGGATGAGTCACAGCGGTAGCTTTCGAAAGACATCGCCTTCCCAACAGGATGCTCGGGGGGGCCAGGAAGCGTCGATTCTGCCCTTTCGTCCTTTTACCGCGACGCCGCGGATCTGGTTGCTGATCGGCGACAAGCTGGGAGACAACCAGCAGGTCGAACTGGTTGCCAGCCGACTGACCGAACGTTTCAACTGGCACGTCGACGTGCGGCGCTTGCGGTTCAAAGACGCCTATCGAGTGGGCAAACCGGACTTCCGCAGCGACCACAGTCACGTCGACTGGACCGAATCGGACATGATCACGCAGCCGTGGCCCGATCTCGTGATCACCGTGGGTCGACGTCCGTCGATGGTGGCGTTGTGGGTAAAGGAGCAATCGCGCGGCCACACCAAGATCGTCATCGTCGGACGTCCGCGACGCTGGCTGTCGCGCTTCAGCCTGATCATCGCCGCCGCGCACCACCATGTTCCCACGTTGCCGAACGTGATACGTCTCGGGCTGCCGCTGATCAAAGCCGACGCGGTCGGAATGGCGAATGCACGCGCGCGGTGGACGCAGCGGGTTGCCGAAATGCCGCGACCGTTGTTCGCCATGTTCGTAGGCGGGCCGACGAAGCCGCACGTCTTCGACCGCAAAGTCGCGCTCGATCTCATGACGCGCGCGGCGCGGTGTGTTGCCGACGCGGGTGGTTCGTTGTGGGTGACGACCAGCCCGCGCACCTCTTCCGAAGTGGTCGATGTGCTCGAGGAGGCGCTTCCGAAGAACGGGCGGTTGTTCCGCTGGCGCGCCAACAGCCCCGACAATCCTTATCTCGCATTGCTCGCCTGCGCCGACCGATTCATCGTCACCGGCGACAGCGTTTCGATGCAGGTCGAGGTCGCCCGCCTCGGTAAGCCGTTGGCGATCTATTCGCTGCCGGTGCACTACGGATTCGCCGAGCGACTGCGCCGAACGATCGCCCGCTTCGCGTACGGCAAGAGAGCGGTGCCGCTGATGTCGCGGTTGATCCGAACGTTGCAGCAGCTCGGGGTGGTGAAGTTCCCGCGCGACGTTGCGGAGATCCACACGCTGTTGTTCGACCAGGGGTTCGCCGTGCGACTCGGCGAACCGTTCCCCAGCGCGGGAAGCGGAGTGGACGTCGATCTCGATCAGATCGTCGACCGCATTGGAAGTCTGTTGATCCGCACCGACGCGACTCCGGCGCAGGCGCGTGATCAGCTCGTGAGCGATTTCTGAGAGCGTCTGTCGCATAATCGCGCGTCGTTTTCGGACCCATTCAACAGGCTTTCAGCTTGGCGCTGCGAAATCTCCTGAATCGCTATGTCGGGCCGCTTCACGAAAGACGGCGTGCCTGGTCGAAACATCTGTCGCGCGTCGCGCGTCGCCATCAGTTGCTGATCTATCCGCACCACCTCACGTGGTCGCTGCCGGGCCGTTTGACCGAACTCGAGGCGCAATGGGGTGACCTTCCGGGTCTTCCCCTCGACTGTTGCCAACTGTTGTACTCGGTTGCGAGCAGCGTTTCCGCTCGCGGCGTGGGCGGCGACACTGCCGAGTGCGGCGTGCGATACGGCAAGAGTTCGTTCTTCGTCCTGAACGCATTGAACGACCCGACTCGGGCGCACCATCTGTGCGATTCGTTCGAAGGCCTTTCGGAGCCGACCGACGACGACGCCGAAGTGGGAGGGCGACGCGACGCATGGCGGGCCGGCGACCTCGAAGCAGACGAGCGCATCGCGCGCGAGCAGCTGAAAGCGTTTCCGCAGTGTCAGTTCCATCGCGGTTGGATTCCGGACTGTTTCGCAGGCCTCGAAGACCGCCGCTTCGCGATGGTGCACATCGACGTAGACCTCTATGAACCGACGCTCGCCGCGTTCGAATTCTTTCATCCGCGGCTCACGCCCGGCGCTGTGATGGTCTGCGACGACTACGGCTTCGCTTCGTGCCCGGGCGCGCGTAAGGCGGTGGACGAGTATTTCTCCGGACGAGCCGATGTGCCGATCGAGCTGCCATCCGGACAAGCACTGATATTCCACAGCGGCTGACCTGTTTTCATCGCCGCCGTCATCTGCAAGACTGCGGGCAGAGCATGGTTCGGGGACGTGGATGGGGATGCCGTCCGGCAAGCGTGAAATCGGCTGGGGAGTCATCGGCTGCGGCGACGTGGTCGACCGCAAGGCGGGCGTTGCGCTGAGGACGATTCAGGGAAGCCGCATCGTCACGGTGATGCGACGATCGGCCGACGAGGCGCGTGCCTTCGCAGAGCGCCACGGCGTCGCGCAGTGGACCACGAACGCCGACCAGGTGATCGAACATCCCGACGTGAACGCGATCTACGTCGCGACGCCGCCGGAACATCACCTCGAATACGCGCTGGCGGTCTGTGCTGCCGGTAAGGCGTGTCTCGTCGAAAAGCCGGCGGGCCGCTCGGAATCCGAATGCCGCCAGATGGTCGACGTGTTCAAGCAGGCCGGCTTACCGCTCTACGTCTCTTATTACCGCCGCTATCTCGACAAGTTCCGCCAGGTCAAACAGATCGTCGCGAATGGCGAACTCGGCGCGATCGTTTCGATTCATTACCGGATGGCGAAGCCGCACCGCGATTCGCAGTGGCGCGTGAATCCGCGCGTCAGCGGCGGCGGCCACTTCTATGATCTCGCCGGGCACGTACTCGATCTGTTCGACGACTGGTTCGGACCGCTCGAACTGGTTGGCGCTGCTGCGACGAACACCATTCCGATTCAGACCAGTGAAGACGCGGTCGCATTGACGTTCCGCACGGCGAACGGCGCGCTCGGCAGTGCCACGTGGAATTTTGCCTCTGCGAGCAGCGTCGACGAACTCATCATCGAAGGCACGTTCGGCAGTTTGCGGCTGGCGGCGATGTCGCGCAGCGGTTCGATGCGGATCACCATCACACCGGAAGCGGCCGTGCGAGCGAGCAGTTCCATCACGCAGCGCGTGGCGACGATCGTCAGACGCTACGCGAAGTTGCCCACGCGTCGCGATTTCCGTTTCCGGGAGGAAGCGCAACCTCACAAACCGATGCTCGAGCACATCGTGACCGAGTTGCAGAACGGAGTTGCACCGGCGACGCCATCTGCGGCGCTGCGCACCTCCGCGATCATGAACGCCGCGCTCGATGACTATTACGGCGGCCGCAAAGACGATTTCTGGTCGTACCCCGGCCGATGGAAGAACCTCCGCAATCTCGCCGCGCAGCGAATCGCCTCGTCCTCTGCCTATCGTTTGAGCCCGGAGCAGGTCGAATTCTTCGAGAAGAACGGTTATCTCGGACCACTCAAGTGCGACGGCGACTGGAAGCGCATCGTGGTGCCGCTGAAAAAAGGCCGCAACCTGCACCTGACCGAACCGTTCGTGTTCGACCTGTGTTCGCATCCGTCGATCGTGGCGCGCGCGGCACAGTTGCTCGGTGAGGACCACGTCTCGTTGTTCAAGAGCCGCTTCATCGTGAAGATCGATGGATCGAACGCCGCAGTTGCGTGGCATCAGGACGTTGGCCCGACGAATGGTGGCTACTTTCCCGACGGACGACCGGTACCAACGTTGACGTGCTGGCTCGCGCTAGATCGGGTGAACGCGGAAAATGGTGCGGTTCGCGCGGTGCCGGGCACGCACCGGAAGCTCTATGGCGACTATCACAAGCGCATTCGCGCTGATCTGATGGATCGCGGCGACATCACCGAACTCGAACTCGGGCGCGCGGTGACGTTCACGCTCGAGCCCGGAGAGTTCTATCTGTTCCACTCGTGGCTGCTGCACGGCAGCGACGCGAACGAGTCGTCGGGACGGCGCGCCGGTGTGAACATGCGTTATGCCGCGATCGGACACGAGTTCGAAGAAGCGTTCGAGTACATCCCGCTGTAGCGGCGCGATGCAGTCGCCACTCCGGTCCCCGATATGATCGTCTCGCATCGACATCGGTTCATTTTCGTCCGCACCCGCAAGACGGCCGGCACCAGCGTCGAGATTGCGCTGTCGAAATTCTGCGGTCCCGACGACGTCATCACGCGGGACGCCGACGACGCGCTGCGGCGCGAGCTCGGCTATCCAGGACCGCAGAACGACGGCGGAATTCCATTGTCGGCCTACACGTTCAGCGAGTGGCGTCGCCTTCTGACGCGCGGTGAACGCGCGCGTTTCAAAAACCATACGCCGGCGGCGCGGATCCGTTCGCTCGTCGGGGCGGAAATCTGGCACGGTTACTATAAGTTCGCGATCGAACGCGATCCATGGGACAAGGCGATCTCGCTGTATTACTGGCGTACGCGCGACCAGCAACCGCGGCCGCCGTTGCTGCAGTTTCTGCAGAACGTCGGAGCGCGGTCCTTGTCGAATGCGCACATCTATATGATCGACGGAGAACTCGGCGTGGACCGGATCATCGCGTACGAGAACCTGGCGTCACAGCTCGAAGAGATTCGTCAGCAACTCCGTTTGCCGGAACCGGTGACGCTGCCGCGAGCGAAGTCGTCGCATCGTACGGAGAAATCGCACTACTCCGAATTGATCGGCGAGGCAGAACGCGCGGTCATCGACAAGGCGTGCAAGCGCGAGATCGAATTACTCGGCTACCAGTTCCATCATGTCGCACGCAAGTCGGAGGTCTCATGAACGCGAAACTCGTGCTTCTCGCAGCGGCGTTGGCGACATCGTTCGTTTCGACGGCGCATGCGGCTGCCGCCGACGCGGCGCCGGCATCGACTTCATCCATACCGATGCTCGGCGCGACAGGCATCGGCGTGAAAGATCTGGAGTCGTCGACGCGCTTCTATACCGCCGTACTCGGAATGAAGGTGCTGCGGCGTTTCGAACTCGGCTATCTGAACGAGGTGGTGATGGGTTTCGGCGAGAGCGGCGGCGCGAACGTCGTGCTGATGAACTGGCCGAACGACGCCACGCGTCATTACGACGGCAGCAACGTGAAACTCGTTTTCTACGTGCACGATCCCGCGCAGGTCATCGAACTCATCCGCAAGAACGGCGGTAAGATCGATCGCGAAGCGGCGCCGATCGAAGCGCTGAACGGCACCGTCGTCGGACTCGGCCGCGATCCCGACAACTACGTTATCGAGTTGCTGGCCCGTTAGCGGAAGCGCATTCGGCCAATCGGAGGACTTCCAATGAACCGCTACTTCACCGTCGACGCCGATTCGCACGTGCTGGAACCGCCCGATCTCTGGGAGCGCTATCTCGAATCGCGCTACAAGGACCGCGCGATCAGGATTCGGCCCGGCCCGAACGGAGAGGAACTGATCGTGGACGGCGAAGTGTTGATGAGTGGGCGCCTCGCGAGCCTCGGCGGCGTGGAACACAACGCCGGCGATCTGTTTCGGCGCCCGGACGTGCCGTACCTGGAAGGTTGCCCGGCCGCGAGCATGTACACGGACGCCCGCGTGACGATGCTCGACGAGTGGGGTGTGGACGCCGGCGTCACGTTTCCGACCATCGGCATTCTGTGGGACAAGGAAGAAGATCCCGACCTCGCGATGGCATACGCGCGTGCCTACAACAACTGGCAATGGGACTTTGCGAAGCCGGCGCGCGACCGGATCATTCCAATCGCGCACGTGCCGCTTTACGACGCCGACCTCGCGCTAACGGAACTGCGCAGGTGCCTGAAGCTCGGCTTCAAGGGCATGTTCCTCGCGCCCGAACGGGTATGCGGCAAGCGTCCGTCGCATCCGGACTTCGACCCGCTGTGGGCCGAGTTGCAGGAAGCGAATCTGCCGATCTGCATCCATCTGATCGTTCGCTTCAAGCGTCAGGTCGGGCTCGCCGGTTCGCAGTGGTACGACCCGGGCGAAGGTATCAACACCGTGTTTGCATTCGGTCTTGGCGGCACCATGCAACTCATTCCTGCGATCTCATCGATCGTCTGCGACGGGCTCTTCGACCGGTTCCCCAAGTTGAAAGTGCTTGTAGTGGAGGCGGGCGCCGGATTTGCAGCGTACGTCATGGACCGGCTCGACGAGAAGTACGATCGCTTCGGCGCGTTCGTACCGTTGAAGAACAAGCCGAGCGACTATTTCCGCCGCAATCTCTGGTACGTGATGGATCCGCAGGAGCGCTCGATCGACGCCCAATGCGATCTCGTCGGAGAAGACCGGTTTCTATGGGGCTCCGACTACCCGCACATCGACTCGCACATCAAGGCGGCGGACGAAGTGCGCAGCAGCCTTGCGGGGATGAGCGTGCATCGGCAGCGACTGGTGCTCGGCGAGAACGCGCGGCGGCTGTTCGATCTGACCTGATCAACGGCCGAGTTGCGCCAGGAGCGCGTCGTCGGCCGCGAAATCGAACGAATAGCGCGCGCGGCCCTCGCGTTCGTACCAGGCGTACGAGTCGCGAAAGCCGTCCTCGATGCCGAAGCGCGGCGCCCAATCTATGTCGCGCAACGCCTTGTCGATCGACAGCAGCGCGGTGCCGGTCAACGCTTCGCCCCAGTGCAGCAGCGGTGGTCGTTGCCTGCGAGCGATGTCGATCGGCACTTCGACGACGTTCGGCTGCACGCCCATGGCGCGTGCGACAAGGTGAACGACGCCGATGATCGACGTTACCTCCGCACTGGAAACGTTGTATGCCTGCCCCTTGACGCGCTCGTTACCCAGCAGCGACGCCATCAGGCGTGCAACGTCGTTGATGTGCACGAGTTGCAGTGCGGCAAAGCCCTCGCCCGGAATCAGAATCGGACGTCCGGCTTCCAGGCGCGCAAAGAGCGCGGGATCGCGGGTGGGTTGCGGACTGCGCGGCCCCAGCGTGTGTCCGACGCGGAGCCACGTCGCAGGAAAGCCGTTCCGCTGCCACTCCGTTTCGAGCAGGTCTTCGCATTGCACTTTGCCCACGCCGTACGCTTTGCGAGGGTCTGCATCGTCGGCCGCATGACGCCGAAAACGCTCCTGGATCGGTTGCACGAAGCTGCGCCGATAAACGGCCTGCGAACTCGTGAACACGTAGTGCGTCACCCGACCGCGAAACAGTTCGATCATCGGTTCGATGTCGTTCGGGACGAACGCGGTGTTGTCGAAGACCGCGTCGAACGAATCGCGCAGCGGCTCGAGCGTCTTCTCGAATTCGCCTGGGATGCGACGGTCGGCGTGAATGCGCCGCGCGCCGTCCGGAATCGGAGCGACGTGGCTGTTGATCAGCGTCACCTGATGCCCGCGGCGTGCGAGTTCGAACACCAGATCGAGACCGATGTATCGATTGCCGCCGGTGACTAACACTCGCACGATGCGCGCTCCATCCGTGGTCCGATGACGTTGAAGCGTACCTCTACGTGCTCGATGGATGCAGCCTTCATGGCGAATACCGGTTCGAAGAGCGGACGCAGCAAGGCGGCACCGGTGATTGACAGATGATTGTCGTCGACATACAGCGAATGATCGCCGGTACCGGTCCTGCAGCGTGCGGCGTCGCATAGCAATTGATGCGGCTGGATCAACACAAAGTCCGATCGACGCTGCAGATCCTGCAGGGTGTCGAGGACGACCTGCTGCCGGGCTAAGAACGCGCCGCGCTCGGGGTCGATCGGGAACGAACGCTCGAACCAGAGGGTGCGGGCGAGCGTAGTGGGGACGTCGAATCCGACTTCCGGCACCGGCCCCACGACGACGACACGCTTTCCAGCGTCGCGCAGGGCGGCCAGCGTCCGTTCCAGGCCGCGCCGAAAAACCGCACCATTCTCCGCAAGGCCGGTTTCCTGCGATTGAGAGTCGCGAACAAACGTGTCGGCGCCGCCTTCATGGAGATAACGGCGTCCGTCGGCCGTGAGACTCCAACGCGATACGAGAATAACGGTTGCGATTGCCGCGTCGCGGCGGATCAGATCGACGACGCGGTCGTTGAATGCTTCGCATGGGAACGACCTGGAGGTTGTTCTCGACACTCCCAACAGCGGCGCGCATCCGCCGGATCCGGCGACCAGGCCGGCGCGTCCGTCGTCGCGGGCGACATCGGAGATCATCGATGCCATCGCGAAGGCGTGCGAATCGCCCCATAGAATGAAGGTTGGGCCGGCTGCAGCGTTGCTGCCGATTTTGCACAGGATGTCTTCTGAGACCTGCTCCGGCGAGAAGTTGGAACAGCGCCGTCTGAAACTCAGATCGGCATCGAATGCCCCGGCTGCTGCGACGGCAACGTCGGGCGGTACGCGGGACGGTAGTCCGCCGCGAACGTCGATGGCCACTCCCGCCGCGAGCATCAACGCCGTCGCGCTGGCACCGAATGCGAACACCTGATTTCGTGAGTAGCGCTGACGCTTGATGCGGAACGGCGACTCGACGAATCGCCACGACAGGTGCGCGAGGAGGAACGAGATCGCGATGAGACCCGTGGCCTCGAGTATGGTCAGTGGCCTGACGAGCCATGCGCGTGCAAATACCAGGATCGGCCAGTGCCAGAGATACAGCGAGTACGAGATCAGGCCGACATGGACGATCGGCCGCGCGGTGAGCATCGAATGAACCGATGATCCGCCGCCACGGCCGGCGTGGATGACCATCGCGGCGCCGAGGCACGGCAAGGCTGCGGCCGGCCCGGGAAAGAGGGTCATGCTCGAGTATGCAACGGTGCTGACGACGATCAGCGCCAGTCCGGTGCATGCGAGCAACTCGCGTGCGCTGCGGGTCTGCGCGACCGGAATATGAACGACGACCAGCAGCGCGCCGATCAGGAATTCCCACACCCGCGTGTGGGGAAGGTAGAACGCGCTGTCCGGGTGCTTGACCAGCGAGGCGGTAGCCGTCGCGAATGAAAGGCCGGCAATGACGATCAGGACTCCGGTCAATGATCGCTTCACGTATCGGGTCACGATCATCAGCAACGCCGGAAAGATCAGGTAGAACTGCTCTTCGACGGCGAGTGACCAGGTGTGCAGCAGCGGCTTGAGTTCGGGCGGTGAATCGAAGTAACCGGCTTCAGACCAGAACAGATAGTTCGAGACGAACGCGCTGGTTGCGACCAGGCTCTGGCCGAACTTTCGGAACTCCTCGGGCAAGAACAACAGGTACCCGGCGATCGCGCAGGCGGCCATCACGACGAACAGAGCGGGGAACAATCGGCGCAGTCGGCGCTCGTAGAACGCGGCTATCGAAAAGTGTCCGGAGCGGAGGTCGCCAACGATCATGCCGACGATCAGATAGCCCGAGATCACGAAGAAGACGTCCACCCCGACGAATCCGCCCGTGAACGGCCCGAAGTGGGCGTGGAAAAGCACGACGGCGACGACCGCGATCGCGCGTAGCCCGTCGATGTCGGGTCTATACGCGGTCACCGCACTTGCGAGCCGAGCCGCGTGATTGCGCTGACGACGCGGTCCAGTTCGTCGGACGCGCGACGACTGCCGCTGCGCAGCGGCGCGCCGGCCGCGACCGCGAATCCCGCGTCGATCAACGAACGGTGGATCTGCGTCAGATCGCGCGGGAACGCGGTGAAACCGATGCGCGGCAGCAGGCGGTATTTGACGGTATTCGGAATGTCAGAGATCCAGTGCGGCAGCAGTTCGCGGGCGGTCTCCACGAGTCTGGATCGCCGCAGCGGATAAATTGCGAGCGGTCGGCCCAAGCGCGCTACTTCGGTGATCATCGACATGCTGTCGCCGGTGACGACGAACCCGTCCGCGTGCGCGAGCAGTCCGAAGTACGGATTCTCGGTGGCGCCGGGAGCCCATTCGTACAACGTGTCGCCTTCGCCGATGCAGGCGCGCAACGCCGCGATCGCGGCAGGCGGGGTGCGTCGACTCGTCGTCACGTACAACGATCCTGATGGGCCGCAGTATCGTCGCGCGATGTCGACCAGCTCCCGCGCCGAACCTGCGTCGAACACGAATGGCCGAGTAGCGCCGCCCACGAGCACCGCGATTACAGGATGTGGTCTCTGCTCGAAGTGCTGCTGCCAGCGCGGGGCTTCGCGCGCCAAGCGTTCCTGATCAACCCGCATCAGCGGCAGCGAGACACTGACCACGTTGGGCCCTTCAGGTACCTGAAACTGCGAGGAGACGACGATCAACGCGAAATTCCCCGGACTGCGCTTCGGCCGACCGAACAGCACGATGCGAGTCCGGCCGCCGGATTGCCGACGGATCCACAAAGCCGCCATCGCGGGCCTTCGACCGATCGTGACGACGATGTCAGGCCATGGCGGAGACAACGCATCCGAGTGCCGTCTGTCGACGTGATACAGCGACGCGAAGAAGGGCGGCTTGCCTTTACGAAACGGTTTCTTGAACTGCAGCCTGCGATACTCGACGGGCCACGGCAGACGCTCGATGACGGCCTCGACCTGCGCGTTGTCACCGGCTTTGTCGCCGACGACGATCCAGATGCGGGGCGCTTGCGCCTCGATCAACGAAATACCCCGTCGCGGTACAAACGCCAGAAGAATCCCCACATGTGCAACGCGGGGCGACGTCGCACCCGCTCGGGCACGTCGATGTGTCGGCCCGAGTGTCGTTCCAGTTTCCAGATGATGTAGTCGAAGCCGCCGTCGAAGGTAACCCACGCCTTCAATATTCGCGCCAGCGCCAGGCACTTTCCGGTGAAGCCCCGGATCCGCCACGCGCGCAGCCCGCTACGGCGCTGGTCGGGCGTCAAGCGCAGGCGCCAACGATCTTGCCCGGCCGCAACCAGTCCGGCGGCGCGGGTGACACCGGCGTAGTAATCTGCGTTGGCGCTGAAGAGTTCGGCCGCGCGGTCCGGGCCCTCGCTGCGAAGTTCGGTCTGATAGCTCGTGCGCAGTCCGTCTATCCAAAGTGAGCGCGTGTCGAACGTGTCGGGTTGCAGGCAGAGGGTTTCGTCGATGAACGTCAGCACAGCGCGGCCCAGACAATCGAGAATCTGCTGACGGGTGCCGGCATCGCGCGCGTAAGCGATCGACACGGGCTGGCAGAAGCGGCCCCACAGGTACGAGTGATACCAGTACTCGACGCCGCGAGAGAAGTCCGGCTGCGAGATGACCGTGCATTTGGCGCGGCGTGCTCCGGACGCGGTAGCCACTTCGAGGTAGTACACGTTCGGCGGCAGCAGTCTCGCGAGCAGGCCCTCGAAGTGCGGCAGGTTCCGGTAGTGATCGAGGATTACATACAGATCGTAAAGCCCGTCGGGCTGATCCGCGCGTCTGCACGAACCATAGAACACCACCGCCGCAACGGCGACGCCGAACCGGTCGTTGACGGCTGCAACGAACTCCATGACCGCGAACGGAAGCGGTCGATCGGTTTCGGTCGCGATGATCTGCAGTAACTCCTGCGACGGGTTCACTTGCCGTTCCGCAGCGGGATTACGTTTACCGGTCCGAACGCATCGATACGAATCTCACCGGTCTGCGCGTGGTAGATCTCGCCGTCGATCTGATACGGACCCTCGCCGCGGATGTCGACTGCGGTGCCGCGGCGGCTGAAATAGCCGCCTTCTTCCGTGAGGTGCGGATGCGCACGGCCTCGCAGCAGGTCCGGAAAGCTGCGCAGAAACCGTCGCGCGTGCTCGCGCACCAGCGTGATCCGCAGCGGCGCCGCGCCGTCGCCCCAGAACGGCCGGATGCCTAGCAGCAGTTCGCTCATCGCCGAAACGAGGAAGATCGAAGCGCGCGCGGTGTGGTGTTCGCCGTCGATGTCGACGGCGATCGGCACGCCGTCCGCGAAGACCGACTCGCGGCGCGCGATCCCCCAACCGGCGCGCAGCATCGCCACGCCGGCAGCCCATTCGTCTCGCAAGCCGAGGCTGTAGATGCGTTCATGGCAGTATTCGATGCCGCGCACGATCGCCCCCATACCGAGGCACAAACCGAGTTGCGGCTCGGCGCCGACCGCGTGCACTTTCAGCAGATGCCGCGGCTCGCCGGACGCGCCGTTCTCGATTGCCTGGATCAGCGTGTCGAGCGCTCGTTCGAACGGCACCGCACCGCCGTTCAGTCCGCGCGCGCTCATGCTGGTGGTGCCGCCCGGCAGCAGCGCGATTGCAGGCAACTGCCGACCCGCGACGGCGCGCAGCAACTCGGTCAAGACCAGATGCACGGTACCGTCGCCGCCGTTGATCGCGAGCAGTTCGATGCCGTCGGCAAGCACCGAGTCGACGGCTGCCGGCAGATCGGCGAGCGATGCAGTTTCGATGTGGCGCACGTCGCTGAGATGCTCGAGTTGAGATCGCAGGCGAGGCAGGTGGCGCCGATTGCGGTTCGAATGAGGATTCGTGAGGATGGCGGACCGCAACGGCACTCAAGCTCGCAGTGAAGGCGCGCTATGGTAGCAATGTCATCGGGCCACGTGTTCACCCTAGCGCACCTGTCAGATCCGCACCTGACGTCGCTCCGGGGCACCAGCCCGCGCGACCTCGTGAACAAACGCATTCTCGGATATCTGTCGTGGTGGCGCCGGCGCCGCCGCGTGCATCGTGTCGAAACGCTCGAAGCAGTGGTGGCCGACATGCGCCATAGCGCACCCGATCACGTCGCGGTGACCGGTGATCTAACCCACGTCGGACTGCCAGACGAATGTGGCGCCGCACTCCGCTGGCTGGAGTCGCTCGGGATCGCGCAACGCGTCTCGCTGGTGCCGGGTAACCACGACCGCTATGTGGTCGCGCCGTTCGATTCGACCGTGGGTCTGTGGCGCGACTACTTCCGCGGCGACGACGGCGCCGCTGCGTTCCCGTTCGTCCGACGCCGCAACGGCATCGCCCTTATAGGCGTCGATACCGCCGTTCCGACTGCGCCGTTTCTCGCGTCCGGCCGGGTCGGCGATCTGCAGCGCGAGCGCTTGGCGCGCGTGCTGAAGGAGACCGCCGCTGAGGGGCGTTTTCGGGTCGTTCTGCTGCATCACTCGCCGCTGGCCGATGGACACACCCGGCGTAAGCGGCTTACCGATGCGCGCGACGTCACCGATGTGCTGACGAAGCACGGCGCAGAACTCGTCATCCACGGTCACGGGCACGAAGCGCGCATCGACCGGCTGGGCGGTGCACACGGCCCGATGCTCGTCGTCGCGGTGCCGTCGGCCTCGTATAGCGTGCCGGGGCGGGCAGGGTGGAATCAGTATCGGATATCGACCGACAGCGCGGGTTGGCGATTGGATCTCACGACGCGACGGACCGCACCGGGTGGCTTCGCGACCACGTCCCACGAAACGGTGACCTGGTCAGCGCCGGTCAGCCGCGCAACCGCGCCCACGTCTCGTTGACGAGACGCCAGTCGTCGACGGAATCGACGTCCACCGCTGCTTCGGCATGCGCGACCATTACCGGGGCGATGCGGCACTGCGTGCGCCGGCTCAGTTCGGTCAGCGCTTCTGCGAGCGATAAGCGCCCGAGGATGTAGCGCAGGAACAGTCCCGTGCCGAGCATCCGCATGATGCGCCACGGGCGCTTGCGCTCCTTCTCGACGTGCCGCCAGAAGACCGTTACGGAGTGGCCTGCCGGTTGCAACACCGCGAACAGATTGCAGCCGCAATACGTGTCGTCGCTGAAGCGCCAGCCGGTACGACGCGTGCGTGGGAACGTCGCCATTACGTCGGCGCGGCGCGCGAACCCCACGGCAAAATCGGCGCCGGTTGCGAGCGCCGCGCTGCAGAACTGGTCGAGTATTTCGGGCGTGATGAACGCGTGATCGGCCGTAGTCAGCAGGATCGGTCCATCGGTGCCGATGGCATCGAGCGCGGCGCTGGCGCTCGCTGCAGGGCTCTCGGTCGGTGCGATCCAGGTCCAGCTGCCGCATTCGATGCGCGCGCCGAGCCGAGGTTCGGCGCTGAGCGTCGCGGCTGCGGGTCCGACCAGCAGGCGGCGGTTGATTCGAGCGCACCGCTCGATGGTGTCTACCACGCGCTCGATGACCGAAACGCCGGCAATCGGCACGAGCACCTTGCTTGCAACGCCGGCTGCGGTGGCGAGCGGGTCGGTCGACGGCGACCGGCGCTCTCCTGCGAGCACTACCGCGGTGAAAGTCTGTTCTCCAGTCACGCTGTCGTCGCAGCCAGATTCTTTTCGTACATGCGGTAGCGCTTCGAAACGCGTCCGCCGATGGTCTCGATGATGTTGCGCATGCCCGCATTGTTCTCGAGGATCCACGACATTTCGACGCTGTCGATGCCGCGCGCGACCGACGCGTTTCGAACTGCGTGAATCACCGCGAAAGCGAGCCCTGGTCCGAGACGCGTGCGCTGGAATTTCCGACGCACGCCCATCAGCGGCACGCGTGCGCTGTGCGGGTAGCGCACCTTCAAACGCCACAACAGCTTGAGCCATCCGAACGGCAACAGACGACCGTTGAGGTCGGCGATGGCCTCGTTGACGTTCGGCAGCATCACGATGAACGCGGCGGGTTCGCCGTCCACTTCCGCGATCTGGATGAAGTCGTCGCTGACGATCAACAGCATCTCGTGGCCGATCGTCAGGAACTCATCGTCCGTGAATGGCACGAAACCCCAGTTGTTCTCCCACGCGTCGTTGAAGATGCTGCACATCGCTTTGAGGTCTCGATCGCGATTCTTGCGATCGATCGGCCGGATCACCATGCGGCCCTTCAGGCGTTTCTCGACCGCGGTCATCACGCCCGGAATTTTGAAGTCCGGGTCCATCAGATAGGCGAGCAGGTCTTTCACGGCGTGATAACCGGCTTGCTCGATCCGTTGGCCGATGTATGGCTTCGAATGACCCATCATGAAGTACGGCTTCGTGTCGAACCCGTCGACAAGGAGTCCGACTTCCTGGTTGATGTTGAGGTTCATCGGGCCGAGGACTTCGCTCATGTGACGGTCTTTCAGCCACCCTTCGGCCGCCTGAAAGAGTCCCGCAAACACGTCAGGGTCGTCGATGGCGTCGATCAGACCGAAATAGCCGAGCCCGGGTCTACCGCGATCCGCGTTCAGGTGGTCGATCTGCGCGCTGATGCGCCCCACGGCTTTGCCGTTGTCGTACGCAACGAAAGCCTGCATGTCGGCATGGCGAAAAAACGGATGCTTCGGGCTGATCTGGTCGCGGCGGTCGAACAACAACGGCGGTACCCAGCTCGGGTCGTCCGCGTAGAGGTCGAACGGCACGCGAATGAAGACTTCACGTTGCTGTTTCGTGCGGACCGGCACAATTTCGGGGGTCAAAGTTTCGTTTTACCTCTGAAGATGCATGGGTATAATGGCGGCCGCATCAGCAAAAGCCGTTAGAGCTCAGGCGGGGTGCGGTCTCAGGGGTAAGTAGCTGCTAGCGCGGCTTAGTTTGCGTGTTGGCAAACTCTAACATAATAAGTTTCGAGTGTGTGTTGGTGGTAAACGGGGCTTCCTCTCATACAGATGCGGACAACGTAGAAGAAGAGATAGTTTGGCGACCAGGAGATTTCTCGACGCTGCACGAAGCGTTGGACCACGCCGCGCGAAGCCGGCATGGGATGACGTTCTTCAACGGCCGTGGCGAAGTCCTATGTGAGCTGAGCTATCGAGAGCTGCGCGCGCAAGCGCTGCATGCAGCTCGCCGTCTTCTCGGATTGGTCGACGTCACGCGTGGCGATCGGGTTGCGTTGGTTGCCGAGACGCGCGCCGAGTTCGTCATTCTTTTCTTCGCTTGCCAGTTTGCAGGTCTGGTACCGGTGCCGCTCCCGGCAACGGTGAGTCTCGGCGGCCGCGAACAATACCTGCGCCAGCTGCGCTTCCTGATCGAGAACTCCGGCGCGCGGGCGGCGTTCGCGACCCACGAATTCGTCGACCTGTTGCGCGACGCGACGCACGGTCTCGGACTGGCGCTCGCGGGGCGTCTCGAAGACCTGAACGCGGTCCCGGGCATCGATTCGAAGCTGATCGGGTCCGGCATCGACGAAATCGCGTACGTTCAATACACGTCCGGCAGCACTCGCGTGGCGCGCGGCGCAGTCATCACGCAACGTGCGGTGATGTGCAATCTCAAGCAAATCATCGGCGCGGGTCTCGATCTGCGCCCCGACGACCGATTCTTCTCGTGGTTGCCGTTCTATCACGACATGGGACTGGTCGGAAAAATCCTCGTCCCGATCGCCGGTCAGGCGCCGGTGGCCTATCTCGGCACACGCGAGTTCGCGATGCGGCCTCGGATGTGGCTCACGCTGATGGAGCGCACTCAG
>DATJGR010000047.1:0-5119 GCA_035494855.1 Pseudomonadales bacterium | reverse complement strand
GGGACACGGTCAGCCAAGCCGACTTCATACAGGGGCGCTTCGCGTGGTTCTCCGGCGCCAAGCTCAACGTCAGCTACAACTGCATCGACCGGCATCTGAAGACGCGCGCCGGTCAGACTGCGATCATCTGGGAAAGCGACGACCCGTCAGTCGACTCGCGCATCACATATCGCGAACTGCATCAGCATGTGTGCCGGCTCGCGAACGCGCTGAAGAGCCGCGGCGTAAAGAAGGGCGATCGCGTCTGCATCTACATGCCGATGATTCCGGAAGTTGCCTACGCGATGCTCGCCTGCGCGCGCATCGGCGCCGTTCACTCGGTCGTGTTCGGCGGGTTCTCGCCGCAGTCGTTGAAAGATCGCATTCTCGATTCGGATTGCAGAGTCGTGATCACGGCCGACGAAGGTGTGCGCGGCGGAAGACCGGTGCCGTTGAAGCAGAACACCGAGGAAGCGCTCGCGAGCTGTCCGAACGTTCACACGGTTCTGACGGTGAGGCGCACCGGCTCAAAGGTGCCGTGGAAGGACGGCCGCGACGTCTGGTATCACGAACTGGTCGCCGCGCAGTCGGATGCGTGCGAACCGCAGGCGATGGACGCGGAAGACCCATTGTTCATTCTCTATACGTCGGGTTCCACCGGAAAACCGAAAGGCGTTCAGCACTCGACCGGCGGTTATCTGCTGCAGGCCGCGATCACGCACAAGTACGTCTTCGACTATCACGACGGCGACGTGTACTGGTGCACCGCCGACGTCGGCTGGGTAACGGGACATTCGTACATCGTGTATGGGCCGCTGGCGAACGGCGCGATCACGCTGATGTTCGAGGGCATTCCGACGTATCCCGACGCGTCGCGTTTCTGGAAGGTGATCGACAAGCACAAGGTCAACATCTTCTACACCGCGCCGACCGCACTGCGCGCGTTGATGGGACAAGGTGACGAGTTCGTCAAACGCACGTCGCGCGCCACCCTGAAGTTGTTGGGAAGCGTTGGCGAACCAATCAATCCGGAAGCGTGGGAGTGGTACTACAACGTCGTCGGCGAACGTCGCTGTCCGATCGTCGACACGTGGTGGCAGACGGAGACGGGCGGCATCATGATCACGCCGCTTCCCGGCGCAACCGATCTGAAGCCCGGCTCTGCGACGCTCCCGTTCTTCGGCGTGAAACCAGCGATCGTGGACGACAAAGGCAACGTCATCACGACGACCGAAGCAGTCGGTAATCTGGTGCTCACCACGTCGTGGCCGGGACAGATCCGTACCGTGTATGGCGACCACCAGCGCGTCGTCGATACCTACTACCGCACCTACAAAGGCATGTATTTCACCGGTGATGGCGCACGTCGAGATGCCGACGGTTACTACTGGATCACCGGCCGCGTCGACGACGTGATGAACGTGTCGGGACACCGCATGGGAACCGCGGAAGTAGAGAGTGCGCTGGTGCTTCACAACGCCGTGGCGGAAGCCGCGGTCGTCGGATTTCCGCATTCGATCAAGGGCGAAGGCATCTACGCGTATGTCACCCTGATGAGCAGCGCCAAACCGAGCGACGAGTTGAAACACGAATTGTCGGAACTGGTGCGCAAAGAAATCGGCGCGATCGCCAAACCCGATGTCATTCAATGGGCGCCGGGGCTGCCGAAAACGCGCTCGGGGAAAATCATGCGCCGCATCCTGCGCAAGATCGCGGCAAACGAACTCGAGAATCTCGGCGACACCACGACGCTGGCCGATCCTGCAGTGGTCGACGATCTGGTCAAGAATCGGCAGGGCCAGTAGGCAACGCCGCCTGACGCTGTTGTAGAAAGCGCCGCACCGCGACATCTCGCTCGAGCCCGATAGCGATGTCATACGCGTGTCGCGCGTCGGCACTCGCGCCGACCTTCGCCAACAACTCCGCGCGCGCGGCCCAGTACGGCTGATACTCGGTCAGCCGCGGATCGGCAGCCGCCGCATCGAGCACCTCGAGTGCCGGACCGGCCCCCCGCACTTGTGCCAATGCAAGCGCACGATTGATCGCCACCACCGGCGATCGCGAGATCTCGAACAGCGCGTCGTACAATTCTACGACGGCGGCCCAGTTTGCCTGGCCGGTACGGCGCCGATGGACGTGCGCCGACTGAAGCGCGCCTTCGATCTGATAACGGCCGATCGCATTCCGCGCGCTCGCGCGCAACAACAACGACTCCGCTTCTTCGATCATGTTCGCGTCCCACATCGTGGGATCCTGTTCTGCCAACGGAACGTAATCGCCGTCCGCGCTCCGCCGCGCCGCGCGCCTCGCCTCCGCATGCAACATCAATGCGAGCAGGCCGAGCACTTCCGGTTCGTCAGGTAACAGATCGTCGATTACGCGGCACAGGAAAATCGCTTCGTCCGGCAGTTCGCGCCGGACGACATCGGTAGCGGCGGGATCGCTCCAACCTTCGGCAAAGGCCGCATAGATTGCATCCAGCACTGCATCGAGGCGACCGGGCAATTCGTCGGGTCGCGGAATTCGAAACGGTATTCCGGCTCGTCGGATCTTGAGCTTCGCCCGCACCAGACGCTGACTCATCGCGGCCGGCGACATGAGGAACGCCGACGCAATCGTCGCAGCATCGAGGCCGAGCACCACCTGCAGAATCAACGGCGCATGGATGGCGCGCTCGATCGCCGGATGGGCGCACGCGAAGATCAGCGCAAGGCGTTGGTCGGGAAACGGCGCCTCATGGAACTCGTTCGCTTCGCAGGCATCAGCGAGCAGTCGCAACTCGGCAGCCGCTTTCTCGCCGCTCTTGCGCCGTCGCGCAACGTCGATCATCTTCCGGCGCGCGACTGTGAGCAACCACGCTTCGGGATTCGCCGGACATCCTTTCATCGGCCAGTCGGCCAATGCCGACGCGAACGCTTCGGACAGCGCATCTTCGGCACCGGCCACGTCGCGCGTCCGAACGGCGAGCAGCGCGACGAGCTTGCCGTAGCTGCGTCGCGCGACTGCGCCTGCGGTCTCGCGCGCCCGCGTGTCGTGGTCCTGCGCCATGGGCTGTCCCCGGTGGCTCAGTTCGTTCTGATCGGCCGCACCTCGACTGCGCCGTGGCCCGCGCCCGGACACCGTGCTGCCCATGCGATCGCCGCGTCGAGATCCGGTGCTTCGATCAGGTAGTAGCCGCCGAGTTGCTCTTTCGTGTCGGTGAACGGCCCGTCCAGCACCTGCGACTTGCCGTTCGCCACACGCACGATCGTGGAGTCGGTGCTCGGCATCAGACGGTTGGAGCCGACCAGTGCACCGGCTTTCCGCAGCGCTTCGGTGAATGCCATGTACGCACCCATCGCCTGTTGCTGCTCGGCCGGCTTCATCGCAAAGAATCCGGAATCATCGGAATGGATCAACAGCATGTATTGCATGAACGCGTCTCCTGCTTACGACGGGTACTATGCGCCGCCGTGGGAATGACGCTCAATCTCGCACGCTTTCGACAGCAAGAGACGACAGGCGAAAAAAAACCGCCGGGCCTTTTGGGCGCGGCGGTCGATCGTGACCGTTCGAGATCAGCCGGCGGCGCCGGCCTGTTTCGGCACTTCCTTCATGCTGAGTTTGACGCGTCCGCGCTGGTCGACGTCGAGCACCACGACGTCCACTTCCTGACCTTCCTTCAGATAGTCGGTCACTTTCTCCACGCGTTCGTCGGCGATCTGCGAGATATGCACGAGACCATCCTTGCCGGGCAGGATGTTGATGAACGCGCCGAAGTCGACGATGCGCTCGACCCGACCTCGGTATACCTTGCCGATCTCGGCATCCGCCGCAATCTCCATGACGCGATTGACCGCGGCGTCTTTCGCTGCCGCATCGGCCGCGTAAATTCTCACGCTGCCGTCGTCGTCGATGTCGATCTGCGCGCCGGTCTGCTCGACGATCGCACGAATCGTGCTGCCGCCTTTGCCGATGATGTCGCGGATCTTCTCCGGATTGACCTTCAGTACCACCATCTGAGGTGCGTTCGTCGAGATCGACGCGCGCGACTGCGACAGCACTTTGTTCATCTCACCGAGAATGTGAAGGCGCGCTTCTGCAGCCTGTTCGAGCGCTGCTTCCATGATCTCTTCGGTGACGCCTTCGATCTTGATGTCCATCTGCAGCGCAGTTACACCCCGGCTGGTGCCGGCCACTTTGAAGTCCATGTCGCCGAGGTGATCTTCGTCGCCGAGAATGTCGGTGAGCACTGCATACCGATTGCCTTCCTTGACGAGGCCCATCGCAACACCGGCAACGGGCGCTTTGAGGGGCACGCCGGCATCCATCAATGACAGCGATGCACCGCAGACGCTCGCCATCGAACTCGAGCCGTTCGATTCGGTGATTTCCGAAACGACCCGCAACGTGTACGGGAACGAATCGGGCGGCGGCAACACCGCCGCGACACCACGTCGCGCCAATCGGCCGTGGCCGATGTCGCGCCGCTTCGGACCGCCGCGCATTCCGGCTTCGCCGGTCGAGTACGGGGGAAAGTTGTAATGCAGCATGAAGCCGTCTTTGTACGTGCCTTCCAGCGCATCGATGATCGCCGCATCGCGCAGCGTGCCGAGTGTCGCGACGACGATCGCCTGCGTTTCACCGCGGGTAAACAGCGCAGAACCATGCGCTTTTGGCAGGATTCCCACTTCGATCGAAATCGGCCGGACTTTGCGCAGATCGCGCCCGTCGATCCGCGGCTCGCCGTTCAGCACGCGCTGACGGACGATCTGCTTTTCGAGTTTGCCGAAGAACCCATCGACGTCCGCGGCGCTGAACCGCGGCGCATCACCGCCGGCGAGCGTTTCGATCGCACGCGCGCGCAAAGCACCGACCTTCGACTGACGCTCCTGCTTGTCGGTGGTGCGGTACGCCGCGCCCAGATCGGCTTTGACCAGGTCGCTGACGGCAGCGACCAACGCATCGTTCTGCGGTGCGACGGGAACTTCCCAACGAGCCTTCCCGGCCTCGGCAGCGAGTTCCTTGATCGCCTTGATTGCGATCTGCATCGAATCGTGGCCGAACAGCACGCCGCCGAGCATCTGGTCTTCCGTCAGCTCCTGCGCTTCCGACTCCACCATCAACACGGCCGACTCGGTGCCTGCGACGACCATGTTCA
>DATJGR010000046.1:0-36557 GCA_035494855.1 Pseudomonadales bacterium | reverse complement strand
GTCGACTTCGACACGATCGGGCGCAACGGCGAGTCGCTGTACGACCATTGGAAAGACGGCTACCGGACGCTGCACGGTCTCACCAGCCACGGTTTTCCGAACTGGTTCACCATCGGCATCAACCAGAACGGCCTGTCGCCGAACATGACTGCGATGTTCGACGACCAGGCGGTGCACGTGGCCTACATCGTCGACACGGTTAAGAAACGCGGCAAACGGGTCGTCGAAGCCACCACCGACGCCGAGGAGGCGTGGGTCAAGCAGATCGTCGCGCTCGCCGGGTTCGGCGCGCAGGCGTTCCTCGAGTCGTGTACGCCGGGTTACTACAACCGCGAAGGCAAGAGCGCGAACGCGAACATGCAGAACTCGCCGTACGCGCCGGGTATCAACGCCTTCAATGCGCTGCTGAAGGACTGGCGCGACGCCGACACACTGGACGGCATGACCATCGACTAACGAGGGCGGACCGCCGCGAAACGAACGGGAGGACGAGATGGAGACCAACGCAATCGTCCAGGCTCTGCTCAAGTCCGACGAGCCCGCTGTTCGTTTCAAGATCAGAACCGGATTCCTCGGAGAAGATCCGAATTCGAAGTCCATCCGATCGTTACGAAGTGAGGTCAAGACGTCGCCGCTCGTTGCGTCGCTGTTTCAACGACGCGCGCCAGGCGGAGAGGTTCGTGCGAGCGTCTATGCGAAGTGGCAGGGCGCTCATTGGGTGATGGCGACGCTGGCCGACATCGGCTACCCGATGGCAGACGAAACCCTCGTTCCGATTCGCGACCAGCTGCAGGAACAGTGGTTGGGGGAACGGTTCTATAGAGAGTTTGAAGTCGAGTCCAAGAGCAAGGTCTACGGGCAGGATGGCGTGCCGCTCATGCAGGGTCGTTACCGGCGCTGTGCATCGCAGCAGTCGAATGCACTGTGGTCGATATTGAAGTTGGAGATTGCCAACGATCGAACGCACGACTTCGTCGAGCGACTGTTGCATTGGCAATGGCCGGATGGCGGATGGAACTGCGACAAGGATCCGCGCGCGTGCCACTCGTCGTTCATGGAGTCAATTCTGCCGCTCCGCGCGCTGGCGCATTATGGCGCGCTGCACGATCACGAGCCGGCGCTCAAAGCCGCGAAGAGAGCGTCCGAGGTGTTCTTGAAGCGCCACTTGTTCCAGCGGGAGTCGGATGGCTCCGTCATGAAGGCCGAGTTCGTGCAGCTGCATTATCCGCTCTACTGGCACTACGACGTGCTACATGGGCTCAAGGTGATGGCGGAGACGGGCTTCATTCGCGACAAACGGTGCGAATCCGCGCTCGATCTCCTGGCGAGCAAACAGTTGAGCGACGGTGGATGGCCCGCGGAGAGGCGGTACTACAAGGCGTCGAAGCAACTGAAGCTCGGCAACGACTACATCGACTGGGGCGGGACAAGCAAGGTGAGGATGAATCCATGGGTGACCGCCGATGCGCTATACGTATTGAAGGCCGCGGGCTATATCCATTGAGAATCCGGCGGCCGGGTTCCGCGTAGGCGGCGTGAAGGGGCTGTCGATCGCGGCCGACGCGGTCGTGCTGTTGCACCTCGCGTTCATCCTGTTCGTGCTGTTCGGCGCATGGTGCGTGTTGCGCTGGAAGTGGATGGCGTGGCTGCACCCACCGGCCGTGTTGTGGGGCGCCGGCGTCGAGTTCTTCGGCTGGATCTGTCCACTGACGCCGCTCGAACAACGCTTGCGCGAGACGGCAGGCCAGCAGGGGTACAGCGGCGGGTTCGTCGAGCACTACGTCGTGCCGGTGATGTATCCGGTGGGGCTCACGCCGACGATCCAACTGTGGCTCGGCATTTTCGTCGTGGCACTGAACATCGCGCTCTATTCGTTCGTCCTGGTGCGGTGGCGGCGAAGACGGCGGCACGCGGTTGGGCGCCGTATCGCCAGGTGATATCGTCCGCTCCCCACGCCGAGTTCGGCGCTGAGAAACGATGCGGATCACTTCGGACATTCGCCGTCGACGCTCCACATGAAAGCCTACGCCGTCGCCATCGCACTGCTGCTGGTCATCTTCGGATCGATCGGCGGCTATCTGTACAAACGCTTCAGTGCGTTCGCGAGCACGGATTTCTCGCCTCCGCCGGTGACGATCGCCGCCTCCGTCGCGAGCCTCGAGAGCTGGAGCGACACGCTGAACGCGGTCGGTACGATTCAGTCGGTGCGCGGCGTGGAGCTCACGTCTGAAGGCAGCGGCGAAATCATCGAGATCCGCTTCGCTTCCGGCGACCACGTGGTGCAGGGCCAAACTCTCGTGGTGCTGAACAACAAAGAGGAGCTGGCGAGCCGTCGCAACCAGGCCGCCGCGGTGGAGCTGGCCGAGTTGTTGTTCGAGCGCGATCGCTCGCTGATCGAGCGCCATTCGATTCCGCAGACGCAGTTCGACCGCAGCCGCGCCGATCTCGAGCGCGCTCGCGCGCAGCTCGCCGAGACGGAAGCACGGATTGCCAACAAGCGTATCGAGGCGCCATTTTCCGGCACCATCGGCATCAAGAAAGTCGACGTCGGGGACTACCTCTCGCCGGGAACCGTGATCGCGACGCTGCAGGATCAGTCGGAGCTCGAGATCGACTTCACCGTGCCTGCGCGTTACACGCCACAGTTGCGTGCGGGCTTGAATGTAGATGTGCGCGTCGACTCCTACCCCGGGCGCACCTTCAGCGCGGTGGTCACGGCGGTCGACGCGCGCATCGATCCCAACACGCGCAACGTGCTGCTGCGCGCGCAGCTCGAGAAAGACAGCGGCCTGGTGCCCGGCATGTTCGCGGAGCTCGCGGTGGATCTCGGTGAGCAGCAGCAGCTGATCACCATTCCCGAGACGGCGATGACGTACTCGCTGCAAGGCAACATCGTGTATGTGATCGAGTCCACGCAGGACGGCGCGCTCACCGCCAATGCGCGGGTCGTTCGCGCGGGTAAAGTGCGCGACGGTCGCGTGGCGGTGCTCGACGGCGTGCGCGCCGGTGAAAAAGTGGTGAGCGTCGGGCAGAACAAACTGTTCCGCGGCGTGCGTGTCGTGGTCGACGAGAGCGTGGCGCTGTGAAGCCGCGCTTCACCGATCTCTTCGTTCGCCGGCCGGTGCTGGCGCTGGTGATCAGCGCAGTCATGCTGCTGGTCGGCATACAGGCGGGCACGCAACTGACGCTGCGCCAGTATCCGGAAGTGGAGAAGAGCGTCATCTTCATCAATACCTCTTATCCCGGTGCCAGCGCGGAAACGGTTCAGGGTTTCGTCACCACGCCGCTGCAGCGGCGCATCGCTGCCGCCAAAGGCGTGGAGTTCGTGACATCGCAAAGCGATCCCGGCTTTTCTGAAATCGAGGCGAACGTGCGCCTTGGTGAGAACTCGACGGAGGTGCTCGGCGAGATCATCACGAAGGTGAACGAGGCGCGTTTCGAGCTGCCGCGCGACGTGGAAGACCCGGTGGTGAGCAATCGCACGGGTGGCGACGCGATGATGTACATGGCGCTGCTCTCGAAAGAGATGAGCGTGCAGCAGCGCGCGGACTACGCGATGCGTTTCATTCAACCGGTGCTCTCGACGGTGGAGGGCGTGGGTGAGGCACGGGTGCTCGGCAGCGGCAACTTCGCGATGCGCATCTGGCTCAATCCCACCAAGATGGCGGCGTTCGGCGTCACGGCCACCGACGCGGACGACGCGATCCGAAAACAAAACTACATCTCCGCCGCCGGCACCACGCGCGGTGAGTTGGTGCGGGCCAGTGTCGATGCGGAAACCGATCTCGAAGATCCGGAGCGCTTCGCGGCGATCGTGGTGCGCCAGGACGGCGATCGCCGCGTGACGCTGGGCGACATCGCCAACGTCGAGCTGGCAAGCGAAACGTACGAATCGGCCGTGTATTCGAGCGGCCGCGAGACGGTCTTCATCGCGATCACCGAAGCGCCCGGCGCCAACCCGCTCGAGATGACGGCGCGCGTGAAGGAGAAAGTGAAGGAGCTCAACACCCAGCTCCCCGCCGACCTGACGATCTTCATGGACGCCGACGGCTCCATCTACATCCGTGAGGCGCTGAACGAAGTGATGCGCACGCTGATCGAAGCGTCGATCATCGTGGTGCTCGTGATCTTCCTGTTCCTCGGCTCGATGCGCGTGGTGGCGATCCCGATCGTCGCCATTCCGCTCTCGTTGGTCACGGTGCTGTTTCTAATCTGGGCCATGGGCTTCTCGATCAACCTGCTGACATTGCTCGCGATGGTGATCGCGATCGGCCTCGTGGTGGACGACGCGATCGTCGTCGTCGAGAACGTTCACCGGCACATAGAGGCGGGTAAACAACCCCCGGATGCCGCGCTTGCCGGCGCTCGCGAAGTGGCGACGCCGGTGATCGCGATGACGCTGACGCTGGTTGCCGTGTATCTGCCGATCGGTTTCCTCGGTGGGCTGACGGGGGTGCTGTTCAGCGAGTTTGCGCTGACGCTGGCAGGCGCAGTGGTCGTGTCCGGTGTGATCGCGCTGGTGCTGTCCCCGATGATGTGCGCTTACCTTCTGAAAGATCACGAGCATCAGGGCAAGGTCGCCAGCTGGCTGGACGCGCGGTTTCAGGCGCTGCACCAGCGCTACGAACGCTGGCTGGCGCATTGCCTCGATAACCGCGGCGCCGTGATGTTGTTCGGCGGCATGGTGCTGCTCTCGCTGCCGGTGTTCTACCAACTCGCGCAGCGCGAACTCGCGCCGGAAGAAGACAGCGGGGGCATCTTTGCGATGGCGGAGCCGCCCGATTACGGCAGCCTCGAATACACGACCTATTTCCTCGACCAGATGGTGGATGCGTGGAAGACCGTGCCCGAGGTCGATCACTCGTGGCAGGTGAACCGGCCGACCAACGTGTTCGGCGGACTGCAGCTCAAACCCTGGAGCGAACGGAAGCGCAGCCTGGAAGAAGTTCGCCAGGAGATTCAACGCAAGTACGACGCGATCAGCGGGCTCCAGATCTTCACGTTTGCCGAAGGCGGATTGCCCGGCGCCTCCGAGGGACTTCCCGTGCAGTTCGTGATCTCAGGGAACGTCGGCTATCCGGAGCTCGACCGGGTGGCAAACGAGGTACTCGTGAAGGCGCGGCAATCCGGTGTGTTTGCGTTCGTGAACAAGGATCTGCGCTTTTCGCGGCCGGAGGTGGGGGTCGCGATCGACCGCGAACTCGCTTCGCGTCTCGGCATCTCGATGGAAGACATTGGTCGCACGCTGCAGATCATGCTGGGAGAAGTGGAAACCAACCGCTTCAGCATCGAGGGGCGCAGCTACAAGGTGATTCCGCAGGCCGACCGCGGCTTCCGCCTCACCAAAGAATGGCTCGAGCGCTACTACGTGCGCACCGAGAACGGCACGTTGGTACCGCTCAGCACGGTGATCACGCTGAAGCAGGAGGTGAAACCCAACACGTTGCGCCAGTTCCAGCAACTCAACAGCGTGACGATCGGCGGACTGATGCTGCCGCCGAATTCGCTCGGCGACGGCCTCGCGTACCTCGATCGGGCGCTCCACGAAGTGGCCCCCGCCGGATATCGGGTGGATCACGCGGGCGAATCGCGGCGCTTCGTGCAGGAGAGCCAGAGTTTCCTACTGCTGTTCGGGAGCTCGCTGGTGTTCATCTACCTGGTGCTGTCAGCGCAGTTCAACAGCTTTCGCGACCCCCTCATCGTGCTCGTTAGCGTGCCGCTGTCGATCTTCGGTGCGCTGGTACCCTTGGCCATGGGCATGACCACGCTCAACATCTACACGCAGGTCGGTTTGCTGACGCTCATCGGGCTCATCAGCAAGCACGGCATACTCATCGTCGACTTCGCGAACAATCGCCTGCGCGACGGCGCGGATCGACGCACCGCGGTGCTGGAAGCGGCCGGGTTGCGACTTCGACCCATTCTAATGACCACGTTCGCCACGGCGCTGGGAGTATTTCCGCTGCTGACCGCGTACGGTGCCGGCGCCAACGCGCGGTTCGCCATCGGGCTCATGATCGCAGCCGGCATGATGGTGGGCACGCTGTTCACGCTGTTCGTGCTGCCGACGTTCTATCTGGTGATGGGCCGACGACGAAAGCCGGCCGCCGAGGTGCAGCGCGCGTCGCTACCGATGGCCGCGCCGTAGGCGGGCACCGCCCCACCGTCTTCAATGGGCCGAGCGCAGCTGCGCTTCCTGCAGCATCGTCTCGAGGCCGATCGACGCCAGGAAGAAATGCAATGCGGCCCAGAAATACAACTGCAGCGTTATCAGAATGCCCTGACGCGTTCCCAGTGCGGATGCGTGCGTGCATCTCCCCACCAGTTCCGGGTCAGCGCCAGCGGGAGCGACGCCGCCCGGACAGCTCGACAGGAAGTGTGTGTGAGCCGGGTGCGCGAACGCTTCGATTGCAGCTTGCAGCGGACCGAGCGCTCGCAAGTCATCGAAGTGAATGCTTGCGAGCTGATCGATCAGCCAGCCGACGAAAGGAGGACCTGCCCCCAGGCCGATCAGGTTGACGACGAACAGAAGCAGCGCTGTTGCCGTGGCTCGACGCCGAACGTCGACCACGTTCTGGATCACTCCGAAACACGGACCCAGGTACATGTAGCTGAAGATCCCCGGCAGGAAGATCAGGGCCGCGGCCCACCGCCAGTCGTCTTGCACGTAGGCCCACATGAAGAGTGGGGCAGCGATCGCGACACCGATGCCGGGGACGATACCGTAGGCGACGAGCGATCTACTGCTCACCCAATCCGACACGAAACCACCGAGCAGCGTGCCGATGCCGGTCGATATGCCGCCGACAACACCGATGATGAGGCCGACCGTTGCCAGGTCGAGACCGAACTGACGGATGAAGTAGGGGGCGCCAAACGTGCCAATTCCGTAGTCGGCAAACGAAATGATCGTCACGCCGAGGATCATGTTCAAAGTTGGCCAGCGGCCCATCAGCGCCTTGACGACGGCTCGCACCTCGGTTGCCTCGTGGCGGAACGAGATCGGTGCGGCCGATGAGTCGCGCCGCGGCTCTCTTATGAACGCTCTGAACGCGACAGCAATGAGTACTCCGGGCAAGCCAACCAGCATCAACGCCCAGCGCCAGCCAAACTCCTGTGCGACCCAACCACCGGCGATCGCGGCGATCATTCCGCCGATCGGAATCCCGAGCGCGTAGACCGAAAGAGCGGACGCACGGCGCTGCGGCTCGAAGTAATCCGAGATGAGCGAATGCGCTGCCGGCGAAAGGCCGGCTTCGCCGATCCCAACGCCCGCGCGGAAGAAGAGGAGCTGCCAGAAGGTCTGCGCGATGCCGCAGAGCGCGGTGCAACCCGACCAGATCAGGATCGAAACAGAGATCAGATTGACCCGGTTCGAGCGTTCGGCGAATCGTGCAATCGGAAGGCCGATCGACGTGTAGAGGAGCGCGAACGCAAGACCGCCAAGCAGGCCCAACTGGGCATCGGAAAGCAGCAGGTCCACCTTGATCGACTGACCAATGATGCCGATGATCGAGCGGTCGATGAAATTGAGTGTGTAGGCCAGCAGCAGGAAGCCCAGAACGAGGTTTCGATAGCCGTTCGCCTGCGGGTTGATCGGATTCATTCAGAACACCCCTGCGTACGCTCTGAAGGGATGACTTTCCGCGCTCGCGGTCGCGAAGTGCCGCTTTGAGCTACGAGCCAGCGACCAGATTTGATTGGGTAGGTGCAATGCGACGCTCAACTGCTGCCAACCTCACCACGCGGCCGCGCGGACCGAACGACCGCGGGCGACGCGATCGGATTGCAGCAGCCGCAATGCGCGTGATCATCGCCACTGGATTGGCGGGTCTCACCCATCGCGCGGTTGCGGATGAGGCGAACGTCCCGCTCGGGTCGACTACCTACTATTTCGCGGATCGCAACGACCTGCTCGTTGCGGCAATGCACGTCGCGATCAAAGCCGAGCGGCGTCTGATCGCGCGGTACGTGGAATCGGATGAAGGTACGCTCGCGCAGCGACTGGCGAAGCTGCTCGCTGCGCAAACCGTCAATCGGCACTCGCGGGATCGGCTGCGCGCTGCGTACGAGCTGTACGTCGTCGCGGCGCGGTCGGATGTGTTGCGATCGATCAGCGCGCAATGGGATTCAGTATTGCGCGACGCGATTGCGTGCCGTTGCGATGAAGAGACAGCGCGATACCTCTACGCGGTTGTGAGTGGCCTCGCGCTCGAATCTGCCGTGGCCGACTCGCGCGTCAATGCCGCCACCGCTGCGCGCCTCCTCGAGCGTGTCGGAGGAACAGCACAGCGACATTGATCCCCAGCTCTTTACGGTCTCAGAGGAGAATGCTACGGTCATGTACAAATGTACACAACTGGCGTGATGTCGCATGAATGAACTCGATGTCCAAGCAGTTGCGGACGGCATCCGCGCGGGTCGCACGTTGCCGTCGTCTTGGTACACGGACAGCCGGATCTTTGAGCTCGAGCGGCGACACATCTTCGGACGTGCATGGGAGTACGTCGGCGGCGCCGCGCACGTCGCCAACCCCGGCGACTACTTCACGTGCGAGGTCGCCGGTGCGCCGGTATTCGTCGTTCGCGACAAGAGCCACACCCTGCGCGCGTTCCTCAACATCTGCCGACACCGGCACCATCCGGTCGTGCAAGGCTCCGGCAACAAGACGTTGCTCACGTGCTTCTATCATTCGTGGACTTATGGGCTCGACGGCGCGCTTCTGAGAGCCCCGCGCAGCGAAGAGACGCCGTCCTTCGACCCGTGTCGGTTGGGACTACAGCCGGTGGGCGTCGCCACCTGGGGCGACATGGTGTTCGTCAGCGTCTCCGGCTCGTCGACACCGTTGACCGAGGCATTGGGTGCAGCGCGCGAGCGCGCCACCGAGCGCGGCCTGCCGGTCGAAGCGGCAAAGTTCCGCGGCCGGAGATCGATGACCGTAAGCGCGAACTGGAAGCTCGTCTGGGACAACAACTGCGAGTGCTATCACTGCCCCACCGTCCATGCGCGCTGGTATAGCCAGGTCAGGCTCGACCCGAAGCACTATTTCGATCGCCGGATCGGCCCGTATCACTATGAAACCGAACTCGAGCTGGTAGCCGACTGCCCATCGCAGTTCGCGTACTACGCGTGGCCGGCTTTCTACTTTCAGTCGAGCGACACGAACTATACGAGCGGTGCGATCGCCGATCGCACGAGCATGCTTGTGCTGCGCTTCGTTCCGCTCGAAACGAGGCTGACGCGTGTGGACGCCGACATCTTTCACGTAGACGACATCGCCTCATCCGAGGTCGAACGCCGTCTGGATCAGACGTTCTCGGTCATCGAAGAAGACAAGGCCGTGTGCGAGCGCATGCAGCACGCGCACGACTGCGGAGCCGCCGCGCCCGGTACGCTTCTCAAGGGCATCGACACCGAAGATCACACGCTGTTGTGGCAGCGCCTGATTCATCGCGCCATCAGCACGCCGGACGCGCCCCTTTACGCGTCGTTGGAAGAATGAGGAGTGCGCATGTCCATTCTGACTGATCTCATGACACGGCGCCCGAACGCTCCGTTCGAGGTCGATCTGAAACCAGAGCAGGTCGAGGAATTCCGCACGCGCGGCTTCATTCAGATTCCGCGCATCGCTTCGGACGAAGAACTCGCCTGGCTGGTGCAGGTCTACGACGCGCTGTTTGCGGAGAAACGCGGCTCTTATCACGGCGGTTATTTCGATCTCACGCGGCCGTATGACAGCGAAGGAGAGGACCTGCTGCCGCAGATCATCGCGCCCGAAATCCGCTTTCCGCAGCTGAAGGAAACGGGGTTCTGGACGAATGGTCGGAAGCTCGCGCGACAGCTGCTCGGAGCCGAACCGGCGGAGCCGGTCCGCGGATGGGGCCACATGATCCGCAAACCGGCGCGGATCGGCGAAAAGCTGCCTTGGCATCAGGACGAGGCGTATTGGGAGCCGGAATTCGACTATCGCGCGCTCGGTTGCTGGATGCCGCTCGACGACGCCACGCTCGAAAGCGGCTGCATGTCGATGATCCCGGGCTCGCATCTCGGCGACATCGTTCCGCATCGGCACATCGACGACGATCCCAGCGTGCAGGGACTCGAAACCATTGCTATGCCGGCGCGTGCCGCGGAAGCGGTGCCGCTGCCGACGCTGGCCGGCGGCGCCGTGCTGCACCACTGCCGGATGCTGCACATGTCAGGCCCGAACGTGAGCGATAACGTCCGGCGCGCGTATGCCAACGAATGGCAGACAAGTCCGGTAAGGCGCGCCGTCCCATACGTGCGCCCGTGGCAGGTCGAGGCCGAGGAGGCGCACGCCAGAAGGTTCGGCAAGGATCGCGTCTGGTTCGACTAACGGCCGCCCTACGTCGCGTGGCGGCCAATGAGACTTCAATGACCGGGCAGGATTCGCAAAACGCCGCTCGACAGCGCGTCATCGAACTGCCGATCTGGAAGGGTGCGGTCGAACCCGAACGACTCATGGGCGGCATCACCAACAACAGCAATTTCGTCGTGGAAGACGGAGGCGAGCGCTTCGTCGTCCGCGTCGGCCAAGACGTTCCCGTGCACCAGATCATGCGCTTCAACGAGCGCGCGGCGACCCGCGCCGCCGCTCTCGCTGGCATCTCGCCGGAGGTGATTCACACCGAGCCCGGCGTGCTGGTCATCCGCTTCATCGAGGGCAAAACGTGCGGCGCCGGCGATCTGAACACGGCGGCCGGCGTGGAGAGGGTCGTCCCGCTCGTCAAGAAGGTGCACCTGCGTCTTCTCGATCACATGCGAGGCCCGGTTCTGGCGTTCTGGGTGTTCCATGTCATCCGCGACTACGCGCACACGTTGAGGCAGGCGGGCAGCCGCTACGCGCCGCAGCTGCCGGACCTGGTCGATGTCGCCGCGACGCTCGAAGCGGCGGTTGGAAGAGTCGATATCGTCTTCTGCCACAACGATCTTCTCGCCGCCAATTTCATCGACGACGGCGCGCGTCTGTGGCTCGTAGACTGGGATTATGCCGGCCTCAACTCGCCGCTCTTCGATCTCGCCAATCTCGCCTCCAACAACGACTTCGAGCCGGAGCAGGAGCGCTGGATGCTCTCGGCCTATTTCGACCGCAGACCCGATGCGGCGCTGATGCGCAGCTACGGCGCGATGAAATGCGCCTCGCTGTTGCGCGAAGCCATGTGGGGCATGGTCTCCGAGATCCATTCGACGCTCGACTTCGACTATCGCGCTTATACGCACGATTACATCGAGCGCTTCGCTCGCACTTACGCGACATACAGCAAAAAGGTGGACGAGGCATGACCGACGGACTGCCCGGCCATGCCGCGATTGTCGTCATCGGCGGTGGCATCATCGGTTGTTCGACCGCCTATCATCTCGCCCGCGATCACAAGACCGACGTCGTCCTCATCGATCGAGGCCGCCTGACCGGGGGCTCGACCTGGCACGCCGCCGGTCTGGTCGGGCAGCTTCGATCTTCTGCGTCGATCACGCGCGTGCTCCGCTATTCGGTTGACCTGTACAAGAAGCTCGAACAGGAGACCGGCCTCGCCACCGGGTGGCGCGAGACTGGTTGTTTGCGGCTTGCCTGCAACGCCGATCGCTGGATCGAATTCAAGCGCCAGGCGACCACGGCGCATTCCTTCGGCCTCGACATGCATCTCCTTTCGCCGGCCGAGACGAAGGCGCGATGGCCGCTGATGCGCGTCGACGATCTCGTCGGCGCATCCTTCATGCCGACCGACGGCCAGGCGAGCCCGTCAGATATCACGCAGGCGCTCGCCAAGGGCGCGCGCATGCATGGCGCGAAGCTCTTCGAAGGCGTCGCGTGTACCGGTTTCGATCTCGAGAACGGTCGGGTCGCAGCTGTGCGCACCGCGCACGGGAGAATCCGCTGCGAGAAGGTCGTCGTATGTGCGGGGATGTGGACGCGTCAGATGGCGGCGCTCGCCGGGGTCAGCGTCCCGCTTCAGCCGGTCAAGCACCAGTACGTCGTCACCGAGAAGATGGACGGCGTGGTGGCCGGCATGGCCACGGTCCGCGATCCTGACCGGCGCACGTACTTCAAAGAGGAAGTCGGCGGCCTCGTCTTCGGCGGCTACGAACCGAACCCGATGGCATGGACCACGGCCGGCGTGCCCGAGGATTTCGAGTTTCAGCTCTTCGACGACGATTGGGATCACTTCGAGCAGCACATGGCCGCGGCGCTTGTCCGCATTCCGGCGCTCGGCTCCACCGGCATCAAGCAGATGATCAACGCTCCGGAGGCGTTCACGCCGGACGGCAACTTCATTCTCGGCGAGGCGCCGGAAGTCGGGAATTTCTTCGTCGGCGCCGGCTTCAATGCATTCGGCATCGCATCCGCCGGCGGCGCCGGTTGGGTGCTCGCCGATTGGGTGACCGCGGGTGAACAGCCGCTGGATCTCTGGGCGGTCGACATCCGCCGCTTCTCCAGTCTCCACAAGGATCGCACCTGGACTCGCGACCGCACGCTCGAAGCGTATGGCAAGCACTATGCCGTTGCTTATCCGCTCGAGGAGTACGCAAGTGGGCGCCCGCGCATCGTCTCGCCGCTCTATGAGCGCTTGAAGAAGCGGCGCGCGGTGTTCGGTTCGAAGCTCGGCTGGGAGCGCGCGAACTGGTTCGCGCCGGAAGGCGTCGAGCCACGCGACATTTACTCGTTCGGTCGAGGCAACTGGTTCGACCACGTCGGCGCCGAGCATCGCGCGGCGCGCGAGCGGGTCGCGCTGTTCGACCAGTCGTCGTTCGCCAAATTCGAGATGCGCGGTCGCGATGCCGCGGAAGCGCTGTCGTGGATCACCGCTAACGACGTCGCTAAGGCGCCGGGTAGCCTGGTTTACACACAGATGCTCAACTCGCGCGGCGGCATCGAATGCGATCTCACCGTCGCGCGACTTGCCGCCGATCACTTCTACATCGTCACCGGTACCGGCTTTCGCACACATGACTTCGCGTGGATCAGGCAGAACGTTCCTGCGGGTCTCGACGCTGAGCTCGTCGACGTCACCGAGAACTTCGGCACGCTATCGTTGTTCGGGCCGTGTGCCCGTGACGTTCTGGCGTGCGTTACACGCGCAGATGTTTCGAACGGCGCGTTCCCTTTCGCCACGACGCGCGAGATCGACATCGCCGGCGCCAAGGTGCGCGCGCTTCGCGTCACGTACGTCGGCGAACTCGGCTGGGAACTGCACATGCCTCTCGAGGTCACCGGCACCGTCTTCGACGCGTTGATGTCCGCCGGTAGCGCGCATGGCATCGCGTTGGCCGGCTATCGCGCCATTGAATCGCTACGCCTCGAAAAGGGTTATCGCGCGTGGGGCGCGGACATCACGCCGAACGACAGTCCTCGTGAGGCTGGGCTCGGGTGGGCAGTGAAGCTGAAGTCGGATTTGCCGTTCCTCGGCCGTGCCGCCGCCGAAATGGCCGCCAGTGCACCACTCGCGAAACGGCTGATGACGTTCACCGTCGACGATCCGGCCGTGGTGCTCGCCGGCCGCGAAACGATCTTCAGAAACGGATTGCCGGTGGGCTATCTCAGCAGCGGCGGCTGGGGCTACACGGTGGCACGGAACATTGGGCTCGGCTACGTGCGGAGCGACGACGGCCTCACCAACGACTATCTCGAGTCCGCGACCTACGAACTGGAAGTGGCCGCCGAGCGCGTACCCGCTGAACTGCACATCGGACCGCTCTATGATCCGACGATGAGTCGCATCAAGGCCTGACGGAGGAAACACCGAGAGCGGTTGCCGCTAACCGGAGCGACACGTGCAAACGATGACCTTGAACACCGCAATTTTTGGGCCGGTCTTCGCACTGGCGGCCTGGACGATCGCCGTCCTGGTTCGTGTCGCTTTCGTCCGCATCGGGGGCGCAACACGTGGCGACGTGAGTCCAGGCGATTTCCGCCTCGGTGAGTCGGCCGCCGTTCCGCCCGCCATCGCCCTGCCCAATCGCGCGTACATGAATCTGCTGGAACTGCCGCTGCTGTTCTACGTCGTATGCGTCATCGCGTACGTCACGGCGACCACCACGAACACCGTTCTGGCGTTGGCCTGGCTGTACGTTGCGTTGAGAGTCGTGCACACGCTGATACACCTGCTGTACAACAACGTGCTGCACCGACTCATCGCGTTTGCTGCCAGCAACTTCGTGCTCGTGGGGATCTGGGCCGTCGTTGGCGCGGCGTTGTTGTCGAGAACGACCTGACGCAGTCAGCACGCCGCGCCAAGCTGACTCAACACGAGTCGTTCCTGCCAGCATGCATGTCGACGGCCACTGCGGTCAGCGAGTCGTCAGCTTCGCGTTTCACGGTGATCTTCTGCTGATCCAGAGAGCCCTCCTGGAAATAGGCGTTTGCCGTCGAACCTTGAACGTGATCGCAGGCGTCGTGGTTTCGGTAGAGGGTATCGGGCACGGTGTGAATGGTGCGCCCGAAGATGATGATGTCAGGATCGGCGATGCGCGTTGGACGTCCCCACATCAACATTTCTGTGGCAGGCACGCGGCTGATGCCGGTTCCAACAACGCCATCCGTGGGACTACGTGGGACCTGAAGGCCGTCCGCACTGACGAAGTCGCCAACTTCGAGGTCGCCCATCGTGATGTTCATCGGCGACCCCGCGCTGTCGTCCTGCACGATCGTGGTGAAGTTGGTCTGAACAGTCACGCCGAGCAGGTCGAGGGTTCCGTGTACTCGATCAATCGCGTCTATGGGCCCGCTAAGTACCGGACTCCACGGACTAAGTGCCGGACTCCATGTCGATAGTGCGCACCAGCTCGCGACAATGGTTCCTGCGCCGTCCGCACTCCCCGAAACGTTCACGACGGCGTGAACGGCTGGGTCGCAGTTCGCCTCTGTCACCTGGTAGCCACCGATATCAATCTCATTGCTTGAGGTGGCGGCGTCGATCACCCCCTCGAACCGAACGAAGTCGCCCGCGTCGAGCGGCGGCGCTAGCTCAGTGACTTCGGTTGCGGCTACGGCTCTGGGCGATGTCTGCAGATCTCCAACTACCTGGACGCGGAGGCCATCGCGCACTGCACCAGAAGGACCCGACACCGATGCGGCCCGGTAGTCGATCACCAGTCCATTGATTTGAAATCGTCGACTGCCGGCGTCCAAACTTCGAACCGTCCCTTCCACGCGGACTTGGACCGAAGTCGTCGCAGGATCAATCCGATTGGCCAGTATCGAACCGTCGTCGGAAACGAAGCCGCTGACTCGCACGAAGTCACCAACCTTGACCGACGGTAACGCCGCGTCTGCATCGCACGTCGCGCAATCGTTCGTATCGATTGCCAGGAATGAAACGGGCTGATTCATCACAATCAGTCGTCTGTGCTGCAGATCGGCACTGTCCACTGGGCCCATCACCGTGGCGTCATCGACAATCGACGTAAAGCCAAACGTGTCCTCGTCGTGTCCATCTGAAAAGTGTCGGCGAGTGACAATGCCCCTTACCCGCACGAAGTCGCTACTGCGGACTCGATCGATCGTCGACGCAACGCCGTCAACAGATACGGTCGCTCGAGAAGCATCGCCGTAGTCTCCGTACCAGCGGTGTTGCGCTATCCACGGCGCGGTGCTCTCGCTGACGACCCTAACCGGTTGCGGTCCAGAGCCGCCTCCGCCCCCACATGAAGCGGTGCAGGCCAGAGTTGTGACTAGCAGCTGCAACTGTCCAAGACGCGACAACCGCTTGGGTAGCGATACCTTTCGCGGTTGTGCTGTAGTCACCTTCCCCATCCGGCTAGCTGAGCCAAAACCCCAATGATCGAAGAAACCGAATTCCCCTACGCACCGGTTCATAGTCAAACGCCCCCGCCAATTGAGATCGAGTCGGGCTCCCGACGCCATTGCATGAAGCTTAATTCGAGAGGGTGAGGCGTCCTGAAATTCGGCTGAAATCCGCATGTGGGGCCGCATCAAGAACGACGAACGCGTGGCTCACTGGTGTGATTCGCGGATGAATTGCATTCGGCAAGCGGGCGGGCCACTTGGTGGGCGCTTCGTGATGACGCACACTCGCCGCATGGCAGCGAAACGCAAAGCACCCAAAGCGAAAGCGAAGCGCCGTCCGCGCGGCAAACTCGCGCCCGCGCGTGAACGGCGCGGGCTCGCCGCAGCCGAAGTGGCGTTGCCGCTCGATCAACCCGAGGTGGCCGAACTCGCCGCGCAGATCGTCGCGGCTGGCGGCGCGGCGATCGGCGCTTATCGCGACCCGCTCGGCGGCCGGCCGCTCGTCGTCGCGTCGTTGCCGCTCGCCGCGGTGCAACCGACCCCGTTCCAGCGCGATCTCTCTCCAACGCACACGAAGCGGCTGGCAACGAAGATCGACGAAGCCGGCGCCTTTCTCGATCCGTTGATCGTCGTGCGCGGCGCCGACGGTGCGCTGTGGACGCCGAACGGCCGCCATCGTCTCGCGGCCGCGAAGGTGCTCGGCCTGCGGCAGATCACCGCGCTCGTTTCACCCGACGAAACGCTGGCCTATCGCATCCTCGCGCTCAACACCGAGAAAGCGCACAACCTGAAAGACAAGAGCCTCGAAGTGATCCGGATGGCGCGCAGCCTCTCCAAGAACGGCAAGCGCGAATCCGACTATGCGTCGGAATTCGAAGCGCCGGAGTTGTTGACGCTCGGCATCGTGTACGAACAGGACTCGCGATTCGCCGGCGGCGCGTACAACCCGTTCCTGAAGAAGGTCGATCGCTTCGGCGACAAGCCGCTCGCGACGAGCCTGCGCGAGCGCGATGCATGGGCGGCGCGCCTGCTCGAGATCGACGGTGAGGTGAAACGCATCGTCGCGAGGTTGCAGGCGCAAGGTCTGCGTTCGCCGTATCTGCGCAACTACGTCGTCGCCCGCATCAACCCGGTGCGCTTCCACAAGGTGAAGAAAGGCGACACCGCGCCGCCGATGAAGGTGCAGCAGGCGCTGATGCGTATGAGCGCCTCGGCGAAAAAGTTCGACACGAAGAAGGTGTCGAGCGCGGATCTGGCCTGGGTGGCGGCGGGGGCCGAGGCGGCCGACTGACGTTCGGCGCCTGCATCGTCTCGCTGGGGGCGCGGCTGTGTAATTTCCGGCCGGCTCGCGCGTATATCCAGGTGACGACGGTAATCTCAGGTCTCACGTGCGTGTGGCGCAGGGAACGGGTTGAAGGTCGACTTCGAAGCGGAATACCGCAGCAGCTATGGCCGGGTGTTCGGCCTGTGCCTTCGCCTGCTCGGAGGAACCGTGCTCGCTGAAGACGCGGCGCAGGATGCGTTCGTGCGGGCGTATCGCGCGCTCGACCGTTACGACCCGGCGCAACCGTTCGCCGCGTGGGTGGTCGGAATCGCGCGCAATCACTGTATCGATCTGCTGCGGCGGCGGCGTCACGGCGAACTGCGCTTCGGCGACGAGGCTGCGGACCTCGCGGCGGCGGAATCCGAGTCAACCGAAGGAATCGATGCGCTGGTGATCAGCGAACGCGGCGGCAGGGTGCGCGCCGCGATTGCCGCGTTACCGGAGAAGTATCGCCTGCCGATCCTGCTCGCGTACTACGACGATGCGAGTTACGACGAGATCGCAGAGGCGCTCGGCCTCTCGCGCAATCACGTCGGTGTGCTTTTGTTGCGCGGCAAGCAGGCGTTGCGAAAGACGCTTGCACCGTCCGAGGAGGAATCCAGGTGACTCACCCGACCGAACTCGCGCTGGCAATGCTCGCTGACGACGCGCTCGAGGCGCACGACGCCGTGGAAGTCGAACAGCATCTCGCCGGGTGCGATCGCTGCGCCGCCCACGTCGCGGCCTTGCGTGAGGAGTCACAAGCGCTGGAGGCAGCGCTGGCGTACGACCCTGCGTCGGTGTCGGTGCCGGAGTTCGTCAAGCCGGCCAGCGTCCGTGCGATGGTGACCGGCTCTGTCGTCGTGCTGCTGATCGCCGCGTCGTTCTCTACCGCGCGAGGTCTGATCGACGTCTCGGTGCCGGATGCGGTCAAGTGGTTCAACCCGTTCAACGCCGGCGGCGCGGTGAACCTGTTAGTGCGCGCGGGTACGTTCCTTCTGTCGGATCGGGGCAGCCAGCTTGCGTCTTCAATCGTCGAAACCTTGGGTGGAATCGTGATCATGCTCTTGCTGTTGTGGACCGCTTCGGTGCTGGGGCGGCGGATTCGCGGTCCGATGATGATGGCGTGCATCGCCTGCGCGTTCGCGCTGCAGCCCTCGCGGTCGGAAGCGGTCGAGATTCGCCACGAGCACGAAGGCTCCGTGTTGATTCCGGCGGACGAGACCATCGACGACACGCTGATCGCGCTCGGCGATACCGTAGAGGTGAACGGCAACGTCAGCGGCGATCTGATCGCGTTGGGCCGCCGCGTCATCGTTCGCGGCAACGTCGCGGGTCTGGTGATCACCGGCGGCGAGAGCGTAACGCTCGACGGGTCTGTAGACGGCAGCGTGCTGGCAGGTGCGGAGACGCTCACCGTGTCGTCGCGGCGGATCGGGCGGAATCTGTTCGGCGGTGGCGAATCGGTCAATGTCACCGATACGTCGAATATCGAGCAGAACATGCTCGTTGGCGGCGAGAAAGTGACGCTCGCCGGACACGTCGGGCACGACGTGCTCGGCGGCGGCGAGGAACTCGAAGTGGCGAGCACGATCGGTGGTGCGCTCACCACGTACTCGAAGCGGATGACACTGCTGGCGCCGGCGCACGTCGCCGGCGACGTGCACGCGCACGGCGTGGAAAAGAAGGATCACGTGGTGGTGTCGCCCGGCGCGGTGATCGGCGGACAGTTGATCACCGAACTGGACAAGATGGACCTCGAGAAGAACCGCTATCTCACCGCGCACTTCTATGGTTGGGAACTCGTGTGGCTTGCCGCTGCGTTCGTCGCCGGGTTCGCGTTGCTGTGGGTGGTGCCCGCGCTGCAGCGCGTTCCTTTCGACGGTGTGGGCGATGCATTGCGCAGCGGCAGTTACGGCATGGTCGCGCTGGTGGCGACGCCGATCATCGCGGTGCTGGCGTGCATTACCGTGATCGGCATTCCGGTCGGCGCAATCGCGCTGATGGCCTGGTGCGCCGGCGTCTATCTCGCGAAAGTGGTGGTGGCGCAGCTGATCGGCTCGCGCGTGCTCGACGCGGTGGCAGAGCGAGAGGAGCACTTCGCGGTTTCGCTGCTGGTCGGGCTGTTGATCCTGACGTTCGCCACCAACCTGCCATTCGTCGGCGGCGTCATCGGATTCATCGTCACGGTGGTGGGGCTGGGCCTACTCGTTCTGTTCGTGCACGACGTGATATTCGACGACGAGTCGATCGAAGGCGTGTAACGCCGCGCGAGCCGCTACGGAAACGGATCCGTCATCCGCGACGTCAGTGCCACGTCGAACGCATTGAGCGTCAGCGAGATCATGCAGTAGTAGCCGATGATGGTGACGAGTTCGATCAATGGCGCTTCACCGAAGCGACTCTTGGCATCCGTGAATGTCGCGTCGCTCAAGCGATGCTCCAACAGCAGTTCGCGCGCAACGCTATAACTCGCGCGGTCGGCTGGATCCGCAAAGTCGGGATCGGCGCCGAGCCGAATCGCTTCCACCGCTGCGGCCGGCACGCCGGCCGCGATCGCCATCGGGCCGTGCGCCGCGAACTCGAACTTCGCCTTGTAGTGCGCGCCGACCGTGCAGATCGCGATCTCCTTGATGCGTTCCGGCAGCGTCGTCTGAAAGCGCACCGCGCCGCCGAACGCCTGCGCAGCCTGGCCGATCTTCGGCGCGTGCGCCCACACGCCGAACGGACCGATCAGACCAATCCTGCCGCGCGGTCCGCCGTTCAGCGCGTCGAGAAACGCGCGCGCGTCGGGCGCGAGGTTCTCCTCGTCGAGTTTGCTCAGTCTGCTCATGGCTACCCCGTCGTGTCTGCGTTGGTTTGCAGTATCGTAGCCGAGCGTGCACGGAGGAACTCACATGCTGCTCGACAACAGGGTTGCGGTGTTGGTCGGCGGCGGACAGACACCCGGCGAGACGATCGGGAACGGTCGCGCGACGGCGATCGAACTCGCGCGTGAAGGCGCGAAGGTGTGGGTCGCGGACCGGCACGTCGAGTCTGCGCGCGAAACGGTGGCGATGATCGAAGGCGAGGGCGGAGTGGCGCGCGCCGGCTTCGTCGATGTGGGCGATGAACCGTCGATTGCGCGGATGATCGCGGACTGTCACGGCGCGTGGGGCTGCATCGACATTCTGCACAACAACGTCGGAGTGAGCCTCGCGGGGGGCGACGCTCCGGTCGAAGACATCACCGCCGATGCGTTCGACCGCGTCACGTCGATCAACCTGCGCGGCATGGTGCTCGCGTGCAAGCACGCTTTGCCGATCATGCGCGCGCAGCGCAGCGGCGTGATCATCAACATTTCGTCGATGGCCGCGTGGGGCAGCTATCCGTACGTCGCCTATAAGACTTCCAAAGCCGGCGTGATCGCGCTGACCGAACAGCTCGCATACGCGAACGCGCGTTACGGCATCCGCGCGAACGTGATCCTGCCGGGATTGATGAACACACCGATGGCGATCGAGTCGCGCGTGGGACTCGACGGCAAGTCGCGCGACGAAGTGATCGCAGAGCGCGACGCGCGTGTACCGCTCGGTCGCAAGATGGGCACAGCATGGGACATCGCGCACGCCGCCGTGTGGCTCGCCTCCGACAAGGCGAGCTTCATCACGGGCGTGGCACTGCCGGTCGACGGCGGTGCCAGCGTGCGGCGCGGCTAGGTGAACAGATCCAGGAGTCGATTCTAATCGTGGACAAACAACTCTACGCTGGCGCGAGCGGCTACTCGTACAAAGAGTGGAAGGGGAACTTCTACCCGAGCGCGATCAAGCCCGACGAGATGCTCGCGTGGTATGCCAAGCACTTGCCCACCGTCGAGATCAACAACACGTTCTACCGGATGCCGAAGCGTTCGGTGCTCGAGAGCTGGGCGGCCGCGACACCGGCGCACTTCCGGTTCGCGATCAAAGCGTCGCAGCGCATCACGCACATGGCGCGCCTCAAGCCGGAAGCGGCGGAATCGCTCAAGTACCTTTACGACAACCTCGCATCTTTAGGGGACAAGCGCGGTCCGGTGCTGTTTCAGACACCGCCGAACCTGAAGCTCGATCTGCCGCGTCTGCAAGCCTTTCTGGATCTCCTGCCGGCCGATCATCGCGCCACGTTCGAGTTCCGCAACGACACCTGGTACACCGACGAGGTGTACGCCGCGCTGGAAGCCAAAAGCGCCGCTCTCTGCCTTTCGGAACGCGAAGGCGCGGCGCCGCCGCCGCTCGTGCAAACCGCACCGTGGGGCTACGTCCGCTTGCGCCTCGAGGAGTATTCAGAAGGCAATCTCGAGACCTGGGTGGGCAAACTCAAGGAGACCCGCTGGCGCGAGATCTACGCGTACTTCATGCACGAGCCCACCGCCCCGCCGTACGCACAAACGTTGATGCGACTCTGGTGACGCCAAGTCGCTGGTAAGCTGCGCGAGCCACGTTCGCTCAAGGAGCTGTTCACATGTTCGCTTCGACTCGGTTGATCGCTTTGGCATTCACCCTCGCGCTCGCCTGGCCCGCGCTCGGCGCAACCGGCGCAGTCGAGATCGAGACTGCGCCTGGAGCGGCCGCTGCCGTGGCTACGACAAAAGGCAGCGGCACCATCAAGGCGATCGACGCCAACACACGAACGGTCACAATCCTCGGCGACGGTGGAACGGAGTTGAGCTTCGTCGCCGGTCCCGACGTGAAGAATTTCGCGCAACTCGCGGTGGGGCAGCGCGTGAACGCCGAGTATGTGCAAGCGCTGACATTGGAACTCAAACCCGGCAGCACTGAGCCCGTATCGCGCACGATCGAAGGCGACACCGGCGCCGCGGCGGAAGGGAAGCTGCCCGCAGGCATGATCCGCCAACGGATCAGGATCGTCGCGGAAGTGACGGCAGTGAATCAGGAGACGAAGACGGTGACGTTGAAAGGACCCGAGCGCACAGTCGATCTGAAGCTAGACGATCCCGAGCAGGTCGCTCGCGTAAAAGTGGGTGACCGGGTGGAAGCGGTCTACGTCGAAGCCACCGCGATTGCAGTGAGTCCGGCGAAATAGGTCCGTTCGGGCCGCGGCGTCTTCGAGCACGAACCCGCAATCACCCGATCACGCCAACTTCGCGGCCCATTCCACCAGCACCTTCACGAACTGGTTGGGGTCCTGCTGGTGCATCACGTGCCCCATCATCGGCAATGAAACGTAGTCGATGGATTGGCCCGCTGCCGCGACCAGATCGCGCACGCGCTTCGCCTGGGTCTCCGACATCGCGCCCCTCACGCCGCCTGTCTGCTCGTCGTCCATGCGGAAGTGGTGGGTCAACAGCACGGGCACTTTGACGCTGGACAGCATCCGCTCGTGGTCGCAGCTCGCTGCTACCGTGCCGGTCCAGAACGCGCGGCCCCATTCCGGGTCGTATTCCTTCAGGTTCTGCGGCGGTCCGTCGGCACCGCCGAACGGTCCGCCGTCAGAGAGAAGAAAAGCGATCGACGGCGGCAACTCCTTCGGAGCAGCGGCGCGCATTGCGGCATAGTTGCCGATGCTCCATTGATCGCCGAGATACTTGCTGAAGAGCGCAAATACGGGACCTATGCTCTGGCGAATCGATGCGCCGGTGGAGGTGTTCACCTCGGACGAGAACAGCGGCGGATCTTCGTACAACGCTGCGCGCACCTGACCGGGTTTCGCGTATGCGGAGAGCCACGCCGACAGCACGCCGCCCGAAGACAAGCCGCTGACGATCGTCGGCCGCTTGATCACGAGATCGATGAACCGCACGAGATCGTTGCCCATGTTGTCGAGCGTGTAGCGCCCCGGCGTCCACGTCGAACGACCCTGACCGCGCAGATCGACCGCGAACGCTTCGAAGTGCTCGCCGAGCATCGGCAATGCCGCCTCGTATCCCCACCACGATTCCGTCTGGCCCGGAATCAGCAGCAGCGCGGGCTTGCTGGCGCTGCCGACGCGCACGTAGTTCATGCGCACCTCGCCGAGATCGACGAGGTGCTCCTCGAACGCGTGCGAAACGAACGTGCTCGCGCGGTCGCTCGCTTCGTAACCTCGCGTCACGACAGCTTCGCCGGCCCATACAACTGCGTGAACTCGTTCTTGCGCGGTCCCGCGTAGCCGAACAGATACGCGCCGACTTTGCGCATCTGGATCTCTTCGGAGCCTTCCGTGATGCGATACCGACGGTGGTGCCGATAGATGTGTTCGAACGCCTTGTGGCGCGAATAACCCATGCCGCCGTGCGTCTGCATCGCCTGGTCGGCGGCGTCGCAACACAGTCGATTGCCGATGTAGTTGCACATCGATACGCGGTCCGAGATCGTCCGTTCCACCTCCTTGTGCGGCATCGAATCGATCGCGATCGCGGTTTCCCAGATCAGCAGCCGCAGCATCTGCGCCTGCGTGTGCAGTTCGATCAGCGGCCATTGAATGGCTTGATTGTTCGAAAGCGGCTTGCCGAACGGTTTGCGTTGCCGCGAGTACGCGACGCTCTCGTTGATGCAGTACACCGCCGCGCCGAGCGACGAAGCCGCCTGACGGATGCGGTTCTGGTGCACGAAACTCTGGCCGATGGCGAGGCCGCCGCCGATTTCGCCCCAGTAGCTGTCCTCCGGAATCCATACGTTGGTGATCGATACCCGCGGGTGATCGGTCGGCATGTTGAAGGTCCAGAGATATTCTTCGATCTTCACGCCGGGCGAGTCGGCGGGAACGATGAAGCAGGTGATGCCGCGCGCGTCGCCGTCCTTGCCGGACGTGCGGGCGAACGTCATCACGTAGTTCGCGTGATGCATCCCGGTGGTCCACATCTTCTCGCCGTTGATGAGCCAGCCCGGTTTGCCGTTTCTCGTCTGCGGCACGGCCTTCGTTTCCATGAAGGTCGCGTCGGAGCCGTGATTCGGCTCGGTGAGGCCGAACCCGGTGCGCAAACGGCCGTTGAGCAGGTCGTCGCTGTAGCGCTTGTACTGATCCGGCGTGGCGAACTCCTCGAACATGACGATGAACGGGTTGTTGCCGACGATCGAGTGCTCGGTCTGCAGGTCGTTGAAGAGTCCGAGGCCTTTCGCGGCCAGGTGTTCGCGGATGACCGCCATCCACAGATTCGAGCCGCCTTTGCCGCCGTGCTTCTTCGGCCACGCGAAGCGCAGATGTCCGGCCTTGTCGGCGGCCGCGCGCGCCTCGGCGAGCAGCTCCTCCCATTCTTTGCGCGGCAGACCGTTGTTGTCCCAATCGGTGCGCGCGTGTTCGCGGCGGTGATCGAAGAACCGGACGTTATCGTCGCGGTTCTGGATCGGCATGATCACGTTCTCGATGAACTGATCGAGCTCGTCGAGGTAGTCCTGAAGCTCCTTCGGAATCTTGAAATCCATGGCGGTCTCTCCTGCGCGGTTAAGGTGGGCAACCCGCGAAGCGGGACCCCGATTTTCAAACCGCCACAGTGTGTCGCCTGAAGAGCCAGGTGCCTAGTGTGGAAACCCGTGGTTTCAGCCGTAGGTGGGGCGTTGCGGCCACCCCTCTGGCGAATCTTCGAAATCTTCCTGCCGTCCGAACGGCGTCAGGTCGAGCATGCTGACGGCGCTCGCCACCCCTTCGGTGCCGCGCGCGAACGTTGAGTACGTGTGGAAGACCGCGTCGTCCACGCGGAAAAACACGCTGATGCCGTGGTTCTCGCCGCGCGCGAAGCGCGCCTGTCCGCGCTGCTCGAGTTCTGCCTTGTCGTGGTAGTTGTGCTCGACCGGCGCGACCGCTTCGTCCTGCGTCGCGTGGAAGTCGTAGTTGAAGTCGGTGTGATACGACGATGTCAGCGTGCGTTGCCAACCCTTCGCGGCGCGGTAGACCTGCAATTTCTCGAGCGGCGCACGCGCGATGATTGCGAACGACGTATCGCGCGCGGCCAGCAGTGAAAGATCGCCGAGCGTGTCGACGAAGCCAGTGCACCCTGGACAACCTTTCTCCCAGCCCGGGTCGAACATGAAGTGATAGACGACGAGCTGTCGGCGCCCTTCGAACAGATCGAGCAGTGTCTTCTCGCCGTCGGGCGAATCGAACACGTAGGTTTTGTCGACGCTGACCATCGGCAGACGGCGCCGCTGCGCATTCACGGCGTCACGCGCTTTTGTCAGTTCTCTTTCGCGGGCGAGCAACGTTCTGCGGGCGGCGAGCCATTCGCCGCGCGTGGCGATAGGCGGGTGAGCGGTTGTGTCGGTCATCGGAAGCTCCACGATTTGCGGGTATATCCATTAGACGTTCGGACCGTGGCCGCTTCGACAACGGTCCGAACGTCCGGACAGCTACTTCGTCTTCAGCGTGCCTTTCGCCTTGGCGGTGTGCGTCGCGATGAGATCCATCAACGGCGGGCTGAGGCTGTCGTACGGTTCGAGCTTCAGCTCGCGCAACCGTGCGCGCACCGCGTCCATTTCGTCCGGTCGCGCGCCGCCGGTTTCGATCACCGACGAAACGAACGCGGCGAACTCGGGCGCGGCCCACCCTTTGTCTTTCGACAGCTCGACGTGGACGAAGTCGAGGCCATAGAACGGATGAGCTGTGTTCTCGATGCGTCCGTACATGTGCGTGCCGCAACCCGTGCACGCATGGCGCTGGATCGGCGCGGCGCTGTCGACCACCTTCAGTTTCTGCGCGTTCGCGGTGACGTTCAGTTTGTCGCGCGGCACCACCGCCACCATGGAGAACATCGCGCCTTCGGGCTTCCAGCACTTGCTGCAGCCGCACGCGTGGTTGAACGCGACGTTGGCGCCGAGCGTCACCGTCACCGGTGCGCTGGCGCACTTGCACGTGAGCGTGCCGCCTTTGAAATCCTTGGAGCCGGCTTTCACGCCGTTGTCGATCGACGGATGAAGCTTGATTGCCATGACGTGTCCCTCCTCGTTTTTGAAGCGAACCGGGGCGCGCCCGGCTCGACGACGAACGCTACACCAATTGCGGTCCGACGGACGACGCAATCGGATCGAACGTCTTGGCGGTACGCAACGCCTGCCGCAGCTCGTTCACGACGACATCGACTGGCAGCCGGCTCGCAGGGTCATGCGCCGTCTGCGGATCGAAACGCGCGGCTTGATGCCGGAACTGCACCGGCGCGCCGAAACCGAGTTCCGGTACCGTCCAGTCCGGCGGCGATGCCCACCAGAGCGGGGCGCCACCTTCGAGCGTGTTCAGTCGCGCCGAGAGATCGGCCAGATGTCTGCGCGGCTGTGGCCGGACGGAGACGACGTCCCACCAGGACTCGCCGCGGAAACAGAACCGGTAGCGGTTGCCGCCTTCGCCGGGGTGCACGAGTAAGATCCGAAACAGATCGCCCGCCGCGAGACGCGAGCCGACGATGGTGATCGGCCGGTCGGTCTCCACGACCGCGAGGTCGTCGTCCGGGTACTTCGTCACCGTGATGCCTTCGCCGCGTTGAACGCGCGCGACATCGGCGAGCACCTGCTTGTATCGCGCGCCCCACAGGTTCTGCAACGAGAACGGATTCGCGAGCAGCGACTCCATCCGTTCGAATATGCGCGCGTACGCGCGCGACAGATTGCCGAGGCGCTCCGCATCGTAAGGCGGCGTGGAGAACGGCATGAACGGTTCGAGATCGCTGCTGATGGACAGATCGAGCGCGAGCGCGTCGGGGCCGCCCCAGGTCGCGAGATCGCCGGACCGGGCGGCGCGCAGCATGAGATCGCGATGGCGGATCGAGATGGCGGGCTGAAGCATCGTGAACAACGACAGCGCGCCGTCGGTGTCGTAGTGATTGTTGGTGACCTGTGAGAATTCGCCGACGAGACGCGCGCGCTCCGTCTCGGGCAGATCGCAGTAGAGGAATGCTGAACCGGTGGTCAGGTCGTGGCGCAGCGGCGCCGGCGTGCCGTGACCGGGCCAGTGACTGATCATCCGAAAGCCCGGCGCGTAACCGTCGATCATGACGACGCGCCCGGCGTCGAGGTCCGGCGAAAACGGAACGAAACGCAACTCCGACATGCAGTGGTCCTGTGTGATGCCATCACATGGAACCGCAGCGACTCGCACCACGCAATGCGCGCGCGATTGCCTGAGGCCCGCACGTCCACCGATGATGACGTCATGACGACACCGGCCGGACCCGCACCCTCCAACGATTCGCCGCGACACAGCCGCCACGCGGAGGCCGGTTGGCGGCACTGGCTGCCGGGTTTGCGTACGTTCCAGGCGTACCCGCTCGCGTGGTTGCGCTACGACCTCGTCGCCGGACTCGTGCTGACCAGCATGCTGGTGCCGGCCGGTATCGCTTATGCAGCGGCGAGCGGTGTGCCCGGCGTGTACGGCCTCTACGCGTCGATCGTGCCGCTGCTGGTGTATGCGTTGTTCGGGCCGAATCGGGCGTTGGTGATGGGGCCGGACTCTTCGCTCGCCGCCATGATTCTGGCCGTGATCCTGGCGCAATCCGGCGGCGATGCGCAGCACGCCGTCGCGCTGGCCGGTGCGATGGCGATCGTGTCCGGCGTCGTGTGCGTGGCCGGGGGCCTCGCTCGTTTCGGTTTCGTCACCGAGCTGCTGTCGAAGCCGATCCGCTACGGCTTCATGAACGGCATCGCGCTGACGCTCACGCTGAGTCAGTTGCCGCGATGGCTCGGTATCCCCGTGGAGTCGTCAGGTCTGTTCCATGCCACGTCGACGACGCTGCAACAGACGTTCGCGGGCGGCGCCAACGTGGCCAGCGTTGCGATCGGCACGGTGTGTTTTGCAGTGCTCATGGCGCTGAAGCGCTATCCGCACATTCCCGCTGCGCTGATTGCGATCGGTGGCGCCACGATCGTGGTCGGGATTTTCGATCTCGGCGGGACCGCGGGTGTCGCGGTGCTCGGCCCCATGCCGAGCGGATTGCCGATGCCGAAGCTGCCGTTGATCGGCGCCGACGACGTGGTGCCGGTGTTGCTGGGCGGCGTAGCGGTGGCGCTCGTCGCGTTTGCCGATACCAGCGTGCTCTCGCGCACCTACGCGGCGCGTCTCGGTTTGCGCATCGATCCGAACCAGGAGATGGTCGGGCTGGGCGCAGTGAACCTCGCAACCGGTTTCCTCCAGGGATTTCCGGTGAGCAGCAGCGCGTCGCGCACGCCGGTGGCAGTGGCGGCCGGCTCGAAATCGCAGCTCACCGGGGTCGTTGGCGCGATCTCGATCGCGCTGTTGCTCGTGTTCGCACCGACCTTGCTCACACACCTGCCGATGGCGGCGCTCGCGGCGGTGGTGGTTGCGGCGGCGATCGAGATGTTCGAGTTCACCGATCTGCGGCGCATCTATCGGATACAGCGGTGGGAGTTCTGGTTGTCGATGGCGTGCTTCTTCGGCGTCGTCGCGTTCGGCGCGATCGAGGGCATCGGCCTCGCCATCGCCATCGCGGTGCTCGAGTTCCTGTGGAACGGCTGGCGGCCGCATTCGGCGGTGCTCGGGCGCGTAGACCACGTGAAGGGCTACCACGACGTGACGCGTTATCCAAACGCACGGCGCGTGCCGGGGCTCGTGCTGTTCCGCTGGGACGCGCCGCTGTTCTTCGCAAACGCCGAGTTGTTTCGCGATCGCGTGCTCGATGCCGTGGCGCACGCGCCCGACCCGGTGCGGCGTCTCGTCATCTCGGCGGAGCCGGTGACCAGCGTCGACGTCACCGCGGCCGACGTCATTGGCGAACTTGCCGAAACGCTGCGCGAGGCGCACATCGAACTCACGTTCGCCGAGGTGAAGGATCCGGTGAAAGACGAACTCAAACGCTTCGGATTGTTCGAACAGATCGGCGCCCAGCACTTTTTCTCGACCGTCGGCGAATCGGTAAAAGCCTACGTGGCGGCGTTCCGCGTGGAATGGTCCGACTGGGAAGACGGTGAGAAGCGCGATTCGCCGATCGCGGGCTTCTCCGATCCGGCGCCGCTCGCTTAGAGTGACGGTTCGGCGTCAACGGAGGGAGCAATGGCGGACGTAACGATCCACGGCGAGTGCGATGCGCGCTTCGCGAAAGTGCGCGACGGTTTCGCGTCGAATTTCGCGGCGGGCAAGGAAATCGGCGCGTCGGTGTGCGTGACGGTCAACGGCAAACCGGTGCTCGACCTGTGGGCCGGTCACGCCGACAAAGCGCGCACGAAACCATGGCACAAGAACACGCTCGTCAACGTGTACTCGACCACGAAAGGCCTCGGCGCCGCGTGCGCGGCGTTACTGGTGGAGCGCGGCAAACTCGATCTCGACGCGCCCGTTGCGAAGTACTGGCCGGAGTTCGCGCAGGCCGGCAAAGAGAAGTTGCCGGTGCGCTATTGCCTCACGCATCAGGCCGGCTTGCCTGCGATAAGAAAACCGCTCTCCGCGGAAGACATGTACGACTACCCGAAGATGTGCGCGGAGCTCGCCGCGCAGGAACCGTGGTGGACGCCCGGCACGGCGCACGGCTATCACGCGATCACCTATGGTTGGCTCGTTGGCGAACTGGTGCGCCGCACAAGCGGCCGCAGCGTGGGCCGATTCTTCCGCGAAGAGATCGTGCACCCGCTGGCGCTCGATGCGTTCATCGGCAGCGGTCCGGAACTCGACGCGCGCATCGCCGATCTGAATCCTTCGCCGCCGCCGGCGCCCGGCACGCGCGACCTGCTCGCCGAAATGATGGCCGACAAGGAGTCACTGCAAGGCAAAACGTTCGGCAACCCGCCGGCGCTCGGCCCCGGTGTGGTGAACAGCCGGGCGTGGCGCACCGCGGAAATCTGCAGCGCTAACGGTCACACTAATGCGCGCTCGCTGGCGACTTTTTACGCGGCGCTCGGCGCATGGACGCGCGGCCAGCCGTTCCGCGGCGTGCAGCTGATCTCGAAATCCGGGATGGAACGCACGCGCACGGAACAGGCGGCCGGCATCGACAAAGTGCTGCAGTTGTCCAACCGCATTGCCCTCGGGTTCATGCTGCCGAGCCCGATGCGGCGCTTCTCTGACAACACGAAAGCGTTCGGCCACGGTGGCGCGGGCGGATCGCTCGGCTTCTGCGATCCGGAGAACGGCATCTCGTTCGGTTACGCGATGAACCAGATGCAGGCGGGCGGTCCCGGCGGCGATCCGCGATGGTGGCCGATGATTCAGGCGATGTACGACGCCATCGGAGTGAAATACACGCCGCCCAGCGCGAACGGAGAAGGCACTACCGTCGGCGGCTGAGCGCGCGACTGAATGGGGCCGTTGGCGGCTAGTCGATGATGACGCGCGGGAACGATTTGACGAGATCGTCTACCGCTTTCACTTGTGTCAGGAACGCTTCCAGCTTCGCGAGCGGCAACGCGCTCGGCCCGTCGCACTTCGCGTTGTCCGGGTCGGGATGCGCTTCGAGGAACAGTCCCGCAATGCCCACTGCGGTGCCGGCGCGCGCCAGATCGAGCACCTGAGTGCGCCGTCCTCCCGATGCCGCGGCAACGGTCTGGCTGTTGCCGTCCAGCATCACGACGGAACTGCGCTGCTGCAGCGCGTGCGTGACGTCGAAGATGATCGGCGCGTCGTTCGACACACGCTTCATCACGCCGAAGCCGAGCATGTCGACGACGAGGTTGTCGTAACCGAAATTGGTGCCGCGGTCGCACAGCATGACGCGGTCGTTGCCTACCTCGCGGAACTTCTCCACCACGTTGGCCATCTGCGGCGGACTCAGGAACTGCGGTTTCTTGATGTTGATCGGTTTGCCGGTTCTGCCTAGCGCCTCGACCAGGTCGGTCTGGCGCGCAAGGAACGCCGGCAATTGCAGGATGTCTGCCACTTCGGCCACCGGCGCTGCCTGCCACGGTTCGTGCACGTCGGTGAGCACCGGTACGCCGAACTCTTTCTTGATGGTAGCGAGCATCGCGAGCCCTTGCTCGAGACCGGGACCGCGGAACGAATGAATCGACGAACGGTTCGCTTTGTCGTACGACGCCTTGAACACGTACGGCATGCCGAGTTTGCGCGTCACGCGCACGTATTCGGCGCAGGCTTCGCGTGCGAGGTCGAGCGATTCGAGCACGTTGATGCCGCCGATGAGGACCATCGGGCGCTCGTTGGCGATGTCGATGTCGGCGCTGATTTTCATGCGCGCATGCTAACAGAGACTGCTATGGCGTCGCGGCGGGGCGTGAATTAACGTCGGACCGCGGCTGGAGAACACCATGACACTGCAGGACCTGGGATCGATTGGCGAAATGATCGGCGCTATCGGCGTCGTCGTGACGTTGCTGTATCTGACGAAGCAGATTCGGCTCAACACGATCGCGATGGAGGAAGCGCGCAAGCTCGCCCTCGCGCAGATGTACCAAATGCGCTCCGATGCACTGCAGGCGATGATGGTCGACGCGGCCGACTCCGACCGCATCGGCCCGGTGATCATCAAGCTGACCGAACTCGGTTATCCGGAGGACCCGGCGGCGCTCCAGCAGCTATCGGCCGACGAGCGGGGATACTTCCGCCTGTGGCAGATCGCGCAGCAGACTCACTGGGACAACATGTACTTCCAGTATCAGCACGGCTACCTCGACGAAGAGTCGTACGTGAATTCGTTCAAGGTGCGCATCAAACGGCTTGCGCCGACGTGGCGTGCACTTGGGCTCACCGCGGTGCGTCGCAGCTTTCAGGAAGAGATCGAACGGCTGGAGCGCGAACCCAGGTAGGTTTCGGCGGAGGCGCGTGGCAGGATAGCCGCGGGAGAGCGACCGTTCCGCGGACTGGGGAGTTTGAGCGAATGAGCGACGCCGCCGAGCCGAAAGAGCGTTTTTCGGCCTATCACATCCTGCTGCTGGCGCTGCTGGGCATCGCGACGCTGTACGAAGGATTCGATGCGTCGATGCTGACGCTCGCGTCCGTCGACGTTCGCGCGACGCTGCACATCGGCCTCGACGAGTGGGGCACGCTGTACGCGATCACGCGCGGCGGCATGATCGCGTCGTTCTTCTTCCTGATGTGCGCGGACCGGTTCGGCCGCCGCACGCTGCTGCTGATCACCGTCGGTGGGTTTGCCATTGCAACCGCGGCGACGGCCTTCGTGCAGACGAAGTTCCAGTTCGCGGCGTGGCAAACCGTGGCGCGGCTGTTCCTGACGGCCCAATACGGTCTCGCCATCATCATCGCCGGCGAGGAGTTGCCGGCGCGCTTGCGCGGCACCGGCATCACCATCCTCACCGGCTTCGCTACCGTCGGTACCGTTGCGATGGCCAAGACGTCGCCGTTCTTCCTGCTGCTCGCGAACGCGGAAGGAAATCCTGCGCACGACTTCGCCATGCAGTGCGTTGCAGTGGCGTCGAACTGGTTCGGCATCGCAAACGACGGGGCGCACTGGCGCGGCCTGTATCTGATCGGTCTGTTCCCGTTGTTCCTGTTGCCGTTTCTGGCGATGGGCGTGCGCGAAACAGCGCGTTATCGCGAAATCGCGGCCGGCCGCGACCGCGCGTCCATCGCCGCAACGATTCGCGCGCAGTTCCGCGAGGCGAAGCGGCTGATAGAACCTCAATATCTACCGCGTTTCCGCATCGTGGTGCTGCTGTGGAACTGCGTGTATCTCGTGATCGCACCGGCGGTCGCGTTCTGGTCGATCTACGCGCGCGAACAGGTCGGCATGACGCCGGCACAGGTCGGCAACGTGGTGATGTGGGCGTACATCGCCGGCACCTTTGGACACCTGCTGGCGGGGCAGCTGGTCGACCGCATCGGCCGCAAGGTGACGTGCGCCGGGTTCTACAGCATCGCGGCCGTCGCGATCATCGGGCTGTTCCACACGAATACGGTGTTCGGCCAGTACTTCTGGCACATCGCCACCGTGTTCTTCTTCAACTGTGCGATCGGCGCGACGCACGTGTATGCATCGGAACTGTTCCCGACCGAATTGCGTGCGACCGGTTACGGGTGGACGACGAACCTGTTCGGCCGCGTCACCGAGGTGGCCATCCCGTATCTGATCGGGCAGCTGATTCCGCTGATGGGCATTTCGTGGGGCATCACCTGGGTGGCCATCGGTCCGATCATCGGCGCGATCCTGGTGATGAAGTACGCGCCGGAAACGCGTGGACTCACGCTCGAGCAGATTCAGGAAAAACTCGGCGGACCGCGCAAGGATGGAGTGCAGCGGGCAGCCGCCTGACTAAGGAATCGACTCGTCACCGCACGCCGCATCGCAGGCGACCGCGCCGCACGAACCCGATTCGGTCGGATAGAACACCGGCGCGAAACCGCCGCCGGGCGTGCGGAAGTTCGTGGTCTGGCCTTGATACAGACGCGCGGCGATCAACAGTACCTCGCCATCGTAGACGTAGTTGCGCAGGTCGACCTTGAGCACCGGCGCGGCATCGTCGCCCGCAGCGATCCGCTCGCTCGGCGGCACGAGCGATTGCGCGACGTAGTCACCGCTCAGGATTTCCGCGAACACGCGACGCGTCAGTTTGTCGCCGCGATATGCGCCGAGGCTCCCGAATCCGCACGCGGGTTTGAAGAACAGCCGCTTGCGATCGCGCCAGAGGGCTTCCGCATCGTCGGCCGTTACGATCGTCGTGCGCGGAATGTTGCGGAGCAGGCGCTCCGAGATCGACGGTGCAATGTGCCAACGGCGCAACGCGGTCGCATCCGTGAGCAGCGCGAGATTGCGCTTGTTCGCATACAGCGCGTGGCTGTGCGGGTGCGGCGTTACGACGACCGAATCGGTTTCATACGCACGCGCAAGCACGGCGTGCTGGGGCCGCTCGAAGTAGAAGTCGGTCAATCGGTTGTAGAGCAGATCGATCGGACCGGACGCGTGCCGCAGCGACCCGGCGTCGAGCGTGAGCTCCGCCGGATCTGCGATCGTGGTGCGGATTCCATGCGCTTCGAACAGCCGCTGGAACAGCAGGAACTCGGGATACAGATACTGCAAGGTCGGAGCATCGTCGACGATCGCGATGTGGCGCAGCGGTGCATCGCCGCGCGCGGCGCGCCAGTCGGCCATGAACGTTGCGAACAGCCGCGCTTCGATGGACGCGTAGTCGCTCGGGCCACTGACCAGATCGGCGACTTCGCGGCAACACGCCTGCTGCGCGCGGCCCATCTCCGCGTTCAGCATTACGCCGCCGGCGTTGGTGTTGATCTCGATCAACTGCGGGCCGTCGGCGCCGAGGTGAAAATCGTAGCCTTGCAAAACGCCGTTGGCGGCGGGCCGATGCGTGGCAATCCGCGGCGCGCGCGCGAGCGCTTCGCTGCGGTAGGCATCGGTGCCGGCAACCGCATGCACGGCGCGGATCACTTCCTGCATTTCCAGCACGTGCGCGCGCGATACGAACACCGGCAGCGACGAGAACAGGTGTGGGTGCGAGTCGTGAAGCGACCGCGTCAGTCCGCCGCGCGAAAGATCTGCGTCGAGCCAGTCGTGCAGCGCGGCTACATCGGTGCCGATGCAGAAGCATTCGCGATTCAATCGATCGGCCGGCGAACCCGACGAAACTGTTTGTTCGGACACTTCGTTTCCCGTTTGGACGAGGCCTGTGCGGACGCCGGTAGATTGCAGCGCACACCGGCAATTGCAAGAGGAGCCTTGTGGTAACGTCTCGGCCATGGCCGATTCGCTGCATCTCGGACTCACCCCGTGGCTCGCACCGATCGGCCGCCGCGCGGACGAACTGTCGCGGCAGGCGGAGTTGGCGGAGCGGTGGGGATACGAGTCGTTCTGGCTGCCGGAGAACCACTTCGGCGAAGGCGCGATTCCGGAACCGATGATGCTGCTCTCGGCCGTGGCCGGTGCAACGCGCACGATCCGCCTCGGCACGACATCGTATCTGCTGCCGCTGCGGCATCCGTTGCAGGCCGCCGAGCAGGTGGCGGTGCTCGACCAGTTGTCGAACGGGCGCGTGATCCTGGGTGTCGGTCGCGGCTATCAACCGGCGCTGTTCGATGCATTCAACGTGGTGCGCGCCGAGAAGCGCGAGATCTTTGCCGACTGCCTGGCGACGATGCGCCGCGCATGGAGCGGGGAAGCGATCGGCGGCGATGCCAACGTTTCCCTCTGGCCGCGGCCGGTGCAGTCGCCGCATCCACCGATCTGGGTGGCGGCGTTCGGACCGAAAGCGTTGCGTCAGGCCGGCACGCTCGGCTTGCCGTATCTCGCATCGCCGATGGAGTCGTTCGACGTGTTGCTTCGCAACTATGCGCGCCATGCCGAAGCGTGCGGGCAGGCCGGTGTGCCGATTCCCAATGTCGTGCCCATCATGCGCACCGTGTTCGTCAGCCAGGACACGGCAATGCTCGATCGCGTGCGCGAGGCGTTGGCGACACAGGTGGCGACGATGCGCGCGCAAGCGACCGATGCGATGCGAACGCGCATGCCGGAAACCGTCGACGAGTGGGGCATTGTCGGTACGCCGCCTCAGGTGCTTGCGCGAATCGCGGAATATCGCAGCCGGCTCGGCATGACGCACCTGATTGCGACGCGGCTGCGCATCGGCGCTATCGAGACGGCGGCGCTCGAGGAATCCATACACACATTGGCCGAGATCGTAGGCAGAGAGGAGGGGAGCAGATGACCTTGCGTGTTCTGTGGCCGACCATGCGCTGGCCGGACGACCGTCGCATCGAGAGCGAAGCAATAGGCACGGGCGTGCGTGCCGAATTCGTCGACCGTTATGAAAACGTGACCGAGGATCAGTGGCGTAACTGTGACGGTGTCGTGTCCGGTATCGACGTGCCGAGCCAATATCGGGCGAAGCTCGAGAAATGCCGCATCTTCGTAAAGCCCGCGGTCGGATTCGACAACATAGACCTGAAGGCATGGGGCGAACTCGGAATTCCCGTTTGCAACGTACCGGACTACGGCACGATGGAAGTAGCAGACCACGCGATAGCGCTGATGTTGACGTTGATGAAAGGCATCGAGTTCCACACCGCCGAGCTGCGTGCCAATCCCCGCGGCAACTGGCGGCCCGCGTTGAATCCGTATGGCCGACGCCTGTCGGCGTGCACGTTCGGCGTGGTCGGCATCGGCCGCATCGGAACCGCCGCGGCCCTGCGCGCCAAAGCGTTCGGAATGGACGTCGTGTTCTACGATCCGTATGTCAGCAACGGCGTCGATCTGGCGTTGGGTGTCAGGCGCGTACACTCGCTCGAAGATCTGATGCAGCAGAGTGATGTCGTTAGCGTACACGTGCCGCTGTCGGATCAGACGCGCAAACTCGTCGGCACGAATGCCTTCGCCGCCGCGAAACCCGGACTGATTCTGGTGAACACCGCGCGCGGCGAAGTCGTCGATCTCGACGCACTCTATCGGGCGATGCGCGACGACAAGGTGCAGGCGGCAGGTCTCGACGTGTTGCCGGTGGAGCCCGCGGATCCGGACCATCCGTTGATCAAGGCGTTCAGCGCGAACGAAGACTGGATCGCGCACCGACTGGTGCTGACGCCGCACTCGGCGTTCTTCACACCGGAAAGCGTGTTCGACATGCGCGCGAAAGCTGCTGAAGTGGCGGTGACGTTCCTGCGCGACGGACGCATGCAGAACTGCGT
>DATJGR010000045.1:0-20155 GCA_035494855.1 Pseudomonadales bacterium | reverse complement strand
TCTCCATCGGCGCCATCCCTGGCGCCTCAGGGTCCTGCCACAACAAACCTCCACCTCCGCCTGATGTCGCGTATCCACCGCCGAGCAGCGTGCTGCCCGCCTCGCGTGAACCGACACGTCCAAAGTCGTCGAGTGAACCCGGTTGTCCCTCGCCCAAAGTCACCGTCTCGACGCACCCCTCAACGAAGTTGTGGCTTCGAATTCACGTAGGAGGGGCGGAGGTTCGGTGCGCCGGACCCTGAGGCGCCATGGATGGCGCCGATGGAGCGGCCAGGGATGGCTCGAGCGCGTCCGGCGCTCCGAACCTCCGACACTCAACCGTTCGATCGAAGCCGCAGGCGCGATCGAAGCGCTAAATCTTGACCTCAACCCCACCCTGATCAGCAGACCGATACAGCGCATCGATCATCTTCTGAACGGTCAAGCCGTCGCGGCCGGGTGCGAGCGTTGGCGAGTCGTACAGAACGTGATCGACGAAGTTGTTCATCTTGCGGCGGAACATCCGGTCGGTGCGCTCGTCGGCGTGCCACGCCGGCGACTTGTCGACCATGTGGCCGTCTTCGTCGCGGAAGATGCGCGGCGGATCCCACGTTGCGCCGCCGTTCTCGCCCATCAACTGGAAACTCCAGTAGTCCTTCTCGATGTGGGCAGCGAAGCAGGTTTCGATGTGCATCACCGTGCCGTTCGCGAAACGCACGCGGCCGACTGCGAGGTCCTCGACGTTGTACGTCTCGTAATCCCAGCCTTTCCACTGCGACTGAATCCGGTCGGACGGCTTGTTGCCTATATAGGTGAACATGTCGGCGCTTGCGCTCACCGGCGTCGGTGATCCGAGCGTGTAGTGGCACATTTCCAGCACGTGCACGCCGATGTCGATCAACGGGCCACCGCCTTGCAGTTCCTTGCGGCCGAACACGCCCCAGTTCGGAATGCCGCGCCGGCGCAGCGCCTGTACGCGCGCATACAGTATGCGGCCGAACTGGCCGCCATCGGCCGCGCTCTTGAGGAACTGGGTGCGCGAGTTGAACCGGTACTGGAAGCCGATGACCAGTTTGCGTCCGAGCCGTTCGGCCGCTGCGATCATCTGTTCGCCCTCTTCGGCGCTGCCGGCCAACGGTTTTTCACACAGCACCGCGCAACCGGCTTCCATCGCGCCGATCGCGCATTCCGCATGCAGCTTGTTCGGCGTGCAGATGCTCACCGCGTCGAGCTGAACGTTCGCCAGCATTTCCTTCCAGTCGCCGAACGTCTGTTTGACGCCGAACTTCGTCGCGTGCCGCGCCATGATCTGATCGTTGGGGTCCGCGAGCGCCACGATCTCGACGTCGCGCCGATCAGCGAGGTGGGTGAGGTGTTCGCCGGCGATGCCACCGGCGCCGATGAAGCCATAACGCAGCTTTTTGTCGCCGCGCTTGGGTCGCTGTGCCATGTGTTCCCCCTAAGCCTGCAGTTTGTCGAAATCGACGGTGCGCCTCTCCCGGTGCGAGCGGTACGCGGCATGCATGATCTCGGAAAGCTGCACCGCTTCTTCTATACCCATTCCGAAGTCGACCGGACCGTCGCCGCGGATGCTCGCGATCCAGCGTGGAATCGGCATCAGCTCGTCCTGTGGCAGTTCGGCCGGACGCCACGCTTTGTCTTCGCCGCTGCGGGTACGCACGTTGCGCGGGCTCGACATCTGAAAACCGCCGTGCGTGCCGTCGATTTCCACGCTGTACGCGCCGCCCCAACTCACGAACGACGTTTCGTTGATCGCGACGGAATTGTTCTGGAATTCAATGATGCTGACCGCGTTGTCTTCCACCGCGCGGCCGGTTACGGAATTGAAGATCGACGTACAGCGCCGCGGCGCGCCGAGCAACCAGCACGACAGATACATGCCGTGCGCGCCGAGATCGATCATCGCGCCGCCGCCGCACGCCACCGGATCGAAGAAGTGCTCGGGCAGCCAGTTGCGCAGGGCGCCGTCGTGCGAAATGCGGATGCGCACCAGCGTGATGTCGCCGAGCGCGCCCGAATCGAGCATCGCTTTGGCGTGCACGAGCGGCGCGATGGTCCGCCGCGGAAACGAGATGGCGAAGCGGATCGGCGACGCGCGCACGGCGGCGGCGATCGCGTAAGCGTCTTCCATGCGCGTGGCGAGCACCTTTTCGGTGAACACATGTTTGCCGGCCTTTGCCGCGCCCACGATCAACTCGCGATGCCGGTCGGTGGGCGATGTCACCACCACGCCGTCGATGTCGCTTCGCGCGAGCAACGTCGCGTAGTCGTCTATGAAATCGACCCCGAGTTGCCCAGCCCATTTGCGGCCGCGGTCCGCGTTCTCGTCCCACACCGCGGCCACTTTCGCGTCCGGATGGTCGTTCACCGCCTTCGCATACTCGTCAGCATGCACGTGCCAGCGGCTCAGCACGGCTATTCGTAGAGGCTCACTCATCGGGCACCTCGTGGTTGCGAGTGTGTTCGGTGCCGGGCACCGTCGATCACCAATTCTGTCACTACGGTGGCTGGCACCGTCGATCACTCATTCCGCCGGCTTCCATCGATTCAGGGCGTCAGCAGTATCGAGCCGACCGTGCCGCGCTGCTGCAATGCCCGATGCGCGTCCTGCGCTTCGCTCAATGGATAGTGCCGCGTGATGTCCGGCGTGATCGCGCCTTGCGCGACGAGGTCGAACAGCTCCGCCGCCGCGGACTGCAGCATCTCGGTGGTGGCTGTGTAGGTGGCCAATGTGGGGCGCGTGACGTACAGCGAACCCTTGGCGGACAGGATGCCGAGGTCGACACCGGTGACCGGGCCGGATGCATTGCCGAACGACACCAGCAGGCCGCGCGGGGCGAGGCTGTCGAGCGAGCCGATGAACGTGTCTTTGCCCACGCCGTCGTACACCACCGGTACTTTCTTTCCGCCGGTCAGCGCGGCAACGCGCGCCGCAACGTCTTCGGTCGTGTAGTCGATGATGTGGTCGCAGCCACGCGCCTTTGCGAGCTTGGCTTTCTCGGCGGAGCTCACCGTGCCGATCATGGTGACGCCGAGGTGGCGCGCCCATTGGCACGCGATCAAACCGACACCGCCGGCCGCCGCATGGAACAGAATCGTCTCGCCGCGGCTCAGTTTGTACGTCTGACGGAACAGGTATTGAACCGTGAGACCTTTGAGCAGCATCGCCGCCGCGGCGTCGCAACTGACGCCTGCGGGAAGTTTGATGAGCCGCGCTGCCGGCACGTTGGCGGCTTGCGCGTATGCGCCGATCGGCCCACCGCAGTAGCCGACGCGATCGCCGACCGCGAGCGTGGTGACGCCGGCGCCGAGTTCGTCGACCACGCCCGCTGCTTCCACGCCGATGCCGCTCGGCAACGGCAGCTTGTAGAGACCGGAGCGGTGGTACGTGTCGATGTAGTTGACGCCGATCGACTCGTGGCGCACGCGTACTTCGCCCGGTTTCGGCGGTGCGAGTTCGATCGACTCGAGCTTCATTTGTTCTACACCGCCTTGTTGGGCGATGCGTATTGCGTTGATCTTCATGCGCCGTTCCGTTGTCATGCGTCAGTGAATGGAAGCGGGCAACGATAATCGCGTTCAAAGGTGAGGCACAAGGTGCGTACCACGCGTAGTTCTGCGGCGCGCCGGATCGCCATCGCGATGTGCCTCTGCGCCTACAGCACCGGCGGTCCGATCGGCGCGTTCGCCGCTGCAGCGACGCCCGCAACCGAGACGGCGGAGTGGACCGAACTCGAGAAGGCGAACGGGACCGTGGTGTATACGCGTCCGTTTCCCGGCTCGGCGTTTCCGGAAGTGCGCGCGAGCGGCGATGTCTGCGCGACATTGCCGCAGCTGGTCGCGTTCGTCGAAGACGTGGCGGCGTTCGAGCAATGGATTCCGGATACCGCCGAGGCGCGGCTGCTCGAGCGCCCGACGCCGCGGACGCAGATCTACTACATCCGCACGTCGATGCCGTGGCCGGTGAAAGACCGCGACATGATCTATCGGTTGTCCGAGACCGCGGAGTCGATGACCACGAAGATCTCGGTCCGCATCGAGGGTCTGCCGGACTATCGGCCGGTCGATTCCCGCGCGGTGCGGATGAGCGGCGTCAGTGGTCGGTGGAGCTTCGTTCAATCCGGCGGCCGTACGCGGATCGATCTCGACATGCACATCGAACCCGGTGGTGGTGTGCCGAACTGGCTCGCGCGGCAACGGATCGTCGGCACACCGACCAAGATGCTGACAAATCTGAAGCGTCACTTCGAAACAGGTTGTCCGAACCCGTGATGAAGTGAGGCGCAAGTCACAGACGCCACTTTGCAGGTTGCGCGAATGCTTTGCACCGCGCGCGATGTTGATACACTCGCTGCTCCCTCCATGTCGAAAGGAGCCGACGCGAATGGCACTCTGGAAAGAAACCGATAAACCCGGCGCGGCGCCGGTTCCGAACATACCGCCTCCGACCGCCAGGGAGCCGGAACGTCAACCACCCCCCCCACCTCCGGCACGTCCCGTCGCCGACACCACGGTGAGAGCACCCCGAATGGAGCAGAAAGAATCGGTCATCGCGGCCGGGCTCGCGATCGAAGGCAAGATCGAAGGCGCAGGCCACGTCCGCATCGCCGGTAACTTCAAGGGCGACGTGCACGTCGAAGGCAACCTGACGATCGAGCCTGGCGCGAAGCTCACCGGCGGCGTGAAGGCGAAGACCGTCACCGTCGGCGGTGAGCTCGAAGGCAACATCGACGCGGCCTCGGCCGTCGAACTCGCGTCGACCGGCGTCATGAACGGCGACCTCAAAGCCGGGACGCTCACCGTATCGGCCGGCTCGCGCATGCGCGGCCGGGTCGAGTTCGGTTGGGATCCCACCGGCGCGTCCAGTCCGAAATCCGGGAAGGAAGGCCCTGGGGCATGAGCACGACTCGCTCGGTTTCGCCGGGCAAGAGTCGTAGATGTCCACACTGCCGTTCCGAGATCCTCGAAAGCGCGAGCATCTGTCCTGTCTGCCGTCATCACCTGAAACACGGGCTGGCGGCGGAGCAGGCGGGCGAGCGCTTTTCCGCTCTTCACGTCGAAGGGACGATCCGACATCCCGCGGCTAACACGCCGTGGGAATATTCGGTCGTGATCACGATCCGCAATCAGAAAGGCGAGGAAGTAGCGCGCCAGATGGTCGGTATCGGATCGATGTCGGGCAACGACCTGCGCACGTTCGATCTGAGCGTGGACGTATTTGCGCCAGCCGTGATCGCTGCGACGCCACCGCCGCCGAAGGTGGCCACTGCGCCATCGGCGCCCCCGACCTCGACCGTTAGCGCGCCGCGCACGATTCAGGCGAGGCAAGGGTCGGTGATCAGTCCGTCACGCTCCGTCCCTCCGACACCGCGACAGACGTCCACCGTCAGCGCCGCGAGAATCGTCCCGTCGCCGAAGAGTAGATCCGCTTCCGAGAAACCGGCTGGCGACGAGTCGAACCGAACGCCGCCAGCCACGCCGCCGAAGAATCCCTCCGACGACTAACGGCGCGATAGAGCTGCGATCCACGGATGAGCCAGGTGAGCGCGCGTCAATGCGTCGGCGAGCCATTCCCGCGCCACGTCGTCGAGACTCGGCAGGCACGCAGCAAAATCGGCCTCGTCTTTCGGCCGTAGTCCTTTTGCCTTGTAGAGCAGCGCACCTTCCGGCTTCAGAAACGGCACGCCGTGGCGGATTCCGATCATCCGGCTGCGCGGCGCGCGGATCGACGGATCGCGCCGGAACACCCACGTACGTGCGTCGCCGGGCTCCATCATGATGTCCATCCGCCATGCGTTCGCGTCCGGGTCGAGCACCCAGTTCTGATGCTTGTCCGGCGGCGGCGTGTCGTGCGGCGCCAGCCTGCGCACTTCGCCGTCGCCGACGCTGTGCAGATCGAACGCGCGCAGGTGTTCCCGGATCGCCGGAAAGTCGTCGCGCAGGATCGCGATCTCGAGGTCTTCGTGCTGACGCGTTTCGCGGCCGAGCCACAGATCGATGGCCCAACCGCCGACCACGCACCAATTGATGCCGACGCCGGCGAGATGCGCCGCGGCCTGTTCCGGACGCCACGCGCGCCAGGCGTCGAGCGGCGGCCCATCCCAGTGTTTGGGTGTCAGTGCGTCAGCCACTCGACCATCGCGCGCGCGAATCGTGGCGTTGCGACTGCTCCCAGGTGATCGCCGGGTACTTCGACGAACGATGCGCCCGGAATCGCGTCGGCAAGGCGTCTCGCGCTGGCCGGATCGTCTTTGTCGCCGATCAGCACCAGCACGGGGATCTTCACCGCGGCAAGTCCGGCGGGATCGAAGCCGGTGCGCCGCGTCTTGTGCATCGCCGCCAGCGCGCGCAGATCGTTGCCGCTCGCTTCGGCGAACTGCCGGAACGCGCGGCCGCGTGCGTCTTTGATCGCCGCCGCGTCCGGTGTCTCCATCGCGACCACCAGCGTGTCGAACTGCTGCGTTGGCAGGTTGCCCTTCAGCAGCACGTCGCCCATGCCGGAGATGATCACGCTGCGCCAGCGCTCAGGGCGATTGACGAGCAACGTGGTCGAGAGAAACCCGCCCATGGAGTAGCCGGCGAGATCGGCTTTTTCGATGCCGAGATGATCGAGCACCGCCACCGCGTCGTCCGCCATCGCAGTGCCCGCATACGCCGCGGGATCGTGCGGCTTGCCGCTGCGGCCGTGGCCACGGCAATCGATCGCGATCACCTGACGTCCGGACCTCACGATGGCGTCGACGATTCCCGGTGCACGCCAGTTGCCCTGCAGGCTGCTGGCGAAGCCGTGAATCAGCATGACCGGTTTACCTGTGCCCTCCACGATGTAGTTGATCGGGCAACCATTGACGTTCAACGACGGCATGTAGGGCCTCCGCGTGGATTCGTTCCACCATAACTGGCGCGAACGCGCTGCGGCAATTCTCTGCGAGAATGACCCACCCGATCCGCAGGACGTCGCGTTGGAACACACACATATCTTTGCCGGTAGTCCGTTCGACCGCGGCGATGCGCAACGACGCGATCCCGTGTGGCTCGAAGCTGCGGAGGGCAACGCCGGCAGTCGCTTTCTGCCGCTCGCGCGCCTGAACGTACTGGTGCACGACGCCGATGGTCTCCGGCTCGGCTGGTTGAGCCGCGCCGACGTCGCGCGCCTCGACATCGCCGTTGCACCGGTCTTCCTCGGCCTGCTCGACGGCGTTGCCCATTTCGCGATCGACGTTTCGGAACTCGGCGACCCGGTGCACGAACTCGATCTCGACGATGCATGGCGATTCGAAGACGCGCGCGCGGCGGCGATGCGCCTCGCGGTCGAAGACACAGGCGTGCTCGCCCAGGCCCGGGCGCAGATCGGCTGGCATCGCAGTCACCGCCACTGCAGCGCGTGCGGTGCCCCAACGGACCCGTCACGGGGCGGCCACGTGCGCATTTGCGGCGTGTGCAAGACCGAGCATTTCCCGCGCACCGATCCGGTGGCGATCATGCTGATTCTCGACGGTGATCGATGTCTGCTCGGTCAGTCGCAAGGTCGGCTTGCGAGCACCGGTATGTATTCGGCGCTGGCAGGTTTCATCGATCAGGGGGAGTCGATCGAAGAGGCGGTGCGGCGTGAGATCCGCGAAGAAGCGGGCGTGCTGGTCGGCGCGGTGCGTTATCACTCGTCACAGCCGTGGCCGTTCCCGTCGTCGTTGATGATCGGCTGCCATGGCCGCGCGCTGACCACGAAGATCACGATCGATCCCAGCGAGATGGCGGACGTGCGCTGGTTCCCGCGCGACGCCGTGCGGACCGCGCTCGCAAACGAAAACCCGGAGTTGCGTGTACCCGGACCCATTGCGATTGCACATCATCTGATCAAGGCGTGGGCCGACGGCGAAGTGGACGTGTGAGCACGCGTAGTCCGTCAACGTGTTGTCTCCCGGTACAAACAACCTCGTCGAGGCGCGTTAGGAAGCAGGCTTGTCCGCGCCGGGGAACCGGTCCATCGTGCGAAGCGTGGGGAAGAGCCGCATCCACAATCCAGTTATCCCGATGGTCGCCGCGCCGCCGAGTATCACGGACGGCACCAATCCGAACCACGCTGCCGTGACGCCCGATTCGAACTCACCGAGTTCGTTCGACGCGCCGATGAACACGGCGTTCACGGCGCTGACGCGGCCGCGGATTTCGTCCGGCGTCTCGAGCTGAATCAGAATGTGACGGATGTAGACGCTCACCATGTCGCCTGCGCCGAGTGACACGAGCGCCGCCAGCGACAAGGCAAAACTGTTGGATAGCCCGAACACGATGATTGCGACGCCGAAAAGAGCAACGCCGGCGAACATCCAGCGACCTACCGAACGTGTGATCGGAAAGACCGCGAGCAGGGCGGCGGTAGCCGCAGCGCCGATCGCCGGCGCGGTGCGCAACAGGCCGAGCCCTTCCGGCCCGGTCGCGAGAATGTCTTTCGCGAACACCGGCAGCATGGCGGTCGCACCGCCGAACAGCACCGCGAAAAGATCGAGAGAGATTGCGCCCAGCACCACCGGACGCGAGCGGACGAAGCGCAATCCTTCGAGCACCGTGTGCCAGCTCGCGGGTTCGGTGCTGCGTATGGTTGCCGGCATCCGCACCGACAGCATGAATGCGACCGACACGATCAACAGCACGGTGACCACGGCGTAGACGGTGGACGGCCCCGCTACGTACATCAGCCCGCCCAGCGACGGACCGACGATGGTCGCAACGTGGAACGTCGACGAGTTCAGCGCCACCGCGTTACCGAAGATTTCGCGCGGCACCAGGTTCGGCGTGATCGCCTGCGACGTGGGCATCGCGAAGGCGCGCGCGGCGCCGAACAGGACCAGCACCATGAACACCGGCCACGCGGTGCGGAGTCCGTACATCGTGAAGCCGAGCAGCAGCGCGGCGCAGACGACCTCGACCACGTAGCACGTGGCGAGAATGAATTTTCGATCGTAGCGATCTGCGATCTGCCCGGCCGGCAACACCAGCACGACGAACGGCAGGAACTGCGCGAGCCCGATCAGGCCGAGGTCGAGCGGATCGTTCGTGATGGCGTACACCTGCCAGCCGACGGCGACGCTCTGCATCTGCACCGCGAGCGTCGCAATGAAACGCGCGACGAGATACAGCGTGAAATTGCGGTGCTTCAGCGCCCCGAGAACTGCCGGTGGAGTGCCGCTCACGCGCGCAGAAACTCGGTGCGAAGCCGCATCATCCGTTCGATCTCTCGTGTCGATCCGTGAAGGGACGCCGATGGTACAGGATCGAATGGACGCTCCCAAAGACTCCGGGCTAGGCTACCGCTCCCCGATCAAGGGCCGCGCTCGACGATGGACATGCAGCACGTACTCGCCTATCACGACCCCGATCACGCGTGCAATCAAGGCAGCCTGATCAAGCTCGCCAACGGCGAACTTCTGCTCGGCTACAACCAGGAACGCGGACGCGTGCACGCCGACAGTGGCCAGTCGTGCCTCATCAAATCGACGGACGGCGGCGAAACGTGGGATAGCGCCACTCGTCGCACCGTATGGCCGTGGAGCGAACACGTGGGCAACTGGGACTGCGCGTTCGCGCAGATCTCCACCGGCGAGATTCTGATGCACACTAGGGTCTGCAGCTTCATGGCCCCAACGGCGCTGAAGGGGGGCGCGGACCAGATCATGGGTGGGCCGCCGCCGGGGCGGCGCGAGCGGCTGAAACGACAGACCGGTTACGCGTTGTGCCGCTCGAAAGACAACGGCGCGACCTGGTCGGCGCCGATTCCGGTGAATACTTCACCGGTCGCAGATTCCGGACTCGGTCCGTACATCGTCGGCGGTTCTGGCGCCGGACACATCATCGAACTCGCTGACGGCGGCCTGCTGATGCCGTTGCACGGTACGTTCACGCGCGAATGGTTCGCGCAGGGCGGCGAAACGCCGCGCGTCTTCGTGCTGCGCTCCGACGACGGCGGCAACAACTGGGAATACTGGGCGACGGTAGCGTACGACCCCGCGCACATACTCGAATGGGCGGAGGCCGGCATGACCCGGCTGTCGTCCGGGCGGCTGATCTGCCTGCTGCGAACGCAAGCGCGGCCATTGCGGTTCGACAACATGTGGTTCTGCCATTCCGACGACGACGGCGCGAGCTGGAGCCGTCCGGTGCGCACGCCACTGTGGGGTTATCCGGCAGACGTCATTCAGCTGCACGACGGTCGCGTGCTTGCGGTGTACGGCTATCGTCGCGATCCGTGGGGCGTTCGCGGGTGCATCTCGGACGACGGCGTAACCTGGTCGCTCGCACGAGAGTTCGTCATTCGCGAAGGTGGCGCGGCCGATCCTTCGGTGCGGCAGTACTGGCACATCGGATACCCGAGCGTCGCGCAACTCGACAACGGCGTGATCGTCGCCGCGTATCACGAATATACGAAGGACGCGCGGCCGATGCAGTGCATGTGGGTCACACGGTTCACGCTGTGACCGAGGTCGAGATCGTTCCGCTGAAGGCCGACGAGTGGATGGACCTGAAGCGGTTGCGGATCACGGCGCTGACGGAGTCGCCCGATTCGTTTTCGCCAACGGCCGAGTCGGCCCGCGCGCACGACGACGACTATTGGCGTCGCGGTGCGCAGCGGTCGGCGGACGCCGCGAACTTCGAGATGTTCATCGTGCGGCGCAACGGCGACGCTCTGGGGCTGGCTTCGGCGCACCGTGCCGACGACGGTGTCGGCCACATCGGCGCGATGTGGGTCGATCCGGTGTTGCGCGGGCAGGGCGTCGGCGCGCGGTTGTTCGATTCGGTGGTCGCGCATCTGCGCACGCTCGGTTGCGCCACGATCGAACTGTCAGTGACCGAGACGAATGCGGTGGCGATTGCGTTGTATCAATCGCGCGGGTTCGTGCTGACGGGCAAATCGGAGCCGCTGCGCTCCGGCTCGCCGCTCGCGAACCTGATCATGCGCTGGACCGAGTAGTGCCGGAATCTTGAAGATGTCTGGTCGTGACGGTCGGCGCTCAAGCAGTGCCGCGCGACCGCATCGAACGCGCCAGCCCGTAGAGGCTCACGGCTACCCATGCGGCTTCGACGACGAACGCCGACAGGTTGAAGTCGAACAGCAGTGACACCGTGATCGAACCTGCGCCGAGCGCATTCAGCGCCGAGTACGCGATCGATTTCGCGTCGAGCCGGCCGACCTGCAGCGCGAAGTACGTTCCCAGGATCAGCGCGACGCCGAGGTTGCCGACCAGATCGTGCCACGCGTAACCGGACATTCGCGCACCTTTGGGCGTTTCTGATGGCGCTGCATGTTACCGATCGGGCTCGCCGAGCACACCGAATTCGACCGGCGTCTTGACGTAGAAGACATGGATGCCTTCCGCGATCAGGTGTTCAAACAGCCGGGCCGCCTCGTCTTCGGTCACTGCCATCACGACCTCCTGTGGCTGGTCGGCCAGATCGAAGAAGTGTGCGGAGTGAACCCGTCGGTGCTGTCCGAAACCCTCGGAGGCGGGGAACACCGTCGCGCCCCGCACGCCCAGGTCTCGTGCCGCCAGCATCAGCCACTCGGCCAACGGTGTGTGCTTGTGACGGCGATTCTGTTGAGTAAAGAACGTAATCTGGTAGCCGTGCATCGATGTCCCTCCTTCGTTCGATGCCCGGGTATTGGACAATCGCATCGCCGGGGTGTCCCTTCGAGGTGGAGGTTGTCATCATCAGCGTCTCGGATACTCGAAGGTGCCGCATAGGATGAAGCCGCTGCTGCCAGCATTCTCGTTGCGCGATGCGTCGGGTGCGGATGTCTCGTTTCCGCGCGGGCGTGCCGCGCTGATCGCGATGGTCAAAGAGGACTGTCCGACCTGCGGCGTCGTGATGCCGCTGCTCGAGTCGTTTCATCGCGCCTACGGCAAAGCGATCGACATCCTCGTAGTCGGGCAGACGCAGGACGGCAATGCCACGTTGATCGATCGCCACGATCTGACGTGCCCGGTGCTCGACGATTCCCGGCTGAAGGTGTCGTTCGCGTACGACATCGACATGGTGCCGTCGGCGTTCGTCGCCGACGCTGGTGGCCACGAAGTGCAGCGGATACAGGGTTTCGATCGGCAGGAGTGGCACGCGCTCGATGCGGAACTCGCGGCCATGGCCGACGCAACGGCCGCTCGGATCGACTGGTCGGCATTGCCGGCGTGGCGGCCCGGATGCGGATCGCTGTCGGTCGATCCGCGTTTCGCCGATCGGCTGCGTGCCGAAGCGGAGAACAGCCCGCTGCGCGCGCGCAAGATCGAGATCGCTCCCGCCGACGACGAATTCGAGTTCATGTTCGACCAGGGTTTCACCGATGGTTTGCCGGTGGTACCGCCAACGCCTGAGCGCGTGATCCGGATGCTGTCCGGCACGCGGCGCGACCCGCAGTCGCTGGTGGCGGTAGTGCCGCCGAACATGGGTGAGGCGACGGTGGAGAAGGTCGCGATCAACGCGGTGATGGCGGGGTGCAAGCCCGAGTATCTGCCGGTGGTGATCGCGGCGCTCGAAGCGGTGTGCACCGATGCCTTCAACGTGCACGGCGTGATGGCGACGACGATGGGGGCGAGTCCCGTGCTGGTCGTGAATGGACCGATCCGCGAACGCATCGGGATGAACATGAAGATCGGCGCGTTGGGCCAGGGCAACCGCGCGAACACGTCGATCGGTCGCGCCGTGCGCCTCGCCATCCGCAACATCGGCGGCGCCAAGCCGGGCGGTACGGAGCGTTCGACGCTCGGCAATCCGATGAAGATCACGATGTGCTTTGCCGAGTGGGAAGAGCGCAGTCCGTGGACGCCGTTGCACGTCGAACGCGGATTCGAGCCGACCGACTCGGTGGTGACCGCGTATGCAATGTCCGGCGGTCCGTCGTTGATCGTCGACCAGACGTCGCGCAGCGCCCCGCAACTCGCCGGCAGCATCGCGATGTGCCTGGAATCCATTCACCATCCCAAAGCGCACATGATGTTCGATACGCTGCTGGTCGTGTCGCCCGAACACGTCGATACGCTGCAGGCCGATGGCGCGTACTCGAAAGCCGATCTGCGGCGCGAGATACAGAAAGTGACCGGTCGGCCCCTGCGTGAACTCGTTAGCGACGAACGATCGGGCGTCGGAATGAACGCGGAGAGAGCGAAGACGCTGTCGAACGAGGCGTTGGCGCGCGTAGTGCCGAAGTTCCTGTCGGAGGATATGATCCACATCGTAGTGGCTGGATCGGAAGCCGGAAAATTTTCCGGTATGTTTCATGGCTGGGTCGGCGGTGAAATCGGCTCGATGCCGGTCTCGCGTCTGATCGACCCGAACTAGGAGAACTCGATGACGACCATTCTCGATCCCACCAACGAGAAAACGCCGATCGCGCGCCAGCTGACGCCGCGCTCCGGTGTGATCTCCGGAACCGTGGCGTTTCTCGACATTTCGAAGCCGCGCGGCGACGTGCTGCTCGACCGTCTCGAGGAGCAGCTGAAAGTGCGCGCGCCGGGTGTCGACATCCGCCGCTATTCGAAACCAACGTTCACCAAGCCCGCCCCCGATGCATTGCGTCAGCAGATCAGGGCCAACAGCAACTTCGTCGTCGAGGCGCTCGCCGACTGAGGATCGTGTACCACGTGCAGTTTGCATGACACGGTGCATTTCGAGATCCACGGCATTCCGTCCGTGGCGATCGTTTCGAGCGAGTTCGAGGAAGCGGCCGCCGTACAAGGCAAGGCGCTCGGGCTCGAAGCGCGGTGTTGCTTCGTGCAGCATCCAATACAGGACAGAACGGACGCGGAGATGCGTCTGCTCGCAGATCAGATCGTCGATCAGGTGGTTGCGGCGCTGACGAAGCCCGTTGGACCCGGCGATTCAACATGATGCAGGCGGTATTGCGCGATGCGACGGTCGAGTGCGGCGTTGATGCTGTTGTTAACCGCCGCGTGTGCGTCGGACATGTCCGAACGGGTCGAATTCTGTTGCGGTCCAAAAGACGCGCAGTTGTCGACGTATACGATTTCGGCGCCGACCGTTCCGGGATTCCTGCTGGCGCCGCTGCGCACTCAGCTCGTCGCGGCGCTCGCCGCTAAGGGGCTGCAGCAGGTCGACAGGAATCCCGACGCGCTGGTGACGATGGCATACAGCGTGTACTTCCCCGATTCCGAACGGCCGTTCGCCAACGACGGCTTTTCGGACCCGTTGTCGGTGGGCGGCCCGCGCAAGTTCGACGCGCGCATCACGCTCGAAATCCGTCGCGCATCCGACAACGCGCAGATACTGCGCGGCACGATGGGGCGCGAGCATCGCGAGTGGGTTGGCGAATACCCGCACGACCGCGCCCGCGACGAGATGCGCGCTGCGTTCGATCAGCTGCTGAAACGGTTACCGCCGGGACGCAACAAGGCATGACGCAGCAACCGCTCGCCGGCATCACCGTTCTCGATTTCGGGCAGATCTACAACGGTCCGTATTGCGGCTTTCTGCTCGCGATGGCGGGTGCGCGCGTGATCAAGATCGAGTCGCCGCAAGGTGAGAGCCTGCGCGGACGCAGCGAGACGAGTTCGGCGAGCTATCCGTTCGCGATGCTGAATTCGAACAAGGAAGCGATCACGCTGAATCTCAAATCAGAACGCGGCCGCGAGTTGTTGCGCGGACTGGTTCGGAAAGCGGACGTGCTGCTCGAGAACTTCTCACCGGGGACGATGGATCGTCATGGCGTCGGCAGCGATGCGCTGCAGGCGATCAACCCGCGGTTGATCTACGCGGCGGCGACCGGCTTCGGCCGCACCGGCATTCACCGCGACTACCTCGCGATGGACATCACCGTGCAGGCGATGACCGGCGTGATGTCGATCACCGGCGAAGGCGACGGTCCGCCGCTCAAAGCGGGTCCCGCGTTGTGCGACTTTCTCGGCGGCATTCATCTGTATGGCGCGATCGTCACGGCGCTGTTCCAACGGGAACGCACAGGGGCGGGTCTGGTGGTCGACGTCGCGATGCAGGATGCGGTGTTTCCCACGCTCGCGTCGCAGATCGGCGCGCTGCACTTTCTCGGCAAACATCCGACACGTAACGGCAATCGGCACGCCGCGTTGAGCCTCGCGCCCTACAACGTCTACCGCGCGCGCGATGGGTATGTCGCGATCATCTGCATCCGCGAAGGGCACTGGCGCAATCTGGTGAACGCGATGCAGCGTCCTGAACTGCTGAGCGACCCGCGGTTGGCCGACATGACGTCGCGAGCAACCAACATGGAGCTGGTCGACACGTTAGTGGAAGCGTGGACCAGCACGTTGCCCAAGGCCGAGGTGTTCCGAATCGCCCAGGCCCACGACATCATCTGTGCGCCGGTGCAGGATCTGGCCGACGTGCTGGACGACCCGCATCTGCTCGCGCGCGGAATGTTGTCCAAACAGATGCACCCGATGCTGGGCGAAGCGGTGTTGCCGAGCACGCCGCTGCGTTTTGAAGGCATCGTGCCACCGCCGCTGCGGATGAGTCGCGCGCTCGGCGCCGACAACGAGGTGGTCTATGGTGAGTTGCTCGGTCTGTCTCCCAACGAAGTCGCGCAGTTGCGCGCTGCTGACGCGATCTGAGTCAACATGAGCGGCGTGCATTCGCACGATGAGCAGCGCTTTGTCTGACGATGTGATCGTCGTGCTAATCTAGCGCCCTTTTTCGACGGAGCCATTCATGTCCACGCAGTTCGATCCCATCGAAGACGTCATTGCCGGAATTGCCGCCGGCGAAATCGTCATCGTGGTCGATGACGACGATCGGGAGAACGAAGGGGACTTGATTATGGCTGCATCGCGCGCGACGCCCGAAAAAGTCGCGTTCATGATCCGCCACACCAGCGGCATTCTGTGTACGCCAATCCTCGAGGAAGACGCGAAACGTCTGCACCTCGATCCGATGGTCGCGCGTAACGATGCACCGATGAGCACCGCGTTCACGGTGTCGATCGACTACCGGCACGGCTTGACCACCGGCATTTCAGCCGAGGAACGCGCGAATACGATTCAGGCGCTCGCGAACGGCAACGTCGGCGCAAGCGATTTCGTGCGGCCCGGTCATATCTTTCCGCTGGTCGCGCGCACCGGCGGCGTGCTGGTGCGTTCCGGACATACCGAAGCCGGTGTCGACCTGGCGAAACTGGCAGGCCTCGCGCCGGTCGGGCTGCTCGCCGAAATCGTCAACGACGACGGCACCGTGAAGCGACTGCCGCAGCTGGTCGAGTTCGCGGCGCAACACAAACTGAAGATCACGTCGATCGCAGACCTGATCACGTATCGGCAGCGCCGCGAGCATCTGGTGGAACGCGTGCGCGAGTTCTCGGTGAAGACGTCGATCGGCGTTGCCCGGGCTTTTGCCTACAAGACGAAGTTCGAAGACGCCGAACATCTGGCGCTGGTGTTCGGCCGCGTCGACGGCGATCGCGTGGCCGCGGTGCGCATTCACCGCGAAAAGCTGATCGAGGACATCTTCGGACCGCAGGACGATCACCCGTCGCGCATTCTCGAAGTGGCGTTGCAGCGCATCCACGATCTTGGCGGCGGCGTGTTCATCTATTTGCGCAGCGGCTTCGTCGGCGTGCCGCTCGACACGCTCACCAATCCCGCCTCGCCCAGCCGCGCCGATGCGCGGCGTGCGGAGTGGCTCGAGATCGGCGTAGGCGCGCAGATCCTGCGCGACCTCGGCGTCGGTCGGATTCGAATCATCGCGGGTCGCGAGGTCGATTATGTCGGCGTGTCGGGATTCGGACTCACGCTCGAAGGCACCGAACTGCTCGGCGACTGAGAGGGCGGTGCGCCTTCGTGCTTCGCGCCTTTGTGAGATTGGTGGGCGCGGTAGTGGAAACCGCGCGCATTGCCGTCGGTGCCGACGTAGACGATGCGGATGTCGCGCGTTCGACGGCGGCAGCCGCGACAGCGGACGCGGTCGCGCACTTCTTCTACCGTACGGGTCTCGGGAGAGCGATGCATCAGTTCGGTCAGATCGATCCGCTCCATGCGCTGGCAATGAATGCACACGGCATGGAGTTCGAATCGCGCTACGAGGTCGGCCAATGTCACCATACTGTATGAATATACAGATATCGGGCGAGGCGGGCGATGGGTGTTGACGTTCCAGTCATCGCGATCAGCGCCGGCGATCCGGCGGGTATCGGCGCGGAAGTGCTGGCGAAAACCCTGGCGAGCGGTGTGCTCGAAGGGTTGTGCCGGCCGCTGATCGTCGGCGCGCGCTGGGCGCTCGATGCGGGCGCGGAGGCAGCGCGGGTCACGCTTCCGAAATTGCACCTGGTCGACATCGACGTGCCGCGCCCGGCGGCGTTCCGGTTCGGCGAAGTATCGGCCGCGTGCGGCACCGTCGCGGTGCGCGCGGTGGAGGAGGCGGCCGGCATCACCGCGCGCGCCGAAGCCGCGGCGATGGTGACGTGTCCAATCAATAAAGAAGCAGTGCACGCGGCTGGATACGTTGCCGACATCGGCCACCAGGAAATTCTGGCGCGGCTCACCGGTTCGAAATGGACCGCGACGATGCTGATGACACCCGGCCTGCGCGTGGTGCACCTGTCGACGCACAAGTCGCTGATCGAAGCGGCGCGCTTCGTAACCCAGGCAACGATCGTCGAAAAGTTGCACCTGACGCGCGACACGCTCGCACGCTGGGGCATGACGAATCCGCGCATCGCGGTCGCGGCGCTCAATCCGCACGGCGGCGAAGGCGGCCTGCTCGGACACGAGGAGATCGAAGAGATCGCACCGGCGGTGCAGCAGGCGCGAAAAGACGGCATCGACGCGCGCGGTCCGATCCCGGCCGACTCGGTGTTCAACCGAGCGATCGCTGGCGAGTTCGACCTGGTGCTCGCGATGTATCACGACCAGGGCCACATCGCGATCAAGGTGCACAACTTCGCCGAGAGCGTCACTGCAACGCTCGGCATTCCGTTCATCCGCACGTCGGTTGATCACGGCACCGCGTTCGACATCGCCGGCCGCGGCGTCGCCGATCACACGAGTCTGGTCGCGGCAATTCGCGCGGCAGTGACGCTCGCCGACGGTCGGTTGGGGCGCGATGGATTCTGATGCGATAGGTGGGGCACACTCGGCATCCGGCACGATCAGACAAGGGGAGAGCACAAATGAAAGCGGCCGTATTTCGTGAAGTGAACAAGCCGATGGAAGTCGAAGAAGTCCAGATATCGAAGCCAGGCCCGCGCGAAGTGCTCGTGCGGTGCCAGGCAGTCGGGGTCTGTCACTCCGATCTGCACTTCTACAACGGAACGTACCCATTTCAGTTGCCGGTGATCCTGGGGCACGAGGCGGCCGGCGTGGTCGAGCAGGTCGGTTCGGACGTCAACTACGTGAAGCCGGGCGATCACGTGATTACCTGTCTGTCCGTGTTCTGCGGCACCTGCGAGTACTGTCTGACGGGCCATATGTCGCTGTGTCAGGAACCGGCGCTGCGGCGTGGCAAAGCTCAGGAGCCGCGCCTGTCGAAGAATGGCGTGCAGGTGAATCAGTTCGCAAACCTGTCGTCGTTCGCCGAATACATGCTCGTCCACGAGCACTCGGTCGCGAAGATCCGCCCGGAAATGCCGCTCGATCGCGCCGCGCTGATTGGCTGCGGCGTGACGACCGGCGTCGGCGCAGTGATCCACACCGCGAAGGTCGAGCCCGGCTCTACCGTTGCCGTCATCGGTTGCGGCGGCATTGGGTTGTCGTGCATCAACGGTGCGGCGATTGCCGGCGCCGGCCGGATCATCGCGGTCGACACGGTGCCCTCGAAACTCGACCTCGCGTTGAAGTTCGGCGCGACGGACGTCGTCAATGCGAAGCAGACCGATCCGGTCGAAGCGGTTCGCGAGTTGACCGGCGGTGGCGTGCATTACGCGTTCGAGGCGATCGGGCTAAAGGCCACTGCGGAGCAGGCTTTCAGGATGATTCGGCGCGGCGGTACCGCGACGGTAATCGGCATGATTCCGCCGGGGCAGATGGTGGAAGTGCACGGGCCGGATCTGTTGCAGGAGAAGAAGCTGCAGGGCTCGTTCATGGGTTCGAACCGCTTCCGCGTCGACATGCCGCGCTTCGTCGACTTCTATCTCCAGGGCAAGCTGCACCTCGACGACATGATCTCGCGGCGCATCAAGCTGCAAGACGTCAACGACGCATTCAAGGCACTCGAGACCGGTGAGGTCGCGCGCAGTGTCATCATGTTCAACTGAGCGGGGCCGCTAAGTGCGCTGGATATCTTTCGAGAGAGCAGGGCGTGCGTCGTATGGCGTGGTGGTCGGCAACGGCATCGTCGACGTCGGTGCCCGCCGTCCGAACGATCGCACCCTGAAGGATCTGTTGGCGAGCGGCGATCTGGAAAAGGCTGGCGCGGAAGCGGCGAAGCAGAAGGCCGACCACGCACTCGCCGACGTGAAGTATCTGCCGGTGATCACCAACCCCGACAAGATCCTGTGCGTCGGCATCAATTACAAAGCTCACCAGGAAGAGACCGGCCGCGATCCCACCAGCCATCCGACCATCTTCGTGCGGTTCGCCGCCGCGCAGATCGGTCACGACCAACCGATGATCCGTCCCGAAGAGTCGGACCGGCTCGATTTCGAAGGCGAGATCGCGCTGGTGATCGGCAAGCGCGGCCGCCGGATTCCGGAAGCGAAGGCGCTCGACTACGTTGCGGGTTTCAGTTGCTACAACGACGGCAGCGTGCGCGACTATCAACGTCACACCACCCAGTTCACGCCGGGCAAGAACTTCACCGGCACAGGCGGCTTCGGCCCGTGGCTGATGACGAAAGACGAATGCGGCAACCTCGGCGCGATGGAACTGACGACGCGCCTCAACGGCGAAGTGATGCAGAACGCGACCGCGTCGCTTCTGATCTTCGGTTTCGAAGACATCATCGCGTATTGTTCGACGTTCACCGACCTGGTGCCGGGCGACGTCATCGTCACCGGTACACCGGGCGGCGTTGGCGCTGCGCGCAACCCACCGCTGTTCATGAAAGCGGGGGACGTCATCGAAGTGGAAGTGAAGCCGATCGGCGTATTGCGGAATCGGGTCGTCGTCGGATAGGAGTGGTACGGAGCTTCGAGCGCGGCGGAGGTGCGTGTGTGCTGCGTCGGGCACGCTCGAGCCATCCATGGGCGCTC
>DATJGR010000044.1:0-2306 GCA_035494855.1 Pseudomonadales bacterium | reverse complement strand
AGCGCTCGGGTTCCGGATACGTCGTATACGGTCAGTATCCGCAGCAAGGCTCGAACGTGACCAGGTTCGAGTGCCACTACAGTCCCTCGCGCACGTTCCAGAACCTGACGCAGTCGGGCGCCAGCGGCGGCAGTTCCGGCGGGGGAACGGGCGGGGCGGTGGCGGTGGCCGACATGCCGCGTTACTGCCAGGATCGGGCTGCCTCGAAATTCGGACAGAACCCGAGTAACGTCACCACCAAGCCGGCCGAGAAGAACGATGGTCGTTACAAGGTCGTCGGCCACTATGCCAGGCCCGGGCACAACGGCGACAAGTTTGTCTGTGACTTCGACAAGAAGGGCGTCTTTCAGGGCGTCAAGAAGAAGGAAGACGACTGACCCGCGCGGGCGCCGCCCCGGCGGCGCTCACTTCATCCAGTCGGTTGCCCAGCAACGGATTCGCTCGCCCTCGACTCACCGACGCAAGTGCGCGGCGAAACGGGTAGTCCGCGCTGTAGTTCGCTAGCTCGCCAACGTTTCGTATTGCGGCAATGCATCCGTGATGTCGTACCACGGCGCCTTGGACCCGACGAAGATGTGATAGCCCGGCCGGATGCGTGGATCGGTGTCGAGGGAACCCGCCGGGATGTTCACGCGGCCGATCTTTCGCGAATGGCGCGGCACGTCGCTGCCGCAGATGTCGCAGAAGTTGGTGCCGAAGCGTTCGGCACCGGGCAGGTCGAAGACCTTCACGTGGGTTTCACCGCGCGTCCATCTGAACTGGTCGAATCCGACGAACACGTTGCTTGCATGCGCGGCGCTGCGCCCGCGTCGGCATCGGGAGCAATGGCAGTTCACCATCAGCAGCGGGTCACCGTCGATCTCGAAGCGGACGGCATCGCACAGGCAACTGCCGCCGATCGCGTCGGCTGTACTCGGCGGGCGCATCTCGGTTGCGATGTTGGCGTCGGGGAACCCGGGCGGTACCGCTGCGAACTGAGGGACGGCGTCTGTGATTCGATACCACGGCGCTTTTGAAGCCGCGAAGATGTGCATTTCCGGTCTGGCGCCGCAGTCTTCGACCAGGTTGCCGGCAGGCACGAAGCGCACCTCACTGGAATCGTTGGGCGCCGGTGTGACGGAACCGCAGGTCGGGCAGAAGTAGCGGGGGAAGCCGTTGGATCCGGTCCACGTCGCAATCGTGTCGCTACCGGCGAGCCATTCGAATCCGCTCGCTGCCGCGCCGACGAACGTGGCGAACGCGCTGCCGTGGTGCTTGCGGCAGCGCGAGCAGTGACAGTGCATCATCATCTGGAACGGACCGTCGAGGCGGAACTGGATGTTGCCGCACAAACAGGTGCCGGTGGTCATGTGCAATCTCCCTAATCGGGGAGCGGACTATAGCCACGCCATCGAATCGACGGCAATGCGCGCTACTTCGAGTAATAGAGGTTGTCGTCGCGCAGGAACGTCTGCGTCATCATCATCCGGGGGCGGTCCGCGCAGTTTCTCGCGATGTTGTGCAGCATCCACGGATGCATCAGGCACACGTCGCCGGCGCCGCCCGTCGCTTCGACCACACGCACGCGCACGCCGTCCACTTCGTCGCCGTCGATCATGAACCGGTCAACCCGGTCGCCTCCGGCCGTCGTGAGCGCCTTGAACCACGGCGAGTGGCCGACGAGGCGTCGTCGAACGTCTGCGGACTGGCCGGCATTCTGATTCGGCGAGCGTTCCACCATCCGTCGCACCAATTCGTGCGAGCCTTCGACCAACAATGTCGCTCCGCCGCGCGGCGCCACGGCGGCGGCATAGCCGAAGAGACGCACGGCCTGGAACGTGTCGATTACGCCTTTCGCGGGTAAATCGAAGTGCCACGTCTTGTGCGGAATCTCCCAGGGATCCGGTTGCGGAAAACTGATCAGCGCCTGACCTTCCTCGCGCGGTTTCGTCCAGGTACCGACGCCGAGCAGCTGATCGACGACGGCGAACAGCGCCGCGTGCGCGAACGGCGCGAACACGCGGGCCTGTCGCAAACCTTGAACTTTGCTCATCAGACCGCCGGGCGGCCAGGTCGAGCGATTGGCTCGATCGATGCCGCGTCGTGCAAGGAATGCCCAGATGCGATCCTCGATCGCCGCGGCCTGCTCTGCAGAGATCAGCGCATGGATATACGTGAGGCCGCGCGTTCGGAGTTCGTCGAGTTGCGCGGCGGCGAGCATCGCTACGGCCGATAGCCGAACGCGACCGGGCCTGGCTGCAACCGACGGCGCGCGAGGTGCACCCATCGCGTCAGCACCGCGCGCGTGTCGCGCGGGTCGATGATCT
>DATJGR010000043.1:0-5754 GCA_035494855.1 Pseudomonadales bacterium | reverse complement strand
CGACGCGAATTCGCCGCTGCCGACGCTCGACTCGACACGCTTGCTCGCCGCGGCGGCGGTGCGTCGCGCGGTAGCCGGGGGTAGCGATGCCTATTGACGTTGCGCCGATGTGGGACTTCAAACATCCCGAGGTCAGCGAGCAGCGGTTCCGCTCCGCGCTGCAAGGTGCGGTTGGCGACGACGCGCTGATTCTGCAGACGCAGCTCGCGCGAACGTTCGGCATCCGCAAAGACTTCGCCACTGCGCGCGCGCTGCTGAAGAACATCGAGCCGAGCCTTGCCACCGCCGGCGCCGAGGCGCGCGTTCGATACCAGCTCGAACTCGGCCGCACGTATGCGTCGGCCACGCACGCGCCGGAATTGCTCACCGACGATGCGAAGGCGCGGGCGCGCGCGGCGTCCGACGAAGCGCTGCGTACCGCGCAGGCGGCGCATCTCGACGGTCTCGCAATCGACGCGATCCACATGCTCGGTTTCGTCGACACGTCGCCGGCCGACCAGCTCAAGTGGGCGCAGGAAGCGCTCGCGGTGGTGGAAGCGTCGACTCAGGCAGACGCGAAGAAGTGGGAAGCGTCGATCCGCAACAACGTCGGCTATGCGCTGCATCGACTCGGCCGCTACGACGAGGCGCTCCAACAGTTCAACGCGGCGGTGACGCTTCGCGAGCGTGGCTCCGACACGGGCGCCACGCGCGTCGCGTACTGGATGGTCGCGTGGACGTTGCGCGCAATGAAGCGCAACGACGAAGCGCTGCAGATTCAGCTCAGGCTCGAACGCGAAGGCGATGCGGCGGGCGATCCCGACCCGTACGTCTTCGAGGAACTGGAAACGTTGTATCGGGAGGCGGGCAACCCCGAGCGCGCAGCGTTCTACGCGAATCGCAGGCGGGCGGCGGCGGAATGACGCCAGGCGTCGACAGCGGTTTCGTCGGCTCGATCCCGCAGATCTACGAACGGTACCTGGTGCCGCTGATCTTCGAACCCTATGCGGCGGATGTGGCCAGACGCGTCGTGTCGGTCGCGCCGAAGCGCGTGCTGGAAATCGCTGCCGGCACCGGGGTGGTGACGCGCCGGTTGGCCGCGAGTCTGCCCGATGACGTTGCGATCGTGGCAACCGATCTGAATCAGCCGATGCTAGACGTGGCAGCGGCGGCGGGAACGGCGCGAGAGGTCGAATGGCAACGCGCCGACGCGCTGAGTCTGCCGTTTGCCGATGCCTCGTTCGATGCCGTGGTGTGTCAATTCAGCGTGATGTTCTTTCCCGACAAGGCGAAAGCGTTCTCCGAAGCGCGCCGCGTGCTGCGGCCGGGCGGAACGTTTCTGTTCAACGTGTGGGATCGCATCGAAGACAACCAATTCGCCCACACGGTGACGAATGCGCTCGAGAAGGTGTTCCCGGACGATCCCCCGCGCTTCATGGCGCGCACGCCGCACGGCTATCACGACCCGCGGGTAATTCAGCGCGATCTGTCACAGGGCGGCTTCCGCAACGTGCCACACTTCGACACGAGGAGCGCGCGTAGCCGCGCACAGTCGTTCCGCGTTCCCGCGGTGGCGTATTGCCAGGGCACGCCGCTGCGCAACGAAATCGAGGCGCGCGATGCGTCCCGGCTCGGCGAAGCGACCGACGCGGCGGCCGAGGCAATCGCCCAACGATTCGGCCGGGGTGCGGTCGATGGCCGGATACAGGCGCACGTCGTCGCGATCGTGGCGTGATGCGCCCTCGATGAGCTTCATTTTCGCCTTGAAGCTGGCGCTGGTTCCGGCGCTGATCGGCGCGGTGACGCTGGCGGGACGTCGCTGGGGCGCAACGGTAGCGGGCTGGCTGTCCGCGTTTCCGATCGTGTCCGGTCCGATCCTGTACTTCATCGCGCTCGATCAGGGCGCGGCATTCGTTGCGCGCGCCGCCGTCGGCACGTTGTCGGCGGTGCTCGCGATTCTGGTATTCGCCATTGGCTATGCGTGGGCGGCGACGCGCTTCGGATGGAGCATCTGTCTTGCGGTCGCGTTTGCCGCCTACTTCGCCGCAGTCGCCGCGTTGACTCTCGCACCGCCCGCGGTATGGATCGTGGCGCCGGCCGTATACGGAGCATTGTGGATTGCGCCGCGTCTGTTTCCGACACTCGGCCACCGTGCGCCGGTGAATTCGCCGCGCGGCAACGACATCTATCTGCGGATGATCGCCGGCGCCATTCTGGTGTTTCTGGTCACCCGCTTTTCGGCGGCGCTCGGTCCGCAGTTGAGCGGCATGTTCGCGATGTTTCCGGTGATGGCGTCGGTGCTGGTCGCGTTCTCGCACCGTCATTCGGGCGCCGGGTTCGCGGTCGATCTGCTGCGCGGCATGGTGCTCGGCTTCTACGCGTTCGCGACGTTCTGCCTGGTGCTGGCGTTGACGTTGCCGATGTTCAGTATCGGTGCGGGATTCACCGTTGCGCTGCTGTCCGCCGCCGTCGTGCAGGCCGGCTCGCGCTTGCGGCTTCGATGGAGTGCCAATCGAGCCCCCGGATAGACGCGGCGTCGTGTATTTTCGCTTCCTGCAAAACCGAAGGACGCTCCGATGAGAACGGTCACGCTCGTGTTGGCGATCATCGCGATCCTGTCGACTGCCGGCGCGGCGGCGGACGAGTTCTCGATCGGTCCGTGGCGGCTCGGCATGTCCAAGGATCAGGTGATGGCGTTCGCCCGCTATCAGCCGTATGCGACGGTGGCGGCGAAACACGGTCTCGAAACGCCGAACGGCACCTTCCTCGGCGAGACCCGGAAGCTGACCTTCCTGTTCGACGACGGGGGCCTGAGCTACATCCAGGTCGCAGAGTACGAAGGCGACGACTTCGAAGCGGCAGGCGACGGCGCATTGCGCATCTTCGACTACTTCGAGAAGAATCTCGGCGGCGCCACCATCGACGGCGTGGACCTCAAGGAAGGCAACGCGGTAACCCGGCTCGATCACTCCGTGCTGAAACTGCTGATCGCGCAGACCCTGGGTACCGCCGAAGAGCGCGCGGAACAGATCCAACGCGATCAGGGCGCGGCGATGACGATGGTGTTCGACATGCGGCCGGTGCAGCAGCCCGATGGCTCCTCGCTGCATTCGCAGTGGGGCTACACCAGCCGCAACAAGACGTACTTTGCCTATCTGTTTCAGGATCGTCCGACGAATCCGAAGCGCGGCGCCGGGTCGATCGTGAGCGTGCAGAAACAATGAGCGGTGCCGACATCACTTATAGACTGGACCTGCCGCCGTTCGACGTCGCTGTGGTCGACGAACTGGAAGCGCTCACGGTAGGAGTGTTCGGCACGGCCGCGCCTCAGTACGTCAGTTGGAGAATGTCGAGCATGCCGGACGTCAGCGCGTTACTCGCCATCGCCGCGGGCAGGATCGTCGGGTACAAGGTGGGCTACGCGAAGAGCCAACGGAAATACTACAGCTGGCTCGGCGGCGTCGATCCTGAGTTCCGGCGGCGCGGCATCGCCTCGGAATTGATGCAACGCCAGCATGAGTGGATCGCCGCGCGTGGGTACACGGTGGTCGAGACAGCGGCGGATCAGAACAATACCGCGATGGCGCAGGTGAATCTGCGCCATGGTTTTTCCGTGTGCGGAGTGCATGTGGAGGCTGCGCGAACGCAGGTGCTCTATTCGAAGTCTCTCGGAGCGAAGTCATGAAGCTGTATGCTCACCCGTTTTCGTCGTACTGCCAGAAAGTGCTGATCGCGTTGTACGAGAACGCGACGCCGTTCGAATTCCGCCTGCTCGGACCTGACGATCCGCAAGCGATGGCGGAACATGCCGCGGCGTGGCCGCTGAAGAAGATGCCCGTACTCGTCGACGGCGACCGGACGGTGGTGGAGGCGAGCATCATCGTGGAGTACCTCGATCTGTATCACCCGGGACGCGTGCGATTCGTTCCAGCCGATCCGCGCGCGGCGCTCGACGTGAGGACGATGGATCGCTTCTGCGACAACTATGTGATGACGCCGATGCAAGCCATAGTCTTCGACACGATACGCCCGCCCGAGCAGCGCCATGCGCCGGGCGTTGCCGAAGCGCATACACTGCTCGACACCGCATATCGTTGGCTGAACGACCACATGAAGGGGCACGAATGGGCCGCGGGCGACGTGTTCAGCCTGGCGGACTGTGCTGCTGCGCCGGCGCTGTTCTACGCCGATTGGGTGCATCCGATCGACGCGTCCTTGCCGCACCTGCGCGCGTACCGGCGGCGCCTGCTGGCGCGGCCGTCGTTCGCGCGCGCCGTGGACGAAGCGCGACCGTACCGTGTCAACTTCCCTCCGGGAGCGCCGGACCGTGACTGATCCTGCTGCGGTTTCGCCGGCGCGCATCGCGGCCGCGCTCACCGAATTGTGGTCGCCGCGGGTCGTTGGCGAAGTCGACGACGCATACATCAAGGTGGCGAAGGTGCACGGCACGCTGGCGTGGCACAGCCATGCGGACGAAGACGAGTTGTTTCTGGTATTGAAAGGACACTTGCGCATCGAGATGGAGGATGGCGCGGTGGAACTCGACGAAGGCGAGATGTTCGTCGTTCCGAAGGGCGTTCTGCACAATCCCGTCGCCGCGCAGGAATGTCACGTGCTGCTCGTGGAGCGCAAATCGACGCGGCACACCGGTGACGTCGTCACTGCCAAAACCCGCAGCGTGGCCGATCAGCTGCGACCGCTCTGAAGCAGCGTTTTACTCAACATCGAATCGAGGAGAGATCGAAATGGACATTCAGGAACTGAACAAAGCGATCATCGCGGAATTCCGCGCCAACGGCGGCAACGTCGGCGGGCAGTTCAAAGGCGCGCCACTGCTGTTGCTGACGACGAAAGGCGCGAAGACCGGCAAAACGCGAGTGAATCCGCTCGCCTACGTGGCCGACGGCGGTCGCCACGTCATCATCGCCTCGTATGCGGGAGCGGACTCGAATCCGCCCTGGTACCACAACCTGATCGCGAATCCGGTCGTCGAAGTGGAAGTGGGCAAGGAGCGATTCAAGGCGCGCGCGGAAGTGGTCGGCGAACCCGAACGCACGAAGCTCTACGCCAAAATGGCGCAGACGATGCCGGTGTTCGCGGATTACGCGAAGAAGACCACGCGCACGATCCCGGTGATCGCGCTGACGAGGCAGTAGCTCAGCGCCGCGCTCTCGACTTATTCGGCTGCAAGTCGTAGCGCATGATCGGGCGTTCGGGTGCGTGGCGTGCCACCACCCTGAATCCGGCGCGCGCGAACGTCGAGACGATGCCGGTGGACGTCGCGCTCGGCGACAGATCGCGATCGAGCGGATAGGCCTCGAGCGCAGGCGCACGTGCGCGCGTTGCCGCTTGCAGCGCCGCATCGATCAGCAGCGACGTGATGCCTTGTCGGCGATAGCCTTTGCGCACGTAGAAGCACGAAATCGACCATACCGGCGCGTCGTCCACGCGTCGCATCCGCCAAGGGCGTTCGAGCCACGGCAGCGCGTCGCGCGGCGTCACCTGGCACCAGCCGATGGCGAGCGCGCCGTCGAACGCGAGCAGGCCGGGCGGCGGGCCGCGCTCCACGACCGCACGAAATGCTTTGCGGTTGTCGCGCGCCGGCTGCCTTCGATACGCGTTACCGGTGCGCCAGTACATGCACCAGCATTTGCTGCACACCGCGCTGTCGGCGAACAGGTCTTCGAGTACAGGCCACAGGTCGGGCGTGAGTGGACGGACAGTGGGCTTCACGCGCGATACTCTCGATGCGTCGAGGAGGAGCACATCAACATG
>DATJGR010000042.1:0-9446 GCA_035494855.1 Pseudomonadales bacterium | reverse complement strand
TCCGGGGCCGCGTCGGCTTCTGGCGGGCGACATGGTGAACATCGACGTGTCGGCGGAGTTCAACGGCTACATCGCTGACATGGGTGAATCGTTCGTGCTCGCGCCTGCGGACCCGGCGCGCACCCGTATCTGCCGCGCCGTACGCCAGGCTGTCGGCGAGGCGTTGCGACGCGTTCGCGCGGGCCGCTCGCTCAACGTGATCGGTCACGCGGTGCAGCGGGTCGCGGATCGTTACGGTTATCGCATCGTCGGCAACCTCGCGAGCCACGGCGTGGGTCGCACGCTGCACGAAGAACCGAGCTACGTGCCGCGCAACAATCCGCGGGAGCGTCGCGTACTCCGGCGCGGCATGGTGCTGACGATCGAGCCGTTCTTCACCACCGACGCCGAAGACGTGTTCGAGATGGACGACGGCTGGACGTTGACGTGCGGTGTCGGCGAACTGGTGGCGCAATTCGAGCAGACGCTGATCGTGACTGACGGCGCACCGATCATCGTGACCGCATAGCCGCGCCATACGTGAACACCGGTGGCAGGCAGCGGCGGCATCCAGTCAAGTGAACGTCTGGTGCCGGGCACCCGGCTAGATGAGTTCCTTCAGCGGCACCTTCGGATCGGCGAGCTTGGCGGGATCGGGCTTCGAACGCTTGTCCACCATCTGCCGGCACGCCATGAATTCGCGCGGACTGTTCACCGCGTCCACCGCCACCAGCACGCCGTCCTTCAGATAGAAGGTCGCGAACTGGTTTGCCGACGGATCGCCGCGCATCACTGCGGTGTCGCCGTCGGACGAGAAGCCGACCATCTGCAGCTTCAGTTCGTACTGGTCGGACCAGAACCACGGAATCGACGCGTACGTAGCGTCGCCGCCGTTCATGTTCGCCGTGGCGACGCGCGCCTGCTCCATTGCGTTCGGCACGCTCTCGAGGCGCAGCCGCCGTCCGAGGAGCGCGTTCGGGTGATTAGTGCAGTCGCCGGCGGCGTAGATGTCGGGGTCGGACGTGCGGCAGTGATCATCCACCAGGATGCCGTTGTCGCAGGCGATGCCGGCCTCCGACGCGAGTTCGGTATTCGGAATGATGCCGACGCCGACGAGCACGATGTCCGCCGGAATCCGCTCGCCGGTCGCGGTGAGCACCGCTTCGACGTGTCCGTCTTTCCCGGCAAACCCTGACACTTTCGTGCTGGTGCGGATCGTCACGCCGCGTCCGGTGTGCAGCGCGTGGTAGAACGCGCTCATCGCCGGCGTGGTGACGCGTTTGAGAATGCGGTCCTCCATTTCGAGCACGGTGACGTCGAGGCCGGCAGTGACGGCCACCGACGCGACTTCAAGACCGATGTAGCCGCCGCCGGCGATCGTCATCTTCTTGCCGGCGCCGAATCCGGCGCGGATCGCGTCGACGTCTGCGACGGTACGCAGGTAGTGAATTCCCGCCAGATCGCTGCCGGGGATGTCGAGGCGTCGGGCGCGGCTGCCGGTAGCGATCAGCAGCTTGTCGTACTGGATCGTTTCGCCGGTGGACATCGCCACAGTGTGGGCCTTCGGATCGATGCGCGTCGCCCGCACGCCGAGATGCAGCGTGACCTTGCGCTCCTGATAGAACGCCGCCGCCCGCAGATACACGCGATCGATCGTGTGTTCACCCGAGAGGTATTGCTTCGACAGCGGCGGTCGCTGATACGGCACGTGCGATTCGTCGCCGATTATGACGATCTCGCCTTCGAAGCCGTCCTGACGCAGGCTGGCGACGGCTTGTCCCGCGGCATGACCGCCACCGATCACAACGAATCTCGACATCAGGTTCACTCCGTTACGGCGCCGGCCATTCTAGTGCCGTGTCCGGTGGTACACGACACTAGTTCGACACGGGTGGTTCGGCGTCGCGCTTCCAGATTCCGCCTGCGGTGAAGGCGGTCCAACCCCAGCGCACCCAACGCAACACCGCGAACGCGAGCCACAGCGACCACGCGAGCATCACCACGCGATACGTCCACATCGGCAGCGACAGGACGTAGGCGGTCGGCAGCTGTGTCGCCGCCTGGTCCTGGAACCAGTGATAGTCGTACGCGGACGAGTTGTTGCCGACGATGTGCATCTCCGGCGTACCGAGCAGACCCATCGGCACGCTGGCCGCCAGCGCGATCAGCGCGGCGATCGACACGCCCGCGACGACAACCTGCACGAAATGAAACATTCGCGGCGTCGCGCTCCTCAATCGCTCGGCATAGCGCAGCCGCGCCAACAGCAACAGCAACCAGGCCGCGACCAGCACGGTGCTCGGCAGATTGCAGAGGCTCATGCCGAACCCGAGCAGCACGCCGTCGAGTGCCGAAAGCGGAAGCGCCGGTATCCGCGACAGCGCCCATGCCACGCCGATCACCACCAGCATGACGCCCCAGTACAAGACGGCCGGACCGAGCCGCGGACCGCCGACGAACAGGGGCCAGCGATCGGTGGGCAGACTGAGGTGCAGCGCGATGTTATAGGCCCGTCCGGGGAGTTCGATCGCGCTCGTGCGGATCGACGCACCCGACGCGATCGGTGTCTCCAACGTGATCTGCGCATGCTGTTCGCCGGGTACCACCGGCAGCGGCAGGGTCTCGACCGACGTCGGGATCGGCTGCGGCTGGCCGTCGATCGCGACGCTGAGGATCTTCGCTCCGTCCGGAAGCCGTACCGGATAGTTGCCGCCCTGGCTGCTCAGCAGCGCGAGGCCGAGGGTGGTCCGCCGCGCACGCGAGCCCGGCGCTTCGGTTACATCGACCCGCTCGACCGTGATCGTTTCGCCGGGAATCGGCACCGGACGCGTCAAACGAACCTGCAGCGTCTCGCCCCCTAGCGGTTGAAAGCGCGGCCCCTCGGACGCATCGGTTGCGAGCTTCATCGGCGTGAGGCCGTCGTGCTCGACATGCCAGTAATTCGACGGTATCAGCGTCCACTGTTCGGTCCATTGCGGCAGCGGCGGACCGGTGAGTTGCAACGCGTCGGCCGTTGCGAGCGCGCTATCCCATTCAACCTGCTGCTCGTCCGGCGGCAGCACGCCGATGATGCGCCCGTTCTCGACCCGCACTCGACCGTCGAGCAGCGACTCGCCGGAGACTAACGGAACTGCAAAGGGGATACTGCCGGATTGCGGTGCGATTCGTTCGAGCGTGGTGTGTACCCGCCACTCGAGGCCGAAGTCGAACCTCCGGCTGAGCCGGAAATACGGCGCAATCGGTTCCGGCGCGAGGCTCGCGGCGGAGCGACCCGCAAGCGTCGACGCCTCGCGCTCGAACTGGAGCGCGGCGCCGCGCAGATGGCCATGCTGTTCCCCGTATGCGCGCCAGCCTTTCAGATCGAGCGAAACGCTGCCCGGCGGCATCGGAAACGGCAGCTCGAAACGGTCGACGTGGGTGACCGGGCCGGACAGTTCGATGCTGTGCGCGCCCTCCTTCAGCGCGATCGACAATTGTCCCGACGCGTCTCGTGAAACCACGGCCGGCCGTTCGCCGTCGCGCGCGTCGAGCGGCCACCATTGTGCGGCCGTCGCCGGCAGCGGCACCGCGACGGCGCGTGCGGCGTTGATGTCGAGCTGCAGCGTCAGCGCATCGCCGTTCAGCTTGACCGTGGCGCGCTCGACGGCGGCGCACGCCGGCAGGCAGTCCGGTGGTTCCGTCAATCGTTTCTCGAGTTCGTTCAGCATGTCGGGGCTCGGAATGTCGGCGCGTGCGTCCGGCGGCACGAAACCGGCCGTTACGAACAGCGCGACAGCTGCCGGCCCGATCATGCGGCGCAACCAACCCGGCTGAGGGGTGGACGGAGGGAGGGCGGCGCCGCCGAACAGCGCAACCAGCAAGAGCAGCAATACCGGGCCGATCACGTGAAGGCTGCGCGTCAGCCACGGCGGCGACAGGACCAGATCGACCGGTTGCGCGGCCGTCACCGGGCCGTCCCAGATCAGGGTCTCATTGCGCCACTGCCACGTCGGAACGCCGGGGCCGGTCTGCACCTGAATGTTCGCTACGAGCTGCTTGCGCGGGGTCGATGTCGCCCGTTCCGCGCTGACGACAGCTTCTTCGAGCGAAGAGACCGAATCCTGCGCCGCCCGTTTGACGAACGGGATGGCGGCCGGAGCGGGGGCGGGCTCTTCCGGAACGTAGCCGACGTAGTCGCCGTTCTCGAGTTGCGGATAAATTGCCATCCGGAAGTTGTCGATCGCGAAAGTCAACACGGCGATTACGGTGAACGCGAACACAACGACGTAACTGAGGCGCGCGAATTGACCGAACCGGCCGCGCCCGATCCGCAGAACTGCAAGCAGCAGCAACAGCAGTATCCAGACGAGCGTCGGCGCTTCCGGTTCCTGATAGACGAGCACCAGCGCAAGCGCGACCAACGCGGCGGCGCCGCGGCCGAGCAGCCGCAGTGCGAGCACCACGCTGATGACGACCAGGAAGATGTCCCACAGCGTCCACGACGGCAGCCACGCCGTCGGCGCGCGATCCACGCCGTGCGTCCACAGCAGACGCCAACCGGGGGGAAGGTGCAGCTCGCCTGACAGCGCGGCGACGTCGGTTTCCCAGCCGACGGCGGTATCGAAACGCGGTCGCGGTATCTCGCTCACCGCGACGATCCTGTGCGTTCCGCCGGGCAGTTCCACGCCGGGTTTCGCGTCGCCGAGGCGCGTGATCAGCTCCGGAGTGTCGTCCACGGTCATCCGACCGGGCACGAAGGTCGCGGCCAGGCGTGTCGGCATCGACAGCTTGCCATCGAGCGTGTCGCGCACGGTGTAGCTCGATCCGTCGAACGAAAGCCAGATGCTGCGCGCCAGGGAAAAGTCGTTGGGAGAGGGGCTCGGGTCGCCGCGGAACTGCTCGACCAGCTTCAGGTCGTTCTCGGTGGTTACGACGTACGCGGGCAGATCCTTGAACGGCGCGTTCGTCTGGCTGAGATCGATCGGCGTTGCGCCTTCGACGTTCACCACGCGTAGCGTCCGATCTGCGTTGAATCCCCAGATTTCTTCCTTCGGCCAGTTGTCGGTTTCGGGCGTCGCGCGAAACGACGTTGGAGTTCCGAGCGCGCGTCCGCTCAGCTGAACCTGCCATTCGCCGGGCTCCACCTGCACTTTCAGATGGCCGTTCGCATCGAGGCGCGCCGGGAGGTTGCTCTTCAGGGCGGTGGCTTCGTATCCCTGCGGCAGCGCGCGTCCGAGCGTGACGATCCGATGGCTGCCCGCTACGGACAGATCGACGTAGGTCGTCAGCATCATCGGCACGCCGTCGTCGATGCGCCGGTACACACGCGCGGTGAGCGAATCGTTCGGCACCTCGCTCGCCGAACCAGGCGCCTTGCCGAGCCAAAGACGTTCGCCCTCGATCAGCGGTTGCGCGATGGCTGAGCCTTCCAGCGTGAGCCGCAGGATGCCGTGCTGACGCGGCAACGAGATCGCATCGGGCATTTCGTTCCAGCTGAACGCACCGTTCAAGCTGTAGCGACCTGGCGTGAGGCGCACCCGCGGCCGGTCGTTCAGCCGCGTGACAATCGCTGGCGCGCCGTTCGAGCGGACATCACTGGGCCATTGGTCCGGGCCACCCGGCAACGTGACGTCAGCGTCGCTGAACAGCTCGACGTCGACCGTGAAGCGGCCTCCGGTGCGGCCCAGTTCGAGGTTCAGCGTGCTCATCCATACACAGGGGCGGACCTGACCGTTGTCGAAGCGCGGCGGACACTTCAACTCCGGGTGGCGGTCGAGCACCCAGCCGCGCCACGGCTCTAGCACCGGCGGGATGCTCGGTTCGGCGGCGCGCGCGAGGCTACCAAGCGCAACGGTTGCGATCAGAACGAGCAGCGCCACCCAGCGATCACGACGTCGGTTCATGCACGACCCTCGGCGAAAAAGCGCCCGATTCTTTCACTTTACTCACCACCCTGCACAGGCGATGTCGCAAAGGTGCGTCGCGCGCTACCATCGCGCGTCGCGGGGAAACGACACATGAATCAGATTCGAACGCTGCACGACATCGTTAAGGCGGCTCGCGCCAATCTGTCGCGCAACAACTGGGACTATCTCGTCGGGGGCGCCGACACCGAGACGTCGCTCAAACGTAATCGCATGGCGATCGAGTCGCTGGCATTCCGGCCGCGCGTGCTGAACGACGTGACCAACGTCGATGCGAGCGTGACCTTGGGTGGGCACCGCCTGCGCATTCCGGTGGTGTTGCCGCCGATCGGATCGATTCAGGTGTTCGACGCAGGCGGAGGCGCGTCGGTGGCAGACGCGGCGGATGCCTTCGGCACGATGATGATTCTGAGTTCAGTGTGTCTGCCGGATTTGGAAGCGGTCGCGCGCGTCGGATCCGCGCCGAAAGTGTTCCAGCTGTATCTGTTGGGCGATCGCGGCTGGATGGACGACCACATCGAACGCGCGATGGCCGCCGGATATGCGGGATTCTGCCTGACCGTGGATACGGCCGTGTACAGCCGACGCGAACGCGACATCTCGAAGTTCTACGTTCCTGCTTCCGGACGGCAGGCCGGCAGCGGCGACTTCGCGCATCAGGCCGCCATGACGTGGGACACCGTCGCGCACATCAAGAACAAGTTCCGCATTCCGTTGTGGCTGAAGGGCGTCAACACCGCGGACGACGCGCGTCGCGCGGTGGACCACGGCGTAGACGTCGTCTACGTGTCGAATCACGGCGGACGCCAGCTCGATCACGGACGCGGTTGCATCGACGCGTTGCCGGAAGTTGCGGCGGCGGTAGACCGGCGCGTGCCGATCGTCGTAGACGGCGGATTCATGCGCGGCACCGACGTCATCAAGGGACTGGCGCGCGGCGCAACGGCGGTGGGTGTCGGGCGGCTCGAAGCGCTGGCGATGGCCGCAGGCGGCGCACCCGCGGTGACGCGCGCGCTGGAACTGCTGGAAGTGGAGATCCGCACCAACATGGCGTTGTTGGGGGTGCGGAGCGTCTCGGAGCTGAATCCCTCGTATCTCGAACCGGCCACGCCGATCGGAACGCCGCACGTGCTATCGGCGTTTCCGTTGCTGGAAGAAGGATATTGAAGTGAACGCCGGTGCCTGGACCGGCGTTCACTGATTGGAGCTAAGGCTTGTATTGGGGCTAGGGCTTGCCTTCGTTGCGCGGGATCGGCATCGGGAAGTGGGCGATGTTGGTGCCGCCTTTGCCGTCGCTGATCTTCGCGACGCCTTCTTTTTCCACCTCGTCGATGCGGATGACGGCGTGCATCGGAATGAAGCTGCGCTGCACGCCGTCGAACTCGGTGCGCAACCGATCCTGACCCGGATCGATCACCACTTTGGTCTTGTCGCCGAAGATGTAGTCCTCGACCTCGATGAAGCCGTAGAGGTCGCTCTGATAGATCGCGCGCGCATAGACTTCGTAGATCTGCCCCTGGTTGTGAAACAGGATCTTGTAGATGTGCTGCTGATCGGCCATGCCCATACCTTCCGGGGACGTTCCGCCATATATAAAGGTCTGACTCGGGAATTCAAGTGCCGTTATAATCCGCGCCCCGTTTTATTCGATTGACGCACAGAAAATGTCGGGAAAGGTCTTCATCGAGACACAAGGCTGTCAGATGAACGAATACGACTCGGCGCGGATGCTCGATCTGCTGCGCGAGAGTCACGGTCTCGAACTCGTGCACTCCGCCGAGGAAGCCGACGTGCTGCTGTTGAACACCTGTTCGGTGCGCGAAAAGGCGCAGGAAAAGGTGTTCTCGCAACTCGGCCGCTGGAAACCGCTGAAGATCGCGAAGCCGGACTTGCTGATCGGCGTCGGCGGTTGCGTTGCGAGCCAGGAAGGCGACGCGATTCAGCGCCGTGCGCCGTACGTGGACGTCGTGTTCGGCCCGCAGACGCTGCACCGGTTGCCCGCGCTGCTCGATGCCGCGCGCTCGCGCAGGATGTCCCCCAGCGCCGTGAAGGTAGTCGACATCACGTTTCCGGCGATCGAGAAGTTCGACGCGTTGCCGGCACCGAAAGTCGATGGGCCGGCCGCGTTGCTGTCCGTGATGGAAGGCTGCAGCAAATACTGTTCGTTCTGCGTCGTGCCGTACACGCGCGGGCCCGAAGTGAGCCGGCCGGTGGCGGACGTGATGCGTGAAGTGGTGCAACTGGCCCGTCAGGGCGTTCGGGAGATCACGTTCCTCGGCCAGAACGTCAACGCTTATCGCGGCGTAATCGATGGCGATCAGGCGGACCTCGCGGAGCTGCTGCATTACGCGGCCGACGTGCCGGGCATCGAGCGGCTGCGTTACACCACGTCGCACCCCGTCGAATTCTCTAACAGTCTCATTGAGGCGTATTCGACCTTGCCGAAGCTGGTCAGCCACGTGCACCTGCCGGTGCAGTCGGGCTCCGATCGCGTGCTTGCGATGATGAAGCGCGGCCATACCATTCTCGAATACAAAGACAAGATCCGACGCGTGCGCGCGGCGCGCCCCGGTCTGTCGCTCACGTCCGACTTCATCGTCGGATTCCCCGGCGAAACCGACCGAGACTTCGAAGCGACGCTGCGGCTCGTCGAAGAACTCGGCTTCGACATGTCGTTCACGTTCGAATACAGCGCGCGCCCCGGAACACCGGCTGCGAGTCTGCCCGACTCGACGCCGCCTGAAGTGAAGCGCGAACGGCTGACGACGCTGCAGGCGCTGGTTCGCAAACAGGGTGATGCGATCAGCAGCGCAATGGTCGGCACCACGCAGCGGGTGCTCGTAACCGGATCCGCGAAGAAGTACCCGGGTCAGATGCAGGGTCGCACCGAGAACAATCGCGTCGTCAATTTCACCGGCGGCCGGCCCGCGATGCAGGGCGAATTCGTCGACCTCACGATCACCGAGGCGATGACGAACACGCTGCGCGGCGCGGTGAACGGAAACTTCATTTGACAGCACGGCGCCGGGCGATAAATGCTACGTGCCCTATGCCGAACCCCATCCAAGTTTGACCGACCAGCCCAATCGCGTCGTCGCGCTGACCACCAGCGTAACGCTCGAACCCAACGACTCCCGCCGCCTCGCTTCCCTGTGTGGCCCGTTCGATCAGAACCTCAAGTTCATCGAGCGTCGCATGGGCGTGCGCATCCGCAACCGAGGCAACGAATTTCAGCTGTCGGGTCCTGCGCAGCGGGTCGAAGCGTCCGAGGCGCTGCTGAAGGCACTTTATGAAGACATCGTCGACGGCACGCCGCTCGAATCCGAGGCGATACATCTATATCTGCAGGACTCCGGGGTCGAAGCACTGATTCAGGGCGGGGTCGAAGACGGCGGTTTGCTGATCCATACGCGACGCAAGACAATCAAGCCGCGCGGAGTGAACCAGACCAACTACGTGCGCGCCATTCAGCAGCACGACGCGAATTTCGGCATCGGGCCGGCCGGGACAGGCAAGACCTATCTCGCAGTGGCGTGCGCAGTGGCTGCGCTCGAGCAGCAGCGC
>DATJGR010000041.1:0-22103 GCA_035494855.1 Pseudomonadales bacterium | reverse complement strand
ATCGTGCTCGAGGCGCAGACCATTCGCACCGCCGAAGCCGCCGGTGTGCCGGTGGCGCACGTCGTGCTCGACAGCGACGATCCGGGCTACCTGGGCGGCGGCTTCTTCATCACGCAGCGCATCGACGGCGAAACGGTGCCGCGGCGCGTATTGCGCCTCGTCGCGCGCTGCCGCAACGGCGATGCGGTTGCAGCGAAACTGGGTGGTGCGCTCGCGAAACTTCACGCCGTTCCCAACGAGCGCATTCCGCCGCATCTGGTTCGGCCGATCGACGACGATCCAGCCGCAACGTCGCTGGCGCGTCTCGAAGAACAGGTCGCCGGGCTGCTGCAACCGTCGCCTGTCGTCAGCCTCGGCATGCGCTGGCTCGAAGCGCGTCGTCCGTCGAAACCGGCGCGCTGCGTGCTGGTGCACGGCGATGCGCGCAACGGCAATCTGATCGTGTCGGAGCGCGGTCTCGAAGCACTGCTCGATTGGGAAGGCGCCAGCGTCGGCGATCCGATGGCCGATCTCGCATGGCCATGCGTGCGCACGTGGCGCTTCGGCGAAGACGCGAACGAACTCGGCGGCTTCTCCGGCCGCAAACCGATGGTTGCGGCATACGAGGCAGCAGGCGGAACGTTCGACGCCGAGCGGTTTCATTGGTGGAAGGTGCTCGGAACACTGCGCTGGGCGATCGGCCTCGCCGGGCAGGCGAAGGCGCACCTCGACGGTTCCGTGCCGAACATCGTGATGGCGGCGAGCGGCCGACGCGTCGGCGAACTCGAATACGATCTGCTCTGTCTGCTGCGGCCGCATTGAGCGAAGTCGACCCGAACGAACTGCCGTGGCGCGTGCTGCTGCTCGGCGGTCCGTCCGGCGTAGGCAAGACCAGCGTGAGTTACGCACTGGCGCGGCGCTTCGATGTCGGCATCTGCGAGATCGACGATCTGCACATCGTGGCAAAGCAGATCACGACACCCGCGCAGCAGCCGGTGCTGCATCGGTGGGATACCGATGCGAATGCGCAGAACCTGTCCGCGGAACGGATCGTCGAATTGCACATTGCCGTTTGCCGCGTGATGTCTGCGTCGATCCAGGCGGTGGTGTCCAATCACGTGGAAACGAACACGCCGATCGTGCTCGAAGGCGACTATGTGCTGCCTGAGGTGCTGCCAACGATCGCAAGTCCGGTTGCTGGGGTGTTTCTTTACGAACCCGACGAGAACCAGATCTTGCGCAATTTTGCGCAACGCGAGCCCGTGGCCGGCGAGCAGGCCAAGCGCGCCCACGTGAGCTGGCTCTTTGGTCGATGGCTGCGAGAAGAGTGCGCGCGCTACGGCGCAATCGCGTTGGAGCCTCGACCGTGGAAAACCTTGCTCGATCGCGTGATCGAAGCGATCGGTTGAGTGGCGCACGGATGACGACTCGCGTCCGCGCTCTTTCGTGCAGCGACTTTGCGGAGGTCCTCGACATCAATGCCCTGAACTGCCCGGTGGTGGCAGCGTTGGCTGAGGCAGAGATCGCGCGGTTGCAGTCGCTCCTGAGTTCGATCGCCGAGCCGTTCTGGTACATCGATCATGGACCAGGGCGCCGCGACTCGCGGCGTTCAAGCGATGTCGCGCCATCGTCTGACCAGCGTTCGGATCAAGCGCAATTGATCGGCGAAGCGTGCGCACGCGGGGCAAATCGTCAGATGCCCGTTCAGCTGGTCCCGCTCGCGCTCCGATAGAGCGCGATCCTGTGCGTCCGACAACAGTCGGGTCGCCTTGGGACAATGTATTTCGCTCATGCTGCACCGTCATGGTCGAGCCACCCGGTCTCGATACACGTTCGCAGCAGCATGCGGGCGCGATACATGAGGACACCGAGATGATTTGCCGTGACCGCCAGGTCTTGGGTGATCTCCGCAGTGTCCATCTCCATGACTTCACGCAACACGAATGCGCGGGCGATCAATGGCGGGAGACTACCGAGGCAATCCTGCAGCACCGCGAGGAATTCCGTTTGCAATTGCGCTTCTTCGGGCATGTCCCAATGCAGCGGCGCCTTGGACCATGCGCCATCGGAGTCAAATGACGCGTCGACGCTGCGCAGATGCTCCGGGACGGTCAGCGCGGCGAGTGGCGTGGCGTGTTTGCGCTCAAGCCGGAATGCATCGGCCAGCTTGTGGCGCAGGATGCCGGTCAGCCACGTCCGTCTCGACGCGTTCCCGCGAAAGGTTTGCAAGTTGCGGAGCGCCGCTTCGAGCGTGTCCTGAACGACGTCCTCGGCGAGCGAAGGCTCCTTCAGTTGCAGCTGCGCAACCTTCAGAAGGTATGCGCGATGCGCTTCGAGTTCGCCGGAATCGGCGATCGATCGTGGGACCATGTCGTGCATTCGTGCCACTCCGATGCCGTCAGCGATGCGCGCGCCCTGGTGGGGCGCGCTCGCGTCAGGTCGTTACTGATTGAGGGCGGGCCAGTTGTGGTTGGCCTTCAAGATGAGCGCCGAAGGATTCTTGTTGAACGTCGTGTTGATGTCGGCATTGAAGTTCAGGTAGAGCTTGCCGTCGTAGACGGTCCACCCGTTGACCGGGTCGACATCGAACAGTCGGTTTGCTTCGCCGACGCCCCACGAACAGAAGCCGCCGTATTGCGGCGCGTACTTCGCAGGATTTCCGGCAAACATGTCGCGGTGCGCCGGCGATGCAAATCGCCACGTCACGCCGCCGTATTCGTACGTGAATTCCTCATGGCCGAGAATCGGTGCGCCGTCGGTGAAATAGGCAACCGGGTCGTACCCCTTGATCCCGAGTCCCGCGTACAGCGTGTTGAATTCGCCTCCGCTCGTCTTCACCGCATGCGCGGTTACGCTGAGCAGCGCGAGGGGGCCGATCACGGCCAGAGCCACAGCGCGCCGCCAGCGCGCGCGATTGGATCGATGCATGATGTTTCTCTCCGAAGTTTTGTTTGAAATTCACGATGGGGATTCTCATCGCGAGCATTAGTCGGCGCATTGGGTCGATTCATTACACGCTAGGTCGCTCTCCCGAGCGCGAACGGCACGAGGTCAGCCATACCGCGTCCCTGTGCGTCGGCGCGGATGCCGAGTTCCTCGGATGGTAGTTCTGCCCGGTTGACCCAGAAGGTCGGATATCCAAACCATTTTGCACCGGCGACATCCCAACCGGCCGAAGCGACGAACAGGATCTCCTCGCGTGTGCAATCAAATGCCGCAAGCGCCATCTGGTACGCGCGCGGATCGGGTTTGAAGGCGCGAACCCGATCGGTGGTGAGATGCGCCTCGAGGAAACCGTTCAACGCCGCGTTGCGTACTGCGGCATCGAGCATTTGCGCGGTGAGATTCGACAGAAACGCCAAGCGTGTTCCTGCGTTCTTCAGTGACTGCAATGCGGGCAACACGTCGGGCCACGCCGATAGCTCCAGGTACGTGTGCACGAGTCGGTCGCGCGCGCTCGAGCTCAAATCGAGGCGTAGCGACTTCGCCGCGAACACCAGCGCTTCTCGTGTGACCTGCCCGAAGTCGGCGTATCGGTTCGACAACGTTCTGAGCCAGCAATACTCGAACTGGCGAGTCCGCCAGCTTTCGCTCAACTGCGCGCCCTGGCCGGGAAAAAGTTGTTCGGCCAGCGCAGCGACCGGCCGCGGATCGATGATTGGAAAACCGTCGAACACGACGGCTTTGAATCTGCTGGCCGATGAAGTACGAGCAGGCGATGAAGCGACGGCGACGGAAAGCCCGCCCGCGGCCGCGAGACCGGTAACGAGATTGCGACGCGTAATTGCCATTTGAAGATGTCCTATGAAGCGTTCGAGGCCGGCAGGTGGAAAACATCCCCCGGCGTGTGTTTCATCTGATCCCGACGAGGCGATCGATCGACATCGAGCCCGCGCCGCGCGAGATCAGATAGAGCAGAAGGCCTGCCCACGACAGATGCGTCGGCCATGCATCGGGGTAGACGAAGATCTCGATCACCATCGTCATGCCGAGCAACGCGAGTGCCGACAGGCGCGTGGCGAGACCCAGCACGAGCAGCACCGGAAACAGGTGTTCGGCATACGCCGATAGGTGTGCGGCCAGTTCGGGCGACAGCAGTGGCAGTCTGTACTCGTCGCGAAACAGCTCGATGGCGCCGTCGGAGACGTGCAGCCATCCGTCGACCTTCGTCCGGCCACTCTGCAGAAACAATGCCGCGATCGACACGCGCGCAATCGCGGCGAGAAACGTGTGGCTGACGAGATCATCGAGTTTCAGAGCGATGCGGTTGTAGGCGCGGATTACGGCGTTGGTCACTGGAGCATTTCCGCGAACGCGCCAACGTGGAGCAGTTGGGCAATCAACGTGGACAGATCGATGTCGTGCTGCGCGTCGAGCGCGGCCAGACCCGCGTCCGACAATGGCGCGCCTGCGGCGCAGGCATCCATGAACGCGCAGCCGCCGGCCGACAGTTCGATCGCCTCGACGGTTGCGTAAGGTCTGACCACCAGAGCACCTTCGCTGCGCCAGACGAGCGTTTGAAGTCCGTCCGTGTTTGCCTCTTCGCGATTGCACCGCCACAACGCCTGGATCGGCTGATCCGGGAACCATCTCCACCGCGCGGACGCGTGGGGGACCAGCATCGTACTTGCAAGCACGTGGGGCGCGCATTCTGCGATGGTCCGCGCGGCGAGCGGAGTCTGATCGGCGGCAATGTATGCCTCCGTCCAATAGCGATCTAGCAGCGCGACGTCCGGTAGATACGGCAATTCGGCGGCGGGCTCGAACGTCCGCAGAAAATCCGGGAAAGCGGCGCCGTAATCGACGAGCATCGGGTGTTGCGGCGGGCCTTGTCGAACGAACGCTGCAGCGGCCGCGCGAAACCATACGTCACCCACCAGCCGCGCCACGGCGGGATAGTTGGCGACCAGCGCATCGATACAGCCCTTCATCACGGTGTTTCGATAGACGAGAAATCCCGGTTGGGCCGTCGGCGCAGTCAGCTTCGTATCGTGCGCGCCTCCGTCCTGCAGCGCATGCGCAAACGCTTCCTGGAAGCCGCGCAGCGATTGGGTCACCGACATTTTGCCAGCGCGCGCAGCAGAGAGTCGGCGCGATTGCGTTCTGCGAGCAGCACGTCGAATGCCGGCAGTTCGTCGTCGCGCTCGATGAGCGTGGGCCGTGGGCCGATCCGCGCAACGAGCCGCGCGTAGAGATGCCAGACGGCTGCGCAGACGGGCGCGTCGTGAGAGTCGATCAGCAAAGCGTCACCCAGGCGCGGATCGGCCGAATGGCCGGCGAGATGCACTTCGGCGACGTACTGACCCGGAAATGCGTCGATGTACGCATCTGCATCGAAGCCGAGGTTGTTCGCGCTGACGTAGACGTTGTTGACGTCGAGCAGCAACCCGCAACCGGTGCGTCTGCACAGCTCGACCAGAAACTCGATTTCACCGTACTGGTGCTGGTCGGCCATCTTCAGATAGTGCGACGGATTTTCGACCAGAATCGTGCGTTGGATCGCGTCCTGCGTCCGCTGAACGTTGTCGGCGACGCGCTGTAACGCCTCGCCGGAACGCGGGATCGGTAGCAGATCCGGATGGTAAGCGCCGTTCCAGGTAGACCATGCAAGATGCTCGGACACTGCGAACGGCTCGAAGCGCCAAACGAGTCGATTGAGGCGCGCGAGATGATCGGGGTCGGGCGCCTCGTCTGCGCCGAGGGACATACCGACGCCGTGCAGCGACAGTGGATGACGCGCCCGGATGGTTTCGAGCCATGCCAGGCGCGGTCCACCGTCCACCATGTAGTTTTCGGAGTGCACTTCGAACCATAATCCCGGCGCCGCAGCGGCCGCGGCGTCGGCATAATGGGGCGACCTCAAGCCCAGGCCGGCCGTCGGCGCGCAGCGATCCGCGACGCGCGCGTCCAGAACACGACCGACGTCCGGCATCGGCCTAGCTCTTCGCCGGCGTCAACGATCCCATTCCTTTGGGGGTCTTGATCGTCGTGCAGGTGCCGGCCGGGACATTTTTCCAGGCATTGCCCTGGTAATCCGTCTTCGCGGTTCCAGCACACGTCGTCCCCGCACCGGCCTTGCAGTCGTTCTTGCCGGCGAGCGCTACGCCGTAACACTTTTCCATGGCTTTCCCATCGGACGCCATGGCGTCCTCCGCGGCGCGTGCCACACCCGCGCACAACGCGGCAACAGTCAGTGCCGCAGCGACATAAGATCGATTCATAGCGAACTCCTTTGGAGATTGGGTCAATTTGATTCAGGCAACGTGAGTTTCACGACCTGCGAATGGAGTTCGCTGAGGCGACGCGTTCGGTTACATCGGCCACGCAATTGCTTTCGGACATTCACCGAACATCAGCGTCGCGGCCGCCGTTCGGCAACCAGCCGCCGGTCGCCTGGACGGGCTGGCCGGCGCTGTCGACGACCCAGACCGCGATCGCCTGAGACGCGTTTCTGTCTGCCGCCGACGCCGGAACTGAGGCGCGCCAGACGTGCCCGGTCATCTCCATCGGAGTCGAACGCATGGCGCGCGCGACGAACTCGTGATGCAGGCTTTTGCCGGCGTTCTCGCCGCGGCGCACCTGCGTAGTCTGACCTGCTTGCAGCCATGCCAGGTCGACGTTCAATTGCGTGAACGTCCCGGGGCTGTCGAATGTCACGTCGGCGATCGCATCACCCAGATCCACCCTGAGCACACCGGCGACGCCGTCGTTTGCGCCGTCGATCGCCAAGGGGGCGCGCCGCCATGAACGCCATTCCTTGCCAGCGACGAACACACCTGGCGTATACACCGGCGCGTTCGCACGCGCGGCGGTCGTCTCGTGCAGCGAGTCAAACGCCTGCTGGCCGAAGCGGTCGCGCCAGCCGAGCGAGTCCCAATACGTCACGTGAAACGCCACCGGAACGTAGCGCGACCACAAACCGTCGGACGTGCGCAGACTCGATAACCACGCGTCCGCGGGCGGACAGCTGTTGCAGCCCTCGGACGTGAACAGCTGGATCAGTCGTACGGCTTCGTTCGGGCTCTCGAAGACCGTCTCGCTGCGGGCCAAACCAGACGCGAGGAGCAGCGCCACGCCAACGAGCGCATTCAAGCGCGGCGTGAAGCACTTGCGGAATGATGCGATGATCATGGTTCGTCCAGGCTCTCGAGCGGGTTGCTCTTAGGACCGTGGCGCTGGTTGCGAGTTCGCTTCGGCAATCGAATGTTCAAACAACGGAGGATCAACCATGAAGAAGATTCTGCTCGGCATCGCTGCGTTGCTGGTCGTTGCAGGAATTGGGATCTACGCGTTTCGCGCGCCGCTCATGGACGCCGTGGCGGATCGAATGACCGCACACATGTTCGTTGCGCGCGACACGGATGCGTACGATCCCGGTGTAGTCGTGGGGCAGGTATTCCCGCCGATCCATGCGCGCTACGCGGATCGTGAAGTGATCGACATCGGTGAATTCATGGGCGCGCGCGGAGTGGTGATCTACGTCAATCGCTCGGTCGACTGGTGACCCTATTGCATTAAGCAACTCGTGCAGTTGCAAGGTCACCTGGAGCAGTTCCGATCGGCTGGAATCGGCGTCGTCGCGATGACCTACGACAGCCCAGCATTGCAGCGCAAATTCGTCGAGCGCTTTTCCATCGCATATCCGCTGCTGTCGGATATCGACGCCACGTCGGTGCGCAATCTCGGCATTCTGAACTCGGACTATAAGCCCGGTGATTCGGCCTACGGCATTCCGTATCCAGGCGTTTTCGTCGTGAACCGCGAGCGGAAAATCGTCGGCAAGGTTTTCGTCGAGGGCTACACGACGCGCGTGGATGCTGACGGCGTGCTTGCATATGCGCAGCAGGCGCTGCGCTGATCGCCTCGCCCGTCTGCCTACATTGGGGCACGGCCGGCTACCAGCGCAGCAGCGATTTCCCGAGCGCCGACCCGATGACGGTGGGGATCAGGATCCCCAGCACGTACCAGACCGCCAGAAACGGCGGCGCCAGTTCGGGGCAGTGCAGACCGTAGATGGACGCGCCGAGCGCGCCGGAGAACACACCCAGCGCGGCGCCCGCGAGAGTCTGGTTCGTGGGGGCGAGTCCGCGCATTGCCCAGAAGCTCGCGGCGAACATGGGTACAGACAACAGCGCAATTCGGAAGGGGCATACGCTCCAGCTGTTGCCCAGGACAAGTTGAACGCGCGTACCCGGGTCCGCGTCCGCCAGCACGATCAGCGCGAGCGCCCACAGCGCCGCCATCGCTGCGGCCGCAAGCCACTTGACGTTCCCAACGGCCACACCCGGTCGCGCCAGCCGCAACGAGGCGACGAAGCCCGCAAGGGTCAGCACTGCAGCGAACGTCATCTTGGTCCAGAACGCCGGCAACGCCAGAAAGTCTCGTATCGCGGGGTTGATGCCCAGCGTAAAGAGCAAAAGTGCGAAGCCGCCCGTCGCGCCGAACGCAACCGCGGTGCCGAAGCGTCGCGCAACGGCATAGCGCGGCGCCGGACCTGCGCCCGTCGCAAGAAGATCGATGAGTGCGTCGGTCTTCATTTCGATCCTCGGACCTTTGCTGCCAGGGCCTTCAACGCACGATGCACGTTCACTTTGATGGCTGATTCGGACATGCCCGTAAGAGTCGCCGTTTCAGCGACAGATCGGCCTTCGATCTTCACGTGAACCACCGACAGGCGCTGACGCTCGGGTAAAGCGTCGAGCAGTTGCTGCAGATCCCGACGCGAGTCCGTCACATCGGATTCGTCTGCAGACAGCGCCTGGCTGAAGTCATCGTCGATGGGGTCGGTTAATCCCTCGCGACGGCCGCGCCGTCGCAGAAAATCGACGAGCTTGTAGCGCGCGATGGCATAGCACCAGGTCGTGAGCGGGCGCGAGCGATCATACGTGTGGCGTTGATTGTGGATGGCCAGCAGCGTTTCCTGCACGAGATCCTCCGCATCGCCCGCCATGGTCGTCAGCCGCCGCCGGTAATACGCGCGAAGGCGGTCGCTCAGTTCCGTCAGCAACACGCGGTAGGCGGCTTCGTCGCCCGCCTGCGCCTGCAACATCAGCGCGTGCAAACGTTCCTCGCGCTCGGCGAAGACTTCATCTGAGAAGTTCGCCGCGGAGGCGGAGCCGGTTACACCGGAGGGCGAGACGGGCGTCATTGGAGAATTGTGCCCGTCCTGCTGCAGGCCGCCAAACCGAAATGCGGTCTGCTCCACTCATCCGATCGGCTCGGCATTTTGTCGCTGTCGCGTAACCGCAGACCGTTCGGCAACGAATTATCCCCCGAGGCCAGGCCGCATGACCGGCCATGGCCACAAGCCGACTGAGCGCAGGTGCATCTTCGTCCAAATGCAGGAGAGCGGTGATGGGATTGCTGAAACTGTTCCCGGCGTCCAAAGCGGCTCGCGACGCGATCGCCGCGCTGGCGTTCGTGCCCGGGCTGCTTGCGATTGGAGTCAGCTCGCAGGCTTCGAGCGAAACGATCGTTCTCCCGCCGCCAGCGGTGGATATTGCCCCCGATGATTCGTCGCAGCTGCAGACCGCGGTGTTCTCCGGCGGCTGCTTCTGGGGCGTGCAGGCGGTATTCCAGCACGTCAAAGGCGTACGTTCGGCTGTCTCCGGATACGCCGGTGGCCGTGCGAGCGACGCGCAGTACGAAACGGTCAGCTCCGGTACGACCGGCCACGCGGAGTCCGTGGAAGTGACATTCGATCCCGCGCAGATCTCCTATGGTCGGCTGTTGATGGTGTTCTTCTCGGTCGCCCATGATCCCACTCAGTTGAACCGTCAGGGACCCGATCGCGGCACGCAGTACCGCTCGGCGATTTTCACCACGAGCGCCGATCAGAAGCGCGTCGCCGAAGCCTACATCGCCCAACTGGATGCTGCGAAGGTGTTCCGATCGGAGATCGTCACCCGCGTATCGGCATTGAGCGCCTTCTATCCTGCCGAGGCATACCATCAGGACTACGCGACGCTACACCCCAACAACGCCTACATTGTGTACAACGATGCGCCCAAGGTCGCGCAGCTACAGCTGCAGTTCGCGGACCTTTACAGAGCCCAGCCGATATTGACCCGGGGTCAGTGATGGTGGGCCCCGGCGCGGCCCAAAAGTGGCACCATTTGCTATCGCGTTTGAGGGTCCTCAAATGAGCCAACTGCTCAACGAGATCCAATGGGGTGAGCCCATCCTGCAACCGATCACCGACCTTGCCTGGGAGGCGGAAGTCAAGCGCCGCGCAGGTCGCGTGGGTGAAATTGACCGACGCGTTGCCCCGAACAAATGGCTCCGGGAAGCCTGTGTTGCGCTTTCCTGTTACCGCCCCAGCCACATTTCGCAACGGCTGTTCAACATCGGGTCGCTGGTGACTGCGCAAGAGAATTCCTGTCGCTACTGCTACGGTGCGAACCGCGCTTTCATGAAGATCCTCGGTTATTCGGAATCGTTTATCAGCCGGATTGAACGCGACGCTCATGTCGCCGAGCTCGACGACAAGGAGCGGGCTTTCATCGCATTCTGCCGCAATCTGGCGCGGTCTCGGCCGCGCCCCGCCAGGGAAGAACGCGATAAGTTGATACGGCTCGGATATTCCGCATTGACCGTCAATGAAATTGCATTCGTCATTGCGTGCGGATGCTTCTACAACCGAATCGGCGTTCTGACCGCGTGTCCGCCGGAGCTTGGCTTCGAACGCGTAGCCAACGGCTTCATTGGACGCCTGCTGGGTCTCGTCGGACCGTTGGTACGCGCGGCGACGACCACACGGGCGCGCCCAACACCCGTTCTCGATGTCGAGACATTGCGGAGCGGTGCATTCGGGGAGGTGGTTGTAACGCTCTCCGGATTGCCAGCAGCGACTGTGATGAAGGTTGCGCTGGATGGAGCGTTCGCGCCCACCGTGTTGTCGCGAGCGAGTAAGGCACTCATGTTCGCGGTGGTGGCGCGTGCGCTTGTCTGCAGGCACAGCGAGGCCGCAGCGCGAAAGATGCTCGCTCAGGAGAATTTCGATGCGTCGGAAGTCGAAGCTGCGCTTGCGACACTGGATTCGGCGCGCCTTCCTTCGAGTGAATCCCGCTTGTTGCCGTGGGCGCGCGCTACCGTCCACTACCAATCGTTTGCGATACAAGAGCAGACGCGCGCGCTAACGGCAGAAATCGGGGATTCCGCTGCGCTGGAGGCCATCGGCATCGCGGCGCTCGCAAATGCGATGGTCCGTCTGGCAATGTTGCTGGAGTGAACATTTGACCACATGGAACGTTGTGACCCTGGTGGTGCTTACCACGCTGGTCGCGGGCGTATTGATCCTCTTACGGCGTGCACGCCAACTCGAGCGCGTGCTTGCGGCGTCGAATCAAAAGCTCGAGCAACTACAGCGTCAGTTTGAGAGTTTTGTCCCGGGCGACGTGGTAGAGCGATTGACCGATGAGCGTGGAACCTACATGGCGCACCGTCGTCAGGCCACCATGCTGTTCGCCGACTTGCGCGGCTTTACCGAGTTGTGCGATCGCCTCGATCCAACGGTAACGATCACCATATTGAATGGCTACTTCCAGCGAATGAGCAAAGCAATCGTTGCTCACAATGGGCACCTCACCGAACTGGTTGGCGATGGTTTGCTGGCTTTGTTCGGCGCGCATGAACCTAATCCCTGGCAGGGTAGGGACTCGGTAATTGCCGCACTGGCGATGCGAGCCGCCTTGGAGAGCTACAACACACAGCTTCGCTCGCAGAACCTTCCCGAACTGAAATTCGGAATCGGCATACACAGCGGAGAGGTTGTCTGTGGAGTGATGGGCGCGGGTGAATTGAGCAAGTTCAGCGTAACCGGTGACGCGATCAATGTGGCGTCTCGGGTGGAAGGACTGACCCGCAAGCATGGAGTCGATGTCTTGATCACTGAAGAAATACGGGGCGCTCTGGATTCGCGGTTTCGATTGCGGCCCATGCCGCTGGCTTATGTAAAGGGAAAGGTGGACGCGATTCAGACGTATTACGTAGAAGGCGGCGGATAGCGTCCATCACCCACGCTGCAGAGCGTCGAGCCTTGCGTCGGCCCGGACAACAAGGTCGGGCTGAATGGAAAGAATCGTTTAGCAGCACCTCCTACTACGTCTGTTCGATTCACCCGGTGATGACCGGCTCGTGAACCTCCCTTTCGCTTCGTCATGCGTTCGAACTGTAACCGGCTACGTTCGTTCTACGAATATCCAGACAGAACGCATTGCTAAAAGGTGCCGCTATGTTGATTCGTCGCAGCAAACCAGAAGACGCCGCTGGCATTCGGCCCTCGGAAATCACGCCGGAATCGGTGTTCCTGAATCGGCGCGACTTGCTGAAGGCCGCCGTGGCAGCGGGTCTCGTCGTCAGACTTGGGTTGCCGGAGGGTGCCCACGCGGCGTCGCCAGGTCTCAACTACGCGCGGGAAGCGCATTTCAGCGTAGATGAGGCACCGAACACGTACCAGGACATCACGACCTACAACAACTTTTACGAGTTTGGTACGGGCAAGGAAGATCCATCGCAGAATTCAGCTGGTTTCAAACAGTCACCCTGGACTGTGACGGTGGGTGGCGAGTGCGAAGTGAAGGGAACTTTCACGCTGGAAGATCTCCTGGCGCCGCATCCGCTCGAAGAGCGCATCTATCGATTCCGGTGCGTGGAAGCCTGGTCGATGGTCATCCCCTGGGTCGGCTTTCCGCTCAAGGATCTGCTTGCTCGCTTCAAACCCAACGCCAATGCCAAGTATGTTGCGTTCAAAACCATCGTGCGGCCCAGCGAAATGCCGGGCCAGCGCCGCGCGATTCTGGATTGGCCCTATGTCGAAGGTCTACGCATCGATGAGGCGATGCACCCTCTCTCGCTGATGGCGGTCGGTTTGTATGGCCGCACGCTACCCAGTCAGAACGGCGCGCCGCTGCGTCTGGTCACACCATGGAAATATGGCTTCAAGAGCATCAAATCGATCGTTGAGATCAAATTCGTCGAGAAGCAGCCATCTTCCACATGGAGCAATGTGGCGCCACGCGAATACGGCTTCTATGCCAACGTAAATCCGAACGTAGATCATCCACGCTGGAGCCAGGCGCGTGAACGGCGCGTTGGTTCAAGTGGTGGTCTGTTCAATTCGCGTCAGCCCACTTTGCTGTTCAACGGCTATCAAGAGCAAGTAGCCGGTCTGTACGAAGGCATGGACCTAAGAAAGTACTTTTGAGCGACTCAGCCGATGCATTCCACGCAAATCAGACGCTGGGTTTTCAAACCCATACTCCACGTTCTCTGTCTGCTGCCGCTGCTACATCTGATCGCAGGCTCCAGCGGTTTCGCAGGCGTGTCGTTGGGAGCCGACCCCATTGCCAAGGTGTTGCATGAGCTTGGTCAATGGGGACTGCGTTTCCTGGTGGCTACATTGGCCATCACGCCGCTGCGACTCATGCTTGGCAAACCGTGGTTGGTCAGTTTCCGACGCATCCTGGGCCTATACAGTTTCGCCTACGTGCTGATGCACTTCATCGCGTGGCTCGCAATCGATCAAGGCCTGTACTGGCAGGGCATTCTTGAAGATATTGGCAAGCGCCCATTCATCACGATTGGCTTTGCTGCGCTCTTGCTGCTGATCCCGCTCGCGATCACTTCTACCAATCGGATGATGCTCCGTCTCGGTAGGCACTGGAAAAAATTGCACCGCCTGATCTACATCATCGCGGTGTTGGGTGTGTGGCACTTTTACTGGCTCGTAAAAAAAGACGTGACCGAGCCGCTGATTTACGTGGCGATCGTGGCCTTCCTGCTGGCCTACCGTTATTGGCGTTTCCGTCGGCGCAAGATTCCGCCGGTACCGCTTGTCGAGCAACGTCGCAATAGGATTTCAGATCGATTGCGAACACCCGCGTGAGTTCGAGACATCGAGGCCGCGTTCGTCGACGCGGAGCGGGACCGCCCGAAGGCGAGTCCATTCTCGATCTGATCGGCCATCGTCCGATTGAGTCGTCCGCCTTGTTGCTGTTCCACTGCGCGTCACCTCGCTGTAGCACCCGAGTGTGCTGCGGTTTTCGCCACAGCGCGTCCGGCAGCCGACGCAGCTGTCACGTGCCGCGGGGTCAGCCGGTAGCTGAAGTGCGAAAGGTCGGGCGGAAAGAACATCGCCCAGTTCCATTCCAGAAACAGCCGCACCTTCCGCGCGAGTGTCGGCACTTTCAGGAGATAGACGCCGCGCCAAATCAGCCACGCGACGAATCCGGACACGCGCAGCCCGAACAGTTCGGCGACGGCGCGATTGTGGCCGACCGACGACAGTTGCCCCATCGGCCGATACGAAAACGGCTTCGTCGGTTCGTCGCGCAGCTTTGCGCAGATATTGGCGGCCACCTGGCGCGCCTGCCGAACGGCGAACTGCGCGGTTGGTGGCGCGGTACGCTGGTCGTACGCATTCGGCACCGCGGCGCAGTCGCCGATCGCCCATACGCCGGGAAATTGCGGCACCGACATGTCCGCCGCGGTGGCGATGCGGCCGCGCTCCATCGGCAATCCGATGTCGTTCAGTAGCGCGTTGGCTTTCGTGCCGATGGTGCAGACCACGGTGCCGGCACGGATGCGCATGCCGTCACCGAGTTCGACGCCGCCGTCGTCGATGTTGACGACGCGTGCGTGCAGGCGGATGTCCAGGCCGTCCATCTGCATCTGACGCAGCGCGTAGTCGCTGAGCGACGCCGTCAGTTCGGGCAGCAACCGGTCGGTGCCGTGCACCAGCACCACCTTGATGTCTTCCATACGGATGTTGGGGTAGAAGCGGATGCTGGCGCGCAGGAAGTCGACGAGTTCACCGGCCACTTCGACGCCGCTGAAGCCGCCGCCGATGACCACGAACGTCAGCAGCCAGCGTCGCAGTTCCGCATTCGGTTGCAGCTCGGCGTGTTCCAGTCGCGATACCACGCGGTTGCGCAGGAACAGTGCATCGCCCAGCGTCTTCAGCGGCAGTGCGTAGCGCGCCAGACCTTTGACGATCGACAGATTTGCCTGCTGTCCGCACGCGAGTACGAGCTGGTCGTAGTGCATCACGCCGGCGCCTTCGCCGAGATACGAGACGGTCTTATCCGCCAGATCGATCTCGCTGACGGTGACCATCCTCACGCGCGCGCGTTTGACCATCTGCCGCAGCGGCGCAACGACGTGGCCAGGCAGCACCGAGGCGCCGACCACCTCCGGCAGCAGCGGGTTGTAGGTGACGAAGTTGTCCTGGCTCAGCAGCGTCGTCTGCCAGCAGGCGGGCAGGCGCCGTTCGAGACGGCGCGCGAGTTCGATGCCGGCGAAACCACCGCCGACGATGACGATGTTGCGTTGTTCACTGTGTTCGTTCATGGCTGGCGTCCGGGTGGAAGAGGGGTGTGTCCGATGAGCTGCACCGCGTGGCCATCGGGATCGCGGACGATGAAGCCGTCGGTTGTGCCGAAAAGCGCGGGATCGAGTGCGGTCACGCCCGTCGATACGCTTCGATAGCCGTCATCGACGACGGCCTTCCCCAACGCGGCCACGGAGGGGCTCGTCATGTTGATCTGCCAGTACCAGCGATCGACCGCGGTCGAGTCGACGGGGATCGACCGGCCGGTGCGCGGCGTCAGGTACTCGAGCAGTTCGACTCCTGGGCCGCCGCTCGATCGCAGTGCCGTGATTCGCAGATGCGCGCCGAAGACGTTGTTCAGATGCTCCTGCTCGGTGCCGTAGTTGTCCGACGCGCCGACCACCTTCATGCCGAGCGCATTGCGGTAGAAGCGGATGCTCGCGTCGGTGTCGGCGACGGCGATCGCGGTGTGGTCGATGCCCATGAACAGGTCGTTGCCCGCGCGATGCCACTTTTCGGCACCTTTGCCCGTCGGGAACTGCAGGATCTCGAGATGGTTGCCGTCCGGGTCGCGGAAGTAGAACGCCTTGATGCCGCCGGCGTTCGGGTTCCAGTCAGGCAGAGTCTGTGGTTCGGTCGACGCGTAGCGCACCTTGTTGTCGCGCAAGCGTCGATACGCGGTGTCCATGTCGCGCACGATGATCGCCACATGCTGGAACCACAGGTCGTTGCTGTGCGAATCGACCGGAATTGGCCGGCCGTCCGGCACGACGAAGTTCATCAGTTCGATGAACTCGTCGCCCAGCTGCAGCCGCGCGATCCGCACGCGCACGCCGAATACGCCGAACAGACGTTCATAGTCGGCGCCTGATATTTCGGTCTGCTCGATCTTTTTAAAATCAAGAACTTGGGTATAGAAGTCTACGGATCGTTCGAGGTCGCCGACAGGAATGTCGACCGAGTCGGTCGACGTGACGGACGGTGCCGCCGCGGCGACGCAGGCCGCGAAGCACGCGAGCAGCGCGAACAGTGCAGCGTCAGTGCGCAGCTTCATGTTCGGCCTCCGTGCCAACCGCTGCCGAGCGACCGTTTGCGTGGATCGAAGCTGCAAGCAGCTCGGCCAGACGAAGGCCCCATGCGTAGATCGTCAACGACGGGTTGACCCGGCTCGATCGCGGCAGGACGCTGCCGTCAGCGACGTAGAGACCTTGCATGCCGTGAACGCGTCCGCTCGGATCGACCACGGAACGATGCGGATCACTGCCGGTGACCAACGTGCCGCACGCATGCGCGGTGCCGCCTCGTCCGATGCGTTTGCTCGCGGCCGGATAGCCCGCGCGCATCAGCGACGCGACGAAGTTGCGCACGAGACGACGGTGCTCGCTCAACGCGGCCGGCGTGCGCGCTGCGTCGTAGTCGAAGCGCGACGGCGCGCCGTCCACACCGGGTTCTACGCGGTTGTCCGCGTGCGAGCCGTCCTCGGTCTGCAGGAAGAAACCATACGCGCGTTGCCCCAGCGCGTCGGCGATCTTGCGCGGTACGAAGCCCGGAATCAGCGTGCCGAGCATTTCGCCGTCGAAGCCCAACGGCTGCACGCTGCTGTGCGGCACGGCCGGGTGGGTCAGCACCGTGGTCTTTCGGATCAGATCTGTTTTGCGCGACGTGGAGAACGCGAGCACCGCCGTCAGCAGATGCAGCTTCAGATTGCGGCCGACCGTCGCGGCCGCCGGCAACGACGAATCGAGTTTCGCTGCGCGAAGATGGCGTGCGAGCAGCCGCGGCGAATGGAGTGCGCCCGCAGCCAGCACGACGTGATTCGCGAGCAACGTTTCGCCGTCGGCCAGACGCACGCCGACGATCTGCCGTGCATCGTCGCGCGCGCCGACCAGATCAACGACGTTGGCGTCAGTGCGGATCGTCAGTCGCTCGGCGTTCGACAGAAACGCCGTCTCGGCGTCGGACTTCAGCCGCTTGATCGATGCGAAGCCGTCGAAGTGCCGCGCTTCGATCGAATTGAGGCGGATCGTGCGGGCAAGCCCCATCGGCATCGGCGCGTGCTGCCACTGCGAACGGCGTTCGACGCGGTCGAGGATGTCGGCGAGGTCCGCTTCGCAGTCGAACGTCTTCACGTCGAGCCGTCGTTCGGCGCGTTCGTAGTACGGCGCGTAATCGTCGTACGAGATCGGCCAGCCGAGAGCCTGGTGGTGCGCGTCCGCGGCGAATTCGTGGCGGCCGAAACGGAACAGCGCGGCGCCGTACCACTTCGTCTTGCCGCCGAGGTTGAAGTATTCCTCCGGCACCAGCGCGCGTCCGCGCCCGTCGCGCCACACTTCGCGGCTTTTGAACCGGCCGTCGTGGACGACCTTGCGGACGTCGAGCGTGCTGCCGTCCATCGGCAGGCGTTTGCCTTTTTCGAGCAGCAGTACGCGGACACCTACGCTCGCGAGTTGACTCGCGGCGGCCGCGCCGCCGGCGCCGGAGCCGACGACGATGACATCGAACGCACTGGACATGACGATTCTCCTTACGGCGCGTGCGCCACGGTGATCGGGACGGTGCGCGGCTCGTGGCCGCAGTGAATGCAACGGACGTCGTCGGGGTGCTGCCATTTCGCGCACTTGATACGAGCGCGGCCGAACAGGCGCAGGTACAGCTCGCTCGCGGCGAACATGCCGGCGAGGGGACCGACGATGTAGATCCAGAAGTGCTGCCACACCTGCGCGGGCGCAGCCGAGGCGAAGCTGCGCGCCGGGTTCATGCTCATGCCGGACAGCGGCGCTTCGAACGCGATGAACAGCGCGACTAGCACGCCGCCGAAGATGCCCGTGAATGGCGCCAGCGTGGTGTTGTTGGAGACGACGAGGATCGTCGTCATCATCAGCATCGAGATGCCGAACTCGGCCGCCAGCGCCAGCCACGCATCTCCCCCGGGCAACGTCGCCGCGTACATCACCGGCGGCTGCGTAAAAAGCGACCCGAGCAGTGCGATGCCGATGCAGACGCCGAGCGTGCCACCAATGAACTGCGCGACGACGTAGAACAGCGCATCGTGTCGCGCGACCTTGCCGAGCCGCAGGAACGTCAACGTCACGGCCGGGTTCATGTGCGCGCCGGACTGTTTGCCCCAGCGCGAGTAGATCAGCGCAACGTTGGTCAGACCCATCGCGATGCCGATGCCGGCGCGCGCGAGGTCGGAGTCGCCGATCGCATGAGCGACCGGCGACTCGGGATGCGCGAACAGCACCGACATGACCGCTGCCGAGATCATGAACAGGCCGAGCAGGGCGCCTTCGATCAGGTACTCGGGCCAGTGGCTGTGCAGCGCGCGGGACATCGACATCGCGGCCATCGCGTCAGCCTCCCGTGTCGAAGCCGGGGTACAGCGTCATACCGCCGTCCACCATCAGGCTGGTGCCGGTGATGTAGTCGGCGTAGTCGGAAGCCATCCAGGCGGCAGCGCGGCCGATTTCGTCCGGATCGCCGATGCGCTTGTAAGGAATCAGCGTCATCAGATCGTTGTAGGCCTCGACCGTGTCCCACGCTTTCATGTTGATCGGCGTGCGGATCGCGCCGGGCGAGATGCTGTTGACGCGGATGCGATGCGGCGCCACTTCCTGCGCGAGGCTCTTCATCATCAGCATCACGCCGCCCTTCGACGCCGCGTAGTTGACGTGGCCGGCCCACGGAATGACTTCGTGCACGGAGCTGATGCAGATGATCTTGCCGGCGGCGCACGACACTTCCGGCACCACGCCGCGGCGCTTGAATTCGCGGATCGCTTCGCGCGAGCACAGGAACTGGCCGGTGAGATTCACGCCGATCACTTTGTTCCACTGCGCGAGCGTGAGGTCTTCGAACGGCGCGTCCTGCTGCAGACCTGCGTTGTTGACGAGGATGTCGACCGTTCCGAACTCCTGCTTCAGCCGATCGAACATCGCCTGCACCTGCGCTTCGTTCGACACGTCGGCCTGGTGCGCATAGGCATTCACGCCGTAGCCGCGCAGTTGTTCGACGACCTCGTGCGCCATCTTCTCGCCGGAGACGTAGTTGACGACCACGTCGGCGCCGGCGTCGCCTAGCGCGAGCGCGACCGCTCGACCTATTCCGGAACTTGCGCCGGTAACGATCGCCTTTTGTCCCACCAACGACTTCTGTGTGGGGCACCTGGGCATGAACGGCTTCGGCAGGTGTTCTTTCGCGTAGTAACTATCCATGGTGTGACTCCTGTGACGAACGGGGTTTGAGCAGTTTGGCGACGAGACCGGTCCAGCCCGTCTGGTGCGATGCACCGACGCCGCGGCCGGTGTCGCCGTGGAAGTATTCGTAGAACAGCACGTGATCGCTGAACTGCGGATCGTTCTGCAGCAGCGGGTGGTGGGCGAACACCGGACGTTTGCCGCTTTCGTCCTTCAGGAAGATCCGCGTCAATCGGCGCGACAGTTCGTCGGCGATCTCGGCGATCGTGCACATCCGGCCGGAACCGGTGGGACACTCCACCGTGAAGTCGTCGCCGTAGTAGTGATGGAACTTCTGTAGCGATTCGATGATCAGGAAGTTCACCGGGAACCAGATCGGTCCGCGCCAGTTCGAGTTGCCGCCGAAAACACCGGTGTCCGATTCCGCCGGCCGGTACCCAACGCCCATGTCGATGCCGTCGAGCCGGAACTGGTACGGGTTGTCCTGGTGGTAGCGCGACAGCGCACGGATGCCGTAGTCCGACAGGAATTCCGTTTCGTCGAGCATCCGCTTCAGCACGCGCTTCATGCGGTGTCCACGAAGTAGCGATAGGAGGCGCCGATGACCGCGGCCCGGTGATTCCCAACGGGATACCAGTGCCGCGAGGTCGGGGCGGTACTTCAGGAACCATTCGAGTCGACGCGCGAACTCGGGTACTTCAGCGAGCAGCTCAGGTTCCAGCGTTTCGACCGCGAACAGCGGAATCAGGCCGACCATCGAGCGCACTTTGAGCGGCACCATACGACCGTTGGGCAGGTGCAGGATGTCGTAGAAGAACTTGTCTTCGTCGTCCCACAAACCCATTTCGTGATCGCCGATGTTGCTCATCGCTTCGGCGATGTGCAGGAAGTGCTCGAAGAACTTTGTCGCGATGTCCTGATACACCGGGTTGCGCGTCGACAGCTCGAGCGCCATCCGCATCAGGTTCAGTGCGTACATCGCCATCCAGCTGGTGCCGTCGGATTGGTCGATGTGGCCGCCGGTCGGTAACATCGCGCTGCGGTCGAACACGCCGATGTTGTCCAGCCCGAGGAAGCCGCCCTGAAAGACGTTGAGACCTTCGGCGTCCTTGCGGTTCACCCACCACGTGAAATTCAGCATCAGCTTGTGGAACACGCGCTCGAGGAAGTCGTGGTCGCCGACGCCGCCGTTCTGTTTGCGGTCGATCTGATAGACGCGCCACGTCGCCCACGCGTGTACCGGCGGATTGACGTCGCCGAATGCCCATTCGTATGCGGGCATCTGGCCGTTCGGGTGCATGAACCACTCTCGCGTCAGCAGCACGAGCTGGTTCTTCGCGAATTCGGGATCGATGAGGGCAAACGGGATGCAGTGGAATGCTAGGTCCCACGCGGCGTACCAGGGGTATTCCCACTTGTCCGGCATCGAGATGATGTCGGCGTTGTTCAGGTGCCGCCATTCCCAGTTGCGGCCGTGCGTGCGGTTCAGCGGCGGCGCCGGTTGTGCGTCGTCGCCATGCAGCCATTCCGGAATGTCGAAGTAGTAGAACTGTTTGCTCCATACCATGCCGGCAAAGGCCTGGCGTTGCACGTGCCGCGCGTCGGCGTCGTCGATGTCGGCCTGGATGGACGCGTAGTAGTCGTCGCATTCACGACGGCGTTGTGTCATCACGTGATCGAAGGTCTCGAACGGCGGCGCGCCAACGGTCTTGGTGAGGCGCGTGCGGACAGTGACCGTTCCGCCGGCCGGAATCATGAACTGCTGCCATGCGCCCACCTTGGTGCCGTTCTGATTCGGATTGACGGTGTGGTGAGCGCCGCCGATCACGTATTCGTGGAACGCGTCCTTGAAGAAGCCGTGCTGGTTCGAACCATGCAATCGGCCCGCGTTGGTTTCGTTCTCCGTGAAGAGCAGCGTCGGGTTGCCGTCGACGTGCCAGCGGAGCCGTCCGAGTTCCGGATGACGCGCTTCGATCGCGCCGCTGTTGCTCAACGCGATTTCGGGTTTGTCGCAATTGCGCTTCCAGCTCCAGGTGTTGCGGAACCACATCTGCGGTAACACGTGGAGCAGCGCTGCATCGACACTGCGGTTGGTGACACTGATTTGCATGAGTACGTCGCCGGGCTCGGCTTGCGCGTATTCGACGACGACGTCGAAATAGCGGCCGTCGTCGAACAGGCCGGTGTCGACGATCTCGTATTCCTGCGCGCTGATGCCGCGCTGCCGGTTCTCGTCCTTGAGGTGGCCATATGGGTACGCCGCGTGCGGGTATTTGTAGAGCATCTTCAAATACGAGTGGCTCGGCGCCGCGTCGAGGTAGTAGTACAACTCCTTGACGTCTTCGCCGTGGTTGCCCTCGGAGTTCGTCAGACCGAACAGCCGCTCTTTGAGGATCGGGTCGTTGCCGTTCCACAGCGCGAGCGAAAGACACAGCCGTTGCGATGCGTCGCTGAAGCCGGCGAGACCGTCTTCGCCCCAGCGGTACGCGCGGCTGCGCGCGTGATCGTGCGGAAAGTAGCGCCAGGCCTCGCCGTACTCACTGTAGTCCTCGCGTACCGTCCCCCACTGGCGCTCGCTCAAATAGGGCCCGAACCGGCGC
>DATJGR010000040.1:0-4644 GCA_035494855.1 Pseudomonadales bacterium | reverse complement strand
GGTGTCATCCCAAAAGGCGAATACGGCGGCGGCACGGTCATGCTCTGGGATCGCGGCACCTGGCGATCCGACGAACGTGTGGATCTCGACAGCGGCAAACTCGATTTCGTCCTCGACGGCGACAAGCTGAAAGGCGCCTGGACGCTGGTGCGGATGGGCGGCCGGAAAAACGCCGATGGCAAGAACTGGCTGCTCATCAAACGACACGATCAGGGCGAGAAGATCGCGCAGCCATCGGACCTGAGCGTGGCAACCGGCCGTTCCATGAACGAGATTGCACAAGCGCGCGATCGCACGTGGACGCGAGAAGGCGAAGCACCGCCGAAGCGCGCCGCGCGTCGCACACGTCGCGCCAAATCTCCCCTCCCTTCGCGGATCGCGGGGTCCGCAAAACAAACAGCGTTTCCCGCGTTCGTTGCCCCGCAACTCGCGACGCTCGTCGGCGAGCCGGCGGAAGGCAACAAGTGGATTCACGAAATCAAGTTCGACGGGTACCGCATCCTCGCGCGGATCGACGGCGGCAAGGTGCGCCTCTTCAGCCGCAACGGAAAGGACTGGACAAAGCGGTTCCCGGAAATCGCTGCGTCGATGGCCGAATTGCCCGTCAAAAGAGCGGTTCTCGATGGAGAGGTCGTCGCACTTGCTTCGAATGGCGCCTCCAGTTTCAGGATGCTGCAGGAAGCGCTTTCGTCGCAGCACACCGCACCGTTGATCTATCAGGCGTTCGACGTGCTGCATCTCGAGGGCTACGACCTCACCGGCGTCGCACAGCTCGAACGCAAGCGCGTCCTAAAAGAACTGTTAGATGCGGCGCGATTCGACGCCGAAACCCCGGTCAAATACACCGATCACATCGAAGGCAAAGGCGCCGAGTTCTTCCGCCAGGCGTGCGCAACCGGCCTCGAAGGCATCGTTTCGAAGATTGCGGACGCGCCCTATCGGGCGGGACGCGGACGCGGCTGGCTGAAGACCAAGTGCACGCAGCACGAAGAACTCGTCATCGGCGGATACACGGAACCCGGCGGTTCGCGTACCGGCTTCGGCGCATTGCTGCTCGGCGCGTTCGACGAAGACGGCAAACTCACGTACATGGGACGCGTCGGCACCGGATTCGACGCGCGCCAACTACGCGAGATCGGCGCGCGTCTCGAGAAGCTGTCGATCCGCAAGAGTCCATTCGGAACGCCGCCTCCCGCGCGAGGTGTGCATTGGGTACGGCCCGTGCTGGTCGCCGAGGTCGGCTTTACCGAGCGAACGCGGGAAGGCATGTTGCGCCACCCGTCGTTCCATGGACTGCGCGAAGACAAGGATGCGAATGAAATCGGAGTGAGTGCCGTAGCGAACGCCACAGCCTCGGCGGCTCGTGCACGCGCGACACGGCAGAAGACGCGCATCGATCGCAATCCGGGCGATGCTGCGGCGATCGTCGCTGGCGTGAAGCTGACGCATCCCGATCGCGTGCTGTGGCCTGAACGCGGCATTACGAAGCTGCAACTCGCGCGCTACTACGAAGCGATCGAGCCGTGGCTGTTGCCGGCATTGGCGAATCGGCCTCTCGCACTGCTGCGGTGTCCGGACGGGAGAGCCGGCGACTGTTTCTTTCAGAAGCACCCCGGCAAGACCATGAGCACCGCGCTTCCGCGCGTACCGATCCGCGAGAAGGACCAGGTCGCCTCGTACATGTACGTGCAGAAGCTGTCCGACGTGATTCACCTGGTTCAGATGGGCGTGCTCGAACTGCACGTGTGGGGAAGCCACGTCGATGATCTCGAGCGACCCGACCTCATGGTGTTCGACCTCGATCCGGATCCGGAACTCGACTGGGCAGACGTGATTCGCGGCGCAAAAGCGTTACGCGAGCAGCTCGACGCGCTCGGGTTGACGTCGTTTCCCCGAGTCACCGGCGGTAAAGGTATGCACGTGGTGGTGCCGTTGAAGCCGTCCGCCGATTGGGACACGGTGAAAGCCTTCAGCCTGGCCGTTGCGGAGAGCCTCGCGCGCGAACACCCCGATCGCTTCACGACCAACATGGCGAAATCCAAACGCGAGGGCCGGATCTTCGTCGACTATCTGCGCAACGGCCGCGGCGCCACCGCCATCGCCTCCTACTCCACACGGGCGCGCGAAGGGGCGCCGGTGTGTGTGCCGGTCGGCTGGAACGAATTGCGAGCCGGATCGTCGCCAAACGGCTACGACATGGCCGGCGTTCAACGACGATTGAAGACGCTGCGCGCCGATCCATGGCGAGACTTCGACGCAGCGCGGCGGCCGCTCGCCAAAGCCGCGCGCCAATCGCGCGGAAAAACTTCCGATCGCGCATCGAGGAAACGGGCATGACCGCGCGGGCAATGTGGAAAGGCGTTCTTCGTATCGGCGACGCGCGCGTACCGGTGAAGCTCTACGCGGCGGTGCAGGATCACGACATTCATTTCCGTCTGCTCGATCGCAAAGATCTGACGCCCGTCACCCAGATGCTAGTCGACCCTGACACGGAACTGGTCGTTCCATACAAGGAAGCTCAACGCGGCTATCTCACCACCGAACGCGAGCTAGTGATGCTGCACCCGGACGAACTGGAGCCGCTCGCGCCGAAAGAATCGCGCGACATCGAACTCAGACGTTTCGTGCCCGCCGGAGCGATCGATTCACAATGGTACGATCGGCCGTATTACCTCGGTCCGGATCAGTCCTCCGCGCCCTACTCCGCCCTAACGACCGCACTGGAGCGCAGCGAATCGGAAGGAATCGCGAGCTGGGTGATGCGCAAGAAAGCGTACTTCGGCGCGTTGCGGGTCCACGCCGGCAATCTCGTGCTGATCTCGCTGCGGCACGCTGGAGAAGTTGTATCGGTCGAATCTCTCGATCTACCGGAAGGTGCAAAACTCGACGCGAAAGAACTCGAGATGGCGAAGCAGCTGATGCAGATGCTCGAAGACTCGTTCGATCCGGAGGCGTATCGCGACGAATACCGCGACCAGGTGATGGCGCTGATCGAATCGAAGAAGCACGGAAAACGCCCAAAACTGAAAGTGGTCCGCTCGAAACCCCGGACGGACGATCTGACCGCGGCTCTGGCTGCGAGCCTGCGCGGCCACAAACCCAAGGAGAAAACCCGTGCCTCGGCGTAAGCGGAGTTCGGAGCGCGAGAAGGACGCAACGACCGGCGACGCGTCCGAAGCGAGCACGGTACGCGGACACTGGTCCGGCAATCTCTCGTTCGGGCTGGTCAGCATTCCCGTTACGCTGGTTACCGCCCAACGCGCCAATAGAGTGGCGCTGAAGATGCTCTCTCACGAGGGAACGCCGTTGCGGCGCCGGTTCTTTTCTTCAACGGGGGAACGTGCGCTGGAGAAAGACGACATCGTGCGCGGCTACGAAGTGGAGCCGGACCGGTTCGTCACCGTCACTGATGACGAGCTCGAAGCGATCGCGCCGAAGCTGTCGCAGGAAATCGACCTGCGCCGCTTCGTACCGCTCACCGACGTCGATCCGATGTACTTCGAACGCGGTTACTTCCTCGTGCCGGGCAAACGATCGGGTAAGGCGTATCGACTGCTCGCGCACATCATGGAAGAGCGGCAACGCGCCGGCATCGCAACGTTCGTGATGCGCGAAAAAGAGTATCTCGTTGCAATCACCGCGCGCGACGGTCTGCTTCGAGCCGAAACGATGCGTTTCTCGGACGAGCTGCGCAATGCGGCCGATCTGGGGCTGACCCGCCCGCCGGAGCCGGACGAAAAGCAGGTGCGGGCGTTCGAACTGCAGATCGACAAACTGAAAACGAAAACGTTCGATACGGCTGATCTCGAAGACGCTCAGGCACTAGAACTGCAGCGTCTCATCGAGAAGAAACGCAAGGCCGGAAAGGATGTGATCGCCGCTCCCGCAGAGACCGAACCGGAAGATGGAGGCTCCGCGGAAATCGTCGATTTGATGAAGTATTTGAAAGCGAGCGTGGCAGGTGAACAATCGGCGCCGCGTGAGCGCAAGCAACCCATGGCCGCAAAGCGCAAGCCGACCACGAAAGCCAAAACCACGAAGCGAAAGAAGTCGGCCACCCGGAAACCGTAGGAAACTTCTGGCGTGGATTCGGGTTAAGAGTCTCTTACCCGGACCCACCGAATGGCGCGATAGTTCAATCGCGTGTTGGGGTCCATATAAAGCATAGGTGGCAGAAATGCGTCCGTTGCTTTAGGACCCCACACGTCTTTTTAGGGTTCATCACGGAAGGGAAGTCATGAAGAATCAATCCCCCAAAATGTGCGCCCACGAAGACTGCGAATGCCGCGTTACGGCCGCGTCGATCAGCCAGGACGGAAAGCGCTATTGCAGCCAAGGGTGTGCCGATGGCAAAGGCTGCAATCATCTCGAATGCGGCTGCCGTTCGGAATCGCAGATGGAAACCGACGAGCGTCCGGAAGAGCGCGTCGGCAAGTGGTGATCGGCAACACAGCCGATCTGCAGAATTGTCCGACAGTTCTCTCCAACGACTTCACCACGTCGCGCACCTTCGGACCGGTCGGTAATTTGTACAAAAACCCTGTAACGTCGCCGGTACTTCCAGCTCGCAAGAGACGCGTTACAGCGCGTCGCAAGCGCAATCACCGCTCCTTCGACGGATGGCATAGAACTTGTTTACTGAAC
>DATJGR010000039.1:0-11160 GCA_035494855.1 Pseudomonadales bacterium | reverse complement strand
ACATCGATGCGACCATGCAACGCGAGCACGTGTCGAGCGGCCTGCGCCATCGATCGCTGATCCGCCGCATCGGCAATGACTCCCGATACCTTACCCGCAATGCCCGACGCGGTTTCGTCGAGCGGCGAGCCCTCGAGATCGGTGATCACCACCTTTGCGCCCTCGTTGGCGAAACAGCGCGCAATCCCGGCGCCGATGCCGTTCGGGCGTCCCGCGCCGGTTATCAGCACGACTCTGTCCACCAGACTCATACGGTTCTCCTCGATTTTCTGATTCGGTTCTGCGGTCAGGCTAACGTCACCAGCGGCGCTCGACAACGCCGCGCGCAGACGCCAGCATCTCAACCCTGACGCAACGAGGAATGAACGATGCGATTCGGCATGCTTTACGAACTGCAACTTCCGAAGCCATGGCATCTCGACAGCGAGCAGCAGCTGGTCGACAACGCGATCGAACAGTGCGTGCTCGGTGACAAACTCGGAATCGACTACGCGTGGTCGGTAGAGCACCACTTCCTGGAAGAGTATTCGCACTGTTCCGCCAGCGAAGTGTTTCTTTCCGCCATCGCCGCGCGCACCCAGCGCATCAAGATCGGCTTCGGCATCCGCCAGGTGATTTCGAACTACAACCATCCGGCGCGCACCGCCGAGGCAGTGGGCATGCTCGATCTCATCTCGCACGGCCGCGTGCAATTCGGCATCGGCGAAGGCGCCACGCGTCTCGAGCTTGGCGGCTTCGGCATTCCGGCCAAGCGCAAACGCGCGATGAGCCTCGAAGCCGCCCGCGAAGTGGCCGACATGATGGTGATGGAGCCGTATCCCGGATACGAATGCGAGGACTGGTCGCTGCCGTGCCGCAACGTGTTGCCGAAGCCGATTCAGAAGCCGCACCCGCCGATGTGGATGGCGTGCACCAACCGCGACACGATCAAAGTGGCGGCGCAGAACGGACTCGGCGTGCTCGCTTTCAGTTTCCTCGATCCTGAAGAAGCCAGAACCTGGAGCGCCGTCTATTACGACACGATCAAATCCGAGTCATGCGTGCCGCTCGGGCACACCGTGAACGCCAACATCGCAATGGTGTCGGCGTTCTCGCTGCACGACGACCACGCAGAAGCGGCGCGGCGCGGCGAAGACGGTTTCCGGTTCTTCGAATACGCGGTCGGCGCGCTCGTCACCGACGATGTGGTGCCGGGTCGAAGCCGGCTTTGGGAACAGTTCGAAGCGCGTAAGGCCGCGCGGGCACGCGGCCAGCAGGTCGTCGACGCCGCTTACGGCGGGGCGGCCGTCAATCCGGAACGCAGCATGATCCGCTCACCCGGCATCGGCACGCCCGACGAATTCAGGGCGCACATGCACGGATTTGCCGACGCCGGTGTCGATCAGGTGATCTTCCTGCAACAGGGCGGAAAGAACCGCCACGAGCACATCTGCGAGAGTCTCGAACGTTTCCACAGCGATGTGCTGGACGATTTCGCTGAGGGGCGGGAACGGCGCGAGCAGCGCAAAGCCGAGGAGCTCGCGCCGTACGTCGAAGCGGCCCTCGCGCGGCGCAAGCACCGCGCGCCACTCAAAGACGACGAAATTCCAATCGTGCCGGCCTCGCGTCCCAAGCCCGTCGCTTCGTAGCCGCACCGGGACTTCGAGACGGGCCTGACGGCCCGTCAGAGCGCTCCGGTCAGGTTCAGGAAGAAACCCTTGCTGTCGTAGTTCAGATTGGTGAGGTCGTCCGAGAAATCGGTGAAGTTGTAGCCGGCGCCCACTTTGAAGTGCTCGCCGACGTAACGCGACACCGCTAACAGCGCACCACCGCGCTGCTCGTCGACATCCGTCATGGCGAGCACGCGGCCTTCCACCAGCAGTTCCCACTTCTCCCGGAACCGCCAGTCGGTACGCACGATGTACAGGGCCGCCGAATTGTCGAAGTACTGCGTGTTGTCCCGGTAGAGGCTGATCTCTCCCAGACGATAGGCGTACTTGCCGCCGATGCTCCAGCTCGAGCTCAGGTCGTAAGTCGCATCGAGCGCGGCGACGTGGCTCTTCTGGACGTATTCGGCTGCGGCATTCGCCAATGTCACCTGCCCCATAGTCGGCACGTTGTAGAAGTAGGTGTACTTCAGCATCGTATTCAAGCGATCGTTGCTCACCGGCCGGAAGGCATATCCAACGACGGCTTCGGTGTACTCGCCGTTGTAGAAATCGCCCAGCGAACTGCTGCTCGTGGAGAAGTTCAGCTTGCCGAGCAGGCGCGACGACGGGGTCATCTGCCAGCGGAAACTGTTGCGGTACAGCCAGGTTTTCAGCGTCGTTTCGGATGCATCGAGCTGCTCCTGCTTGTCGTCGCGATATTCGATACCGCTCGACACCTGCAGCGCCTCGAAGCCGAACCCGACGCGGAAACCGCCCGCGACGCGATCCGTGGTCGCGTCGGTCTGCAGATTGTGCAGCGTGCCGATGTCCGTCGTCGCCGATACCGTGAAGTTCTGGGCTGGCGCCAGGTTGACACCGGCCGCGTGCGTCAACCCGGTCAACGAATTGCCGTGTCGATAGCGCTCTTCGGCGAACACGCTGCTGCTGTCCGAAACGCGCGTCTTCACTCCGCTGACGAGACTGCCTTCGCTGCCGTGCGCCGACGCCAGCGCATCGGACACGCTTTCGTCCTCGAGTACGTAGTTCAGATAGATACTCGTGCGCTCCGACTGCAGGTAGCTGGTTCCGAGCTTGCCGCCGAAACCGCCGATTTCGCCGTCCGAGACCTCGCCATTCACCTTCAGGCGATCGGAAACCAGATACGTGCCGCCGAGCCCGTATCGATTGTTGTCTTCGCGCGTGCCGCTCGTTTCGATCGTGTCCTGCGCGAATCCGTAGGCGCTCCACGGCGCATTGTGCGGGTCGTAGCCGAGCTGCAGCACTCCGTCGGTACGATCGCCGACCTCCTGCGTGGGCAGGATCAGCGCCGAATCGCTTTCGCGGTCGTCGTAACGGACACCGGCGCTGACGTTCCAGTGATAGTTGAGCTGATGGGCGACGTTCAGTTCCTGCGCAGCGACATGGATCCGGTCCTGCTGTTCGAGGTTGTCTGATTTACCGCGTATCCGTGTCGCTTCGGTCACCGGCACGTCGAAGGCGCCACCGTACGCATTGGTGTCGGTGAGCGTTTCGAGCCCAGGTGCGGAGTAACCGCCCTCGAGCGTCTGCCCATACAGCGTCACGCGTCCTTTCAGTTTGTCCGAGATGTCCTGCAGACCGACGCTGACATCGGCGCGATAGGCGTCCGCGCTGCTGTCGACCAGAAGCGGATCACCCACGCCCTGGAACTGGAAGCCGCCGTCGTCGGAGGCGAACGACTGGCTGAGCAGGCCATCCGTGCGGCCGCTCTGCACCTTCAGCCACGATTCGGCGGACATGCGCACCGTCACGTCCTCCGCCTGCAGGCTGCTCTGATAATCGTCGGCGTTGCTGTTGTCGTTGGCCGTCACGCCTACCTTGACGTAGTCGTTCAGCCAGTAATGCATCTGGCCACCGACACTGATGGCGCCAATGTCTTCGAATCCCGGCGTGTATTCGTAGCGCACGACCAGGTACGCCTCGTCACCACCCGCCGCACCGCTGCGCACGAGCAACTTGTCGTCGACGGTTGCAGCCAACGGCTCCGACAACAGCACAGTGCCTTGCAGATAGTCGATGTCGTAATCCTGAGACGGACTGAGATCGACGACCCCGGTGACGATGCCGCTGACCTTGTCGCGCACTTCGATCCGAATGCGTTCCGAGCCCGTCAGGATGTCCTGATGGCGCAGGTAATACAGTGAACCGCCGGTGCCGCGGAAATCCTGACGGCTGGGAATCGTGCCGGGCTCCGCACCGAACAGGTCGGTCTGCAGCTTCTTTTCACCGAAGCTGGTGACGGCATCGGATTCATAGTGAGTCTCGCCGCCGTAGAGACCTCGATCGACCTGCGCCAGTTCGTTGTCCATGTAGCCGACACTGAAGTTGCCCCACAACCCGTAGTCGTCGCCGTGGTTGAGCTTCAGATACAACTTGCCTTCGGTCGGCGCGAGTTGTTCGACGGTGCCGTCGTCGCCGAACGTCGGGAAGTGGTAATCCGGATCGATGCGGCGGAACAGCTCGTCCGGCTGCTTGCTGAGGAAGTTGCTGAACAGATTGCCGACTTCGTCTTCGCGCGTGTCGACGCTCGTGGTCAGACCCCAACCGTCGCCGAATTTGCCAGTGGCATACATCGCGAGGCGTCCGTCCAGCGACGAGCCGTAGTCGTAGGGTGCATCGTCGCCGACGAACAGATCGGCATTGTTGCTGCTGTTGTTCTGGGACCAGGTGAGATCCGCCATCCCGGCATAGAACCAGTCGTTCTCCTTCAACTTGAGGTCGCGCAGGTACAGCTCGCCGCTGCCTTCTTCGTCGAGCACCGCCACCTCGACCGTGTGGACGCCCACCGGAAGGATCGCTTCGGACACGAAGTTGCCCTGCGCATCGACGGGCACCGGCGCGCCGGCCACCCAGACATTCTGATTCGGCGGCAGTCCGCCGCCCTGCACACGCACGGTGCCGCTGTGCACCGGAATGTTCTGGCGCGCGAGAGAGTTGTCGCCGAAGCTCGCCAGCATCGAGTTCGACAGCGGTGGACCCGAAAGACCCGGGCTCGTGAGCCCCGGGCTCATCACCGGGCTCGTGAGCCCCGGGCTCATCGGACCGGAACTCGACAGTCCCGGACTCGACGAACCCAGGCTCGACAGCGGTGCGTTCGACAGCGTCGGCGACACCGATTCGCCCTGCGCGGCAGACAGCGTGCGCGGCGCAATCGCGCGCTTGTAGAGATCTGCCGCGGTCGCATCGGCGTGTATCCACAACGGCCGCGGAACCGTTTCGTCGAACGCGTCGTTGGCACCATAGGCGCGCAGCGTGTACTTCAGTTCGCGCACGGGGCCGGCAAACGTTTTGGCATCGGGCCGCCACTCTGCATAACTGTCGGCACCGACGGCCAGAACCGCGAGTGGCGTGGTCTCCGTCGACGACGCCGCGTCGAACACGCGGACTTCCGCGCGATCGATGTAATGGTCGTAGTTCGAATACATCCGGAAGCGCACCGGCGGTGCTACCACCACCGACGGGTTGATCGAATAGAGCTGCACGGTTTCAGTGTCTGCGGCAACGCTCAGTCGGCGCGTGTCGCTGAGGTTGTCGAAACCGAACTGGATGTCCGCACCCTGCATCGCAACGTCGGTGCAACGCTGCACGTCTTCAGAGCTGCGCTGCGGATCGTCGATCGGCTGACCGTCGACGGTGATCCGCATCAGGTTGAGCGCGAACGGATTGGCCGGCTTCAACTCGCGGGTCAGCGGCGAGACGGAGATGCCGTCGTAGTCATCCAGTAACGCCGGTTCGTCGTAGACCACCTGCACCGCGACGTAGGACGTATCGCCCTGTATGAAACCGGCGTTCACCACGTCGTCTGAGTACAGATAACCGCGACCCTCGAACTCGGCCTGCTCGCTACCGAGCTGGAGCTGCTCGGCCACCGTCTCCATCGAACGGCGCGCGCGAGCGGCCGACAAACCGATGTCATCGCCATAGATCAGCGCCGTGCGCCGGTCGAGGCCTTCGTTCTTCGTATAGCCGACGAAGCGCAACCGCGGATGCGACTTGTCGGATACGTCGGCCAGCGCGCGCCGCAGCTTGTCGAGGTAACCGGCCGGGACCACGGGCGCGCCCTGCTCCAACTGCAGTGGCTGGAGATCGCCCCACGGTGGGTTGTACACGCGCGTGACCGTCTCGGATCCGGCATCGCCAGGGCACAGCTGCGGCTCGTTGGGCAATTCCTGCAGCGCGTCGTCGTACCAGAACTCGACCTCGACACGCCGGTTCAGGGCCCGCCCCTGTGGCGTTTCGTTGGACGCCAGCAGACGCTCGGTACCGTGACCGTCGCTCTCGATCGCCTCGGCCGGCAGCGCCAGTTGCTCCTGGATGGCCAATGCAACGCGCCGGGCACGCGCCTTCGACAGGCTGTCGTGATCGCCGTAGATGCGCGCATCCCGTTCGGCCAGCGGCGCGTTGTCGGTGTAACCGATGAACTTGATCACGACGTGCTGTTTGTCGCGCAGGTTGTCCAGCGTCCGCTGAATCTGCGCAACGAATGCGGCGGTCGGCTGCAGCGATGCATCTTCGTAATGCAGCGGCGCGACCAGATTCTGCACGCGCGCGCGCCGTTCGTGACCTTCGACGTAGCGCAGTTTGCAGACCGTCTCCACCCGGCAGACCTTCACCTGCTGAATGTCGTTCTTGACGACGAACTCTTCCGTGGCAGTCGTGTCTTTGGAGTCGTCGTACCAGACTTCTACTTCGACGCGTCGGTTGGCGGCGCGTCCGGATGCAGTCGCGTTGCTCGCCACCGGCTGACTCGCGCCGGCCCATTCATACGCGATGGCCTCGGGCGGCAAGTCGAGTGCCAGCTGGAACATTTCCGCGACTTCGCCTGCGCGTTCCCGCGAAAGACCTTCGTTGTCGCCGTACCGTTCGGCGAGGCTCGCCGACAGCGGTTGCGTATCGGCGTGACCGACGAGATGCAACCGCACGTTCTTTTTGTCGCGCACGCGATCCAGCGCGCGGCGCAGTTCCGCCACGGTGCTGTCCGGCACTTCGGCGACGCCGGATTCGAAGTGAATCGGCGGCACGACGTTCTGCAGCTTCACCGTTTCCGGTGCCGCGACGACCACCTCGCGGGTAGACAGTTCGTCGCCGGCCTGCGTCGCCAGCCGCTCCGGATCTCTGGTCCACTGCATGAACTGTTCGTCGCCAGGCAAGTGACGCTCCACGGCTTCACCGAGGGGCGCCTGCGCAACGTCGGCGAATGCGACAAGTGGCAACAGCCACGCGCACAACAGCGTTGTCGTGTGCAGGCGCATCATTGGTTCGCCTCGCGCAGCGCCGAGAGTCGAGGGTCTTCGCTCGGCGGTTTTCCGGTTCGCCAGAACACTTCGTGTTCGATGACCAGCTCATAGCCACCGTGCGCGTCCTTCCAGGCATTCGAGACGAGGCTGGTCATCGCCTCGACCCGTCGCTCTACGAGCTTGGGATCCTCGACATCGGCGAGATACGACAAGCGCAGCACCGACGGGCCTTTCTGCAGCTCCTCGAGCAGCAGATTCACGCGCGGTTGCCACTGCGGCCGCATCTCCGTGGAATCGGGCGCGAACACCGCATCGGCGACGTCGAGGCCGATCACGCGATGAATCGATGCACCGAAGCTGAAGTGCAACGCCTTACCGCGGGTTGCACGCTGGATCTGGAACGAGTCGGTCGATCCACGGTAACCGGTCGGCAAGGAGCGGTCGTCCAGCTTCAGCATGAAGTTGCTGCCGCGACCCTCGTGCGGAGTGATCGCGCACGTGATGTGGAAGCGCCCGTATGAGTCCGTTAGCGCTGCAAGGCCCGTGGGCGACACGAGTCGTGCGCCGGCGAGGCCCGTTTCGCCCTCGTCCTGCATTCCGTTGCGGTTCTTGTCGTCGAATACCTTGCCGGTGACGTCGGTACAGTCGAACGTCGGATCCGGAACGATGCGCACGGTCGCGCTCGCCTGACCGGACAATGCCTGGCCGGTCACGTTGTGCTGAACCTGCGCGTAGTTCGTGAACTTGCCTTCGGTAACGCCGGCGCCCGGCACGAGCAGCAACTTGATCGTGTGCTCGCCCTCGGCGGCCAACGTCAGGTTCTGCCAGACGAGCTGTCCGCCGGACACCGTCGGCTCGAGCGGTTGATCGTCGAACCGCGCGGATCCTTCGACGTATTTGAAGCCGACCGGATAACGGTCGGTGACGTTCACGTCGGTTAACGGGAACGCCCAGGCGTTCTTCACGGTGATCGTGTACGGCACCATCTGGCCGCGCGTTACGTTCACCATCGGCGTGGTCTTGGTGATCGCCACCACGCCGGTCAGCGTCGGATCGATGGGCAGATGGTTGTTGAACAGCTGGCTCGAACCCGGCACCTGACTGCCGTCGAGTACGACGCGCAGCCGGTATGCGGTTCCGCTGCTCTGCGCCGCAACGCTCGGTGGCGGCGCGAATTCGGACTGCTGGACTTCGCAGTGATCGGTCGTCCCCGGGATCGCGTCGTCCGGGCCGGCCGGGCAAGCGGGTACGTTGAGCGGCGGCGTCGCCGGGTCGGGCGGCGGAATGACGCGCGAAAATCCCGTCTCGTATCCGGGCGTAGGCGGTACCACGTCGATCGCGTAGCTGCCACCGCTGGTGCAGCTCGGGTCGGAGAAGTTGATGTCGAACTTGTAGTAGCCGTCGGCGCGCGTCACCTGTCCTTGCTGATTGGCGTCGTCGAAGCAGCTGGCCGGGAGCGCGTTGTTGCTGTTGGCATCGATGAGCCGCAGTGTCGCGCCCGCCACCGGCGCGCGCGAAATCGAGTTGTAGACGACACCGTCCGGATCGATCGGCAGGTTGAGATTCTGCAGGTTGCTGCCGGTCTGGATCTGAATGTCGTAGATGCGCTGCAGCGCGTTTCTGAACTGCGAGTCGGCAAGCCCCAACAACGCGGTGTTGGCGCCCGCACCCGGTGCGCGGAAGGTCAGATCGTAGCGCGCCTGCGTCAGATAGTTGGGAACCAGTCCGGCCATCCGGTACACGCCGGTGGCATCGGTAGTGGTGGTGACGACCAGCTGATCGTCGCGCCGCAGCTCGACAGTCCAGCCTTCCAGCACGCGTTCATTGGCATCGAGGATGTTGTCGAAATCGGCGTCGTGCCAGACCGTACCGTTCAGGATTCCCGATCCCGGCGTGCCGCCAACGTCGATCGACACGCTCGCGTTTGCGGTCTGGTCGGTGTTCCACGTCACGTGCGCGACGTTCTTCACCGTAGTGCCGATCGCCAGGTTCTGGTAGAGCTGCGCCCGGAACCGCAACGTGAACGATTGCCCCGGTCCCAGCGCACCGTACTGAGCCGAGTAGTTCGCGGTGATCACCGAACCGGCGACGCTGATGCCGCTCGCGGTGTTGCCGAGGAGCGCTGACTGGTCCACGTAAATCAGCTGACCCGGCACGGTTTCGCCCAGGTCGTCTGTCACGTACACGCCGGTCGCGGGAACCATCGCGACGTTGCGGACGGTCACCAGATACTCGAGTGTCGCGCCGGCAAGCGCCGGTCCGCCGCCGACCACGGAAACCTGCTTGGTGATCGTCAGTCCCTGCGCATCGCCGACGACGACGATCGTCGGCTCCGGCCCCGTCGATGGATTGCCGTCGCCATCCGTCAGTACCGGGGCGAGCTTTGCGGTGGTGACGGTCGCCTGGTTGATGATCAGCGTGCCGCGCGGCGTGCCGTCGTTCACGCGCACGTCGAACTGAATGGTGGCCATGCGACCGGGCGACAGAACGCCGTCGTTGGGACCCGGCACCGGCGGTGTCAGATCGGAGGAGCTGATCCAGACGCCGGCGGCCATCGGGAAGACGCCGTTGTCCGGTTGCCCTACGGGCAGACCGTTCAGCGTCATCGTGTCGGCGACGTAAGTCGTGTCGTTGGGCGCGACGTCGGTCAACCGCACCATGGTTGCGGGAACGGCGCCGTTGTTGTGCACGCGAATCGTGTAGCGCAGATAGTCGCCCGGATCGACGATGCCGGGCGAACCGTTGTCCACCTGCAGCGCGGCAGACTTCTCCGCATAGATGACAGGGAAGTTGCCGACCACGTTTCGGGTCGGATCGTTCACCTCGGGCGTGCGCGGATCGTCGGAGGGCTGATCCGTCACGAGGCCGGCGACCGAGTTGACGAAGGCCTGGTTCGAGATGATCGTGCCGTCGGCCACCGTCGGGTCGATTCGCACCTCGAACGTAATGGTTGCAACGTTCGCGGTGGTCGCGCTCGCGTCCGCGCGCATCACCCCCGGCGTCGGGTTCTCCGGCGCGGACAGCAGGATGCCTGCGCTCAACGGCGACGTTCCGCCCGCCGCATCGGGCACGGTGTTGCCGTTCAATCGCGTGCTGCCCGCCACGTAGGTCGTGTTCGCGGGGATCGCGTCGCGCAACTGCGCATCCGTCACGCTGTTGGTGCCGGTGTTCTTGGCGGTGATGGTGTAACGCAGGCGCTCTCCGGCCAGCAGCACGGCGGGATCGCCATCGAGATCCGTCGAGATCTTGTCGACGTCGAAGTAGGCGGCGGACCGTATCTGCACGCGCGTCGGATCTTCGTCACCCGTGACATTCGGGTCCGATTGCCCGTTGACGTTCGGGTCGTCGCTGTCGCTGAGCTTGACCGCGCCGTTCAGCAGCTGCGCCTGGTTCGTGACCACGGTTGCATTCGGCAGCGCCGTAGCGAGTCGGATGTCGAACTGGATCACCGCTTCGGCGCCGGCGGGCAGGTTCAGGTTGCGCAGATCGAGAACGCCTGCCCCATTCGTTCCGGCATTGGGATTCGTGTTGCCGGTGTTCACCCCGGGCGGGATCGTCCCTGCTACGAGCGTGAGCGATCCCGGCACGAATACCGCCGACGGATTCATCAGACCGAGGTCGTCGTGGATCGATGCGTTGCTCAGCGGCGTATCGGTGGTCTGCACGCGCAACGTGTAGCGCAGCGTGTCGCCGGGACTTGCTGTCGCGGCTGGATTTGTACCGGTGGTGAGATCGGCCACGGTCTTCTCGAAGAAGTAGCCGTGCAGCGACGTCGTCACGGTGTGGGCATCCTGGAAATCGAGAACGCCGACGGTGCCGTCGGTCAGCGTCCGGGTGAAACCGACGCGTGCAACGTTGCTGCTGGCGCCGTTGAACCATTGCGTGGCGCCAGCGACGTTGGTCAGCGCCACGCCGTTGTCGGTGTTGGCGTCGAGCTGAGACCGGTAGCTGACGATGAGACGTTCGTTGGCACCGATCGTCGCCGCCGGTGTGAGCATGGTCAGCGTCAGCTGACAGCTCGGCGCAGGCGCGAAGCTCATCGAGTAGTCGGTGCCCGCAACCAGCGCGCCTTTGCCCGGGACCGGAGAGACGCCATCTGCCGCGAAGACGCGGGCGCTGAGTATTTCCGGCGCGGCGTCGCACATGCCGCCCGTGGCACCGTGCGGAAGCCGATCCAGCAGGGTGACGTTCCACGCATCGCTGAGACCGACGTTCTGGACGTTCAGCCCGAATGTTCCCCACTGCGCCAGGTTGAG
>DATJGR010000038.1:0-9606 GCA_035494855.1 Pseudomonadales bacterium | reverse complement strand
GAACGCCCAGGGATGGGTCGAGCGCGTCCTTCGCAGCGATCACCCGCCCCTCACGGTTTAGCGTCGGGAATATACCGGAATGGCCGAATGGCGACGGCGCGATACCATCACGCCCATGTCGATGCCGACGAAGCTGCGATTTTCCGAACCACACCTGGCGCTCGTTCTGTTGCTCGTGCTGGCCGGTTGCGCGTCGCATCGGCCGGCGCCGTCACCGTACGGCGCGCAGGCAGCGTCGGTGGCGAAGAGCATGGTCGGGGTGAAGTACCGCTATGGCGGCGAGTCCCCGTCCGGGTTCGATTGCAGCGGGCTCGCGTTTTACGCCTATCAGCGCGCTGGACTGACGATTCCGCGCAACTCGACCGCGCAGCAGCGCGCCGCGAGACCGATCGAACTCGCGCAGGCATCAGCGGGGGATCTGTTGTTCTTCGATACCAGCTGGAACCGGCACCACGTCGGCATATACCTCGGCAACCGGCGCTTCGTACACGCGCCGACGAAAGGCAAGAAGGTGTCGATCGAATCGCTCGACGACGGCTACTTTCTCAAACGGTTGAAGGGCGTCGGTCGATTCGACTGAACGACAGCGGGTTCGAGCGTGCGGGATCCGGACTAGAGGATTAGAGTCGCGCGAATGCGGAAGGAGGCTTCGCATTGGACGGTGAGCAACAGCTGGAGCTCAATGGTCAGACGTTCGTGTGGGTGACCGAGCGCGACCGCGTTGCCGTTTGGCACCCCACTCTTGGCAGGCGAACCGCAGGGTTTGGCGGATCGCGTCAACTCCCCGAGGCCCTTGCGCGCATGCTGGCGCGAGAAATGATGGACAACGCCAGAAACGCGAACCTCGAGGATTAGGTGGCGCCAACAAGCCCCTGCTCTCTAGGGCCAGCGGCTTGCGCCGCTCGCAGGGGCTTGCCGGCCGACGAACCATGCGCGACATCGCACGTCGTGTCTGTAGGAATCATCCGACCTCAATGTAATCGGGTTGTCGCTGCAGCGGACGAGTGAATTCGCGTCGCGTCCGAACCCCGCGTCATTCCATCGCCCCTCGATTGAGTCGTTGGTAGATGTGGTCGGAATGGCGCGGGTCAGATCGTGGTAGAGCGCTATCGGGCTTCTCCCGCGACCATCCACGAGTACGCGTCGTCGAGCACCGGCTTGTCCGGCCGGCCTTCGCCGATCATCACGACGCTAGGATCGCAATAGCGCAGATACAGCGCGACGCGCGCGGCGTCCGTGATGTTCGGCAACGAACGATGCAGAAGTAGCCCGCCGAACAGGACGGCGTCGCCGGCTCGCATCGGCAGTGCGATGCCGGGCTCGTCCACCACAACGCCGCGCAGCGCGCCGATGCCGGAGTGCGGTTGCAACCCGCGCCGTTCCGACTGCGGCAACACCCACAGGCAGCCGTTGTCGAGCGTGCAATCGTCGAGTGCGATCCACACCGTGAGATCGAGCGGAGGCTCGAGACGACCGTAGCCGCTGTCCTGATGCCACGGCACATCCGTCCGCGCCATCGCATCGGGGTGTTTGATGATGTACTGCTGGTGCGTGAAACAGACGTTCGGCCCGAGCAGATCGACGGCGAGTTCCACTTGAGGTCCGCGCGTGACGAACTCGCGCAGCAGCGCAGAACGATGCACCAGCTGCGTATCGACGGCGAGACCGCGCTGGCGCGACGCAAACCGGAACGCTTCGTTGCGCAAATCCGTGCACGTCTCGGGATCGATCATCCGTTCGACGAGGAGATATCCATCGGCGGCGTAGCGTGTGCGGTCGAGCATCGAATCAGTTCAGGATCGAATAGCCGCGGTGGCGCAGACAGTTGGCAACCACCTGGTGGCGCTCGCCTGCAGTTTGCTCCACGCCTCGCGCGCCGCCCGTGACCGCGCCGGCGCCGGCGCCGCGCGCCGCACCTTCGGGACCCCCGAAGATCCCGCCGATGGCGCCGCCCACCACCGCCCCGCCGGCCGCGTTGCCACCGACCTTACCGGTGGTGTCGACCTGCTGCGCGTAGGTCTGACATTCGTTCAGGTCTCTCTGGTAGTCGGCCGGATTCACGCCTTTCATGTCGACGATTACGTTGCCGCCGGGTCCGTGCGACTTACAGCCGCTCAACGCGAGCGTGAAGACGAGAACCGACAGCAACGACTTCGACATGGCGTCTCCTGACGTAACGCGACGCTACTGTAACGTACGAGGGCCACCGGCGTTGACTGCTCCCGGGGTGAATTCGCCCTTGTTGTGGAACGACACCGAGCGTCCGAAACCGCCCGGCATGCTGTCTACGTAGACGTCGCCTTCGAGCACGTATTTGAACGACTGCGTGCCGGACAGCGCGACGATCTGCTTCGCGAGGTCGAACAGAGACGTGGTGGCGACGATGCTGGTCGTGGCTTCGCCGAGCCGCGGGATGGTGAACGCCGCGTCGCTGACGCCCCGCGCGAGGCGCGCGCCGTTCACGTCGAGGCGCACCTGCATACCGTGCGCGTCGATCGGTTGGTCGTTCGGGTTCTGGAAGCGCAGATCGACGCGTATGCGTTGCTCGAGCGCCGACCCTTCGACGGGTTGCAGTCCGATCACGAACACGTCGACCGGTTTGTATTGCGCGCAACCGCCGAGCGAGGCGAGCACGAGAACCACCGATGACGCAGTCCGCAACAGCATGAGCAATCCTTGCGATGTTCGAAGCAGCAGTACTAGTGTACCCGCTCAGTCGAAACGGAAGGGGAGAGCCATGCTGAATCTGTCGATACCGGAACACATCGAACCGCTGCGCAACAAGGTGCTGAAGTTCATCGAAGAGCGCATCTATCCGGTAGAAAAGGAACTGTTCGAAACCGATCGCGACGGTCGCCGCGACACGATGCAGAAGCTGATGAAGGAAGCGAAGGCGCAAGGTCTCTGGGCACTCGGCCATCCAGAAGAAATCGGCGGCGGCGGCCTTCCGTTCATGGACTACGTGTTCATCAACGAAGTGGTCGGCCGCTCGGCGGCGGCGACGGTAGCGCTCGGTACGCACTCGCTGCAGGACTCGATCATGCTGCATCGCTATGCGAGCGACGAATGGCGCGACAAGTATCTGAAGCCGCTCGTGGCCGGAGAAGTGTTTCCGAGCTTCGGCATGACCGAACCGGGCGTTGCGAGCTCCGATCCGACGCAGCTGCAGACCCGCGCGGAACTGATCGGCGACGAATGGGTGATCAACGGTCGCAAGTGGTTCACGTCCGGCGCGGCGCAGGCGGCGTACACGACAGTGATGTGTCGCACCGAAACGGACGTGCCCGATCACGCCGCGTTCAGCCAGATCGTGGTGCCGACCAGCACGAAAGGCTACAACATCGTGCGCGACGTGGCCGTGATGGGTGAGTACGAGGGGCATTACGAAGTGGCGTACGACAACGTCCGCGTCCCCAAAGCGAATCTGTTGGGGCCGCGTGGGCAGGGCTTCAAGATCGCGCAGGACCGTCTCGGGCCGGGACGCATCTTCCACTGTATGCGCTGGCTCGGGCAGGCGCAGCGCGCGTTCGACCTGATGTGTCAGCGCGCGAACTCCCGCGTCGCGTTCGGCAAGACACTCGGCGAACACCAGCAGATTCAGAAATTCATCTTCGATTCGGCCGCGGAGATTCAGGCGAGCCGCCTGCTCACGCTGCACGCGGCCCAGAAGATCGACCAGGGCGACGAAGCGCGGGTAGAGATCGGGCTGATCAAGGTGTACGGGGCGTCGATGCTGCACAACGTCATCGACCGTGCGATTCAGGTGTGGGGCGCGAAAGGCGTCACCGAAGACACGCCGCTCGAACGCATGTACCGGCACGCGCGTTTTGCGCGGATCTACGACGGCGCCGACGAAGTGCACGTGCAGACGACCTCGCGGCGGATTCTGAAGTTCTACGGCGGTGGTGGAACCTTCGATTTCGGGTTGCGATGAAATGATCGAAGGTTCGTGCCATTGCGGCGCGGTGAACTGGCGGTTCACCGCGGCGCCTGAAGGCGCCACCGCGTGCAATTGCACGATCTGTCGCCGCTACGGCGCGCTGTGGATCTACGACTTCGAGAACGAAGGCGTCAGTGTCTCGGGTGCGACGAAGTTCTACACCCGAGGCAGAGTGATCGAGTTTCACTTCTGCCCGAATTGCGGTTGCGTCACGCACTGGCGATCGCAGATTCCCGAAGACGGGCGGCGCCGGGTGGCGGTCAACGTGCGGCTTTCGGAACCGGACGCGGTGGCGCGACTCCCGATCGACCATTTCGAGGGGCTCGAGCGTTTCGAAGATCTGCCGCGCGACGGCCGCTGCGTGGCCGACTACTGGTTCTGAGGCTGTGCGCTTCTGTCTCCTTTGACGATCGACGTCGTGCCAGCACTTTGGCGCGCTCGGCACCCTTGATGTCGCGCAGTGCATACAACGTGATCACGCTCGATACGCCTTGTCGACGCAGCGACACGACGTAGTCGAGCACCCGCTTCCTGTCGGCGCGCATCATGTCCTTCAGACACCAGCCGACGCCTTTGCGCACCATGTCCTGCGGATCGTGCTTGAGACGGTCGCAGAGTTCGAGCGCGACATCGGTGTACTGACCGGAGCGCGCCACTTTGCGCGTGAACAGCACCACGCTGGCGCGGCGCATCCACAGATCGCGATCGGAGTTCCAGCGACGCACGAGCGCGAGAAAGGCTTTCGGATGCCGCTCCAGCACGTCTTTCAGAACCGATCCGGTGAAACTGTCGATCTTGCTCCAACCGTGCAGTTGTCTGATCAAGGCATCGAGCGCATCGAACCGGTCCGGCGTGAAGTACGCCGGTAGCTGTTCGAGGATGTGCAGCGCCATGCGCTTCTGTTCGCCGTAACCCGATTCGATGAGCGCGGTAGCGAGGGCCACCTGATCGTCGACGTCGAGCTTGCGAACTTCCGGCTTGTACCTGGCGATGACGGACTGCATCGCGCCGGCGCGAACGCCGTAACCGAGATAGCGCGGATCGGACTCGTTCGCATCGGCGGCATACGGCGATCCGCGGCCGGCCTCGATGAGATCCGCAATGATGCGTCGGTGAAGCGAAGTGTCGGGCAATCGGGCGGCTCCGACCGGGAGCCGCCATGCTAACGCCCCGGGACGGGTCAGTGGTTACTCGGACCGGGCGCGGCGGCGGCTGATCTGGAACGCGAGCAGCGGAAGAACGTCGCGCTTGTCCCTCGGCGACCCGAGCGATGCTCTGTCGTTGACGCGATGCGAGGCGCTGAAGCCGGGTGCCGCCACCGTGAGCAGACGCCGCCGCCGATCGAAGAACCACGCACACAGCGGTACGACTTCGCCGGGCTGCCACCACGCGCCGGCCGGCGAGCCGTCGGGCGTATCGGTGTAGTGATGTTGCATGGTGCGGTCTCTTCGACGCTGCATTGGAACCGAGCATATCGGCGGCTCTGCAAGGTGCCGTTCGAGCGTGGTACGCGACTTGTAAAACGTGGCGGCAGTTCTCACGGGATGCGAGTGGTGTAGGCGTCCACCTACGGCCAGGCAATTGAATCGGGCGTATCGTTACCGATGTTCCCGACGATCAGAACGATTCCTGACGATCAGAACGATGACTCCGGACGGACCTGACGCCACCACCCGTACGATCTCGCTGCAGTTCTACGACGCGGTTGCACCGCTCGTGAATGAACTCGGTCGGGCAATGGCAGTGGCGCTGGATCAAGGTCATGCCGCTTTGCTGGTGGTCACCGACGCCACCCGCCGGATGCTCGAGGAACAGCTGACGAAGCGTGGCATCGACGCCGCCGCCAGCCGGCGCCTCGGCCAATACGTCTATCTCGATGGTTTGCGCACCCTGTCGAAGATCACGATCGGAGGCAATGCGGATCCGGAGCGATTCCACGAGATCGTCGGACGACCCGTCAAACGGCTCGTACGACAGTACCCCGGCCTGTGGATGTACGGGGAAATGGCCGCGATCATGTGGTTAGAAGGCTACGAGCAGGGAGCGCTGAAAGTCGACAAGCTATGGGCGTCGTTCGCCGAAGAGCAGCCGGTGGTGTCATGCGTCGCATTCCCGGTCGAAGCAATGTCGTGGCCGATCGTCGTCGACTCGCTGCAGCAATCCGTCGCCGACCAGGTTCGCAAGATGGCTAACGGGAGCGCGATCGCGCTGGCCACCCACCACGGTCCGGTGAGCAATTCGTAAATCGAGCGCATGCTGACGCGTCAATGCGCAGCGGGCGGCACGAGCGGAATCGAACGCGCGATCGTAAAAGCCTGCATCGCATCGAGCTTCTGTTCGGTTTGCATCGCGCGCGCGACCAGCGACGCCGGCAACACCTTTTCGAACCTGTTCAGATACTGCTCTTTGAGTTCGAGGCGGCGCTTGTCGATGTCGAGATAGGTGCGCGTGAGTTCCTTTGCGGCCGCGTCGGTCATCGAGTCGTATTCCTTCGAATACGTCTTGATGAGCGCGGCCAGGCGCTCGTTCTGCTTCGTGACGTCCTCGCGGTATTTCAGGTACACCGGCCAGAACGCGTTGGCTTGCTTCTCGGTCAGCGGCAGATTCGCGGCCACGGTCGCCTGCCGGCTCTGTTCGGTGAGATTCCGTGCGATCTGCACGTCGCGTTCGTAGGCGCCGTCGCTCGGCGGCAGCGGCGCCTCTTCGGCGCAAGCGAGCGATGCCCACAGGATCAATGTCAGTCCGGACACGGTGGAAATGCGGATCATGTTCGTGAGTCCTCGCTCGAAAGTCCGGCGATGCTAATCTGAGGTGGAATCCTGCTCAACAGACCGCCACGACGATGACGCTGCACGGAACCCTCAATCATGTGTCGATCACGGTGTCGAATCTGGACGAAGCGATGACTTTCTTCCGACCCTTCCTCGAGTTCTTCGGCTACACCGTGGGTACGCCGTCGCCGTATGCCGGCACGCGGTTGACGGTCAACGTGAACGAGCGCAACGGCATCGCGATCAATGTCTGGGAAGCCAAGGAACAGCATCCGTTCAAGGTCTACGAGCCGGGGCTGCACCATATCGCGATCAACGCGGGTTCCAGGGCGCACGTCGATGCGGCGTTGCAGATCGTGCGGAATGCGGGGTTGAAGGTGCTCGACGGTCCCGGTGAGTTTCCGTTCGCGATCGGCGGCTACTACGCGTTCTATTTCCTCGGCCCCGACGACCTCAAATTCGAGGTCGTCTACATGGCGTCGCTCGACGGGTAGTCGGGCTTAGTCGCGCGGCCGAACGCTGACCGCGAGCACACCGATCAGCACCAGGCCGACGCCGCCGAGCTGCAGCGGCGTCATCGCTTCTTCGAGTCCGACCCAGCCGAGCGCGATCGTCGACACCGGCCCCAACGCGCCGACGATGGCGACGGTGTTCGCGCCGACACGGCGCAGTGCTTCCGCAGTGAGGAATACCGGTACCACCGTGCTGACGACCGCCATCGTGGCGGCGTAACCGAGCACCTGCACCGGCGCGTTCAACGCGCCGACCGGGCGCAGCACGAAGAACTGGAGCAGACACGCAACGGTAGCGGCGATCATCGCGTAGGCGCTGAAGCGCATCGACCCCACGCGCGCGATCACCTGGCTGCCCGCGACGAGATACACCGCATAGCACAGCGAACTCGCCATCGCGAGCCCCGCGCCCAGCAAAACGTCGCGGTTGCCGTCGAAGCTGTGCAGCAGCACCAATGCGAGGCCGGCGTAAGTCAGCACCAACGCGATCAGTTCGCGCAGTGTCATCGGCCGCGCGAGGAAGAGCGCCGACAACAGCACGACGATCGTGGGATACAGAAACAGCACGAGTCGTCCCAGCCCGGCGCTGATGTACTGCAGTGCGAGGAAGTCGAGATAACTGGCCGCGTAGTAACTCAAGAGGCCGAGCGCAATCACGTATCCCATGTCGCGCGACGAGATCGGATTGGCGGCGCCTTTGCGGCGACTCCACACCGCGACTCCGGCGAAGAACGGCGCTGCAAACGCCATGCGCAGCGCGAGCAGCGTAACCGGGTCTTGCGACCACGCGTATGCGAGCTTGATCAGGATCGGACGCAACGAAAAACACAGCACGCCGCCGATTGCCAGCAGCAGGCCGATGGTCCAGTAGTTGCGGGAGTCGTCGTTCATTGACGATTGAGCCGGCACGGTAGGCTGAGCCGCCATGCGCCGCTCGTGAACCGGTGTCGTCGGCCAATGAACCGGCGCCGGCGACGAGCGTCGCTCGATTGGGCGGAGGGCATGCAGCTTTACGGGGTCGTTGGGCAGTCGAGCGTAACACCGGCGCTGCGCAACCGCACGACGAGCGTGTCGCCAAACGCCGTAGCGGGAGTCAGAAATCCGGCGCGGCCGGAACCGCCCGGCAACTGGTCTGCCTGTGTCGCGAGCGCCAGCGCGCTCTCGCAGACGAACGTCACCGTCGCGCGATTGCCGGGATCGCCTGAGCCGGCGATCCGCGCCCACGCCTTGGTGCCGTCGTCAGCGGTGCCGACGAACCGACACTCGTAGAATCCGTCGTCCATCGTTGCTTCCGACGGACCGTCGCCGGGCGCAGGCGCAATTGCTTCTACGAAGCGGGCGACTCCTGGCAAACGCATGAGCGACTGAAAGAACCCCATGCCGAACGCCGCGAAGGCGGCGCCCGGATAGCCGGCCGCCGCTCCGAGATCCCAGAACTCCTGATAACGGAAGGTGTCGCCGTACGGTTGTTGCCACTGGCTCGACAGCGCATGGCTGCGCCGCACCACGCGCGTGTTGATCGGGGCCATGAAGAACGGCGCAACCCAACGACCGAGGTCAGGGTCGAACTGCGGTGCGCTCGGATCGCGATTCGACATCGCGGCGTCGGAGCGACGGTGTTCGTCGGGATTGAGTAGCAGCGGATCGTCGAAGACGTTCCGATCTGCGGACGCCATCATGTTCGTCATCGACGCGATGGTGCCGCCGTTGATGCCGCCTCTCGCGCGCTGGAACGAGCGCACGCTGCGCGTGGCCTTGCCCTGGCTTCGGAAATGTTCGACGAGCAGCAGTACCCCCAGATCGGACGGCACCGAATCGTAGCCGCAGAACGGCACGATCTTCGCGCCGCTGCCGATGGCTTTCTGTTCATAGCGGTCGATCATGCGACGCACCCACGGCGTTTCGCCGGTGATGTCGACGTAGTGAACGCCGCGCGACGCGCAACTGCGGACCAGCGCTTCGCCGTAGCGGGCGAACGGTCCCGCTGTCGTCAGCATGACGCGGGTCTTCGCCACCATCGCGTCGATGGCGGCGGGGTCGTCGGCATCGGCCACGAGCACGTCCGGCGTGGTGCGAAGCTGCGAGCACAACTGCGCCAGCTTCTGCGCGTTGCGTCCGGCAATCGCCCAGCGCACCTGGTTGCCGGCCCGTTCGTCGAAGTACTCGGCTGTTTGCGACCCGGTGAAACCGGTAGCGCCATACAGCACGACGTCGTACGGGGCACGTGCGTTCACGAGGCGGTGCCACGCGCCACGGCCGCCTGATACAGCGGCATGACCGTCGGCAGCAGCGCCTCGATCGTCTGCACGCGATTCGCTTCGGCCGGGTGCGTGCTCAGGAATTCCGGCGGCGCGTTTCCGCTGTTCGCCTGCATCATCTTCTT
>DATJGR010000037.1:0-5969 GCA_035494855.1 Pseudomonadales bacterium | reverse complement strand
TCCTTGACGAACACGGCGATGATGATGAAGAAAATCAGCAGGTTCAGAACGAAGTCGAGCATCGGCGCGAGGTCGATGCCGTGCTGTTCCGACGCCTCGTGAGCGGTGTGTCGGCGTGTGCGCATAGTTAAAAGCTCAGCTGTTCAGCGACGAGTTCGGATTTGCGTCTCGCGAGGTCCGTGAAACGATAGACCGGGTACAACCCCGTGATGCTCACGGCCAACCCCGACATCGTGCACAACATCGCGTGCGACACGCCGGTCGCCATCGTGCGCGCATCGGCAGAACCCCGCAGCGCCATCGAGTCGAACACTTCCAGCATCCCGCTCACGGTGCCGATCAGCCCGAGCAGCGGCGCCATCGGCACCAGCGTGCGCATCACCAACAGATTCGCCGACATCTCGCTGCTGAGGCGCGCGATCATCGCGTCGCGGATCTGCCGCGCGCACCAGGAGAGGTGATCGCTGCGGGCATTCCACTTGTCGATGGCTTCCTGGGTTCTGCTGGGGAGCACCCGCCAGAAGAACCAGATGCGCTCGATCACCAGCGTCCACATGATCACGCCGGAAATGAAGATGAAGAACACGAAGGGGCCGCCCCCGTCGACGAGGTTGCCAAGCGCGGTAAAAGGCGCCAGCAGACTATCGAGCATTGCGCTTCTCGATCATTTCGGCGAGCAGACCCGAACTTTGACCGTCGAGCACCGACTCGAGTTGCCGCGACAGCGAGCTCAGCAGCGCGTTGCCGAACAGCAACGGAATGGCGATGCCGAGGCCGAGCACCGTCGCGATCATGGCCTGGCTGATACCGTGGGCCATCAGCTTCGGATCGCTCGAACCGGATTCGGTGATGCTCTGGAACGTCAGGATCATCCCGATGACCGTACCGATCAGTCCCAACAACGGACCGGCCGCCACGGCGAGTCGCAGGAATGCCTGGAAGCGTTCGATCTGCGGGATTTCGTTGACGATCGCTTCGGAGATCCGCAACTCGGCGATCTCGTAGTCTTCCTCGATGCGTGAGGCGTCCCCCTTGAACGCGAGAATGACGCGGCCGAGGGGATTGTCGTCTTTCGGGTGTTCGAGATCTTTCTCTTGTGCCCTTACCTTGAGGCGGGTACGGATCAGATAGATCAGCTGGTACACCCAGCACGCGGCGCCGATCAGACCAACCGCGATGATCACGTAGCCGACTTCCTGACCTTGCTCGATACGCTCTGCGACGTCGGGACGCTCGCCGTAGAGAGCGATCAGAACACCGCGGCCCGGGTCGACGACCGAACGCACATAGCCGCTGGTCGCTTCCTGCAGATTGGCGGCGGCGCTCAGGAACTGGCTCGGCGGTTGACGCGTGAGTACGGCGAGGCTCTTCAGCGACGGCAGGTACGACAGGTATTTGCCGTTCGACATGATCGTGAACGGACCGATCCGCACGACCGGCGCGGTGGTCGTCTGACCGTCGGCCTGCACGACCGGGTGCTCGTACTTCTGCACGTCGCCGGTTGCGGTCATCTCGCGCTGCATCTCGAACCAGAGACGCTCCAACTCGCTAATAGAAGGTAGTGTCTTGGCACTGGCGAGACTGCGGAGGAAATCTTCGCGGTCGGGGTATTGCGCGCTGATGATGGACTGTTCCATCACGTTCGCGGCATCGCCGGCGACCTGACGCGTAACGCCGAACAGTTCGCCGAGGTTACCTTCGCGCTGTTTCAGCAGCGTGGTGACTTCGTTGATTTCCTTCTCGTTGTTGTCGAACTCGGCCGACAACGCTTTGCTGCGTGCCTCCGCCGCGACCTGGGCTTTTTCCGCTTCGGCCAGAACCGAAGCCTGTTGCGCGCGATTGGCCGTGAAATCTTTCAGGCGTTGCGCGTTCTGCTCGGCTTCGGTCGCGCGGGTGTTCTTTACCTGCTGCAGCAACTGGTCGAGCGTTACGGCGGCAGCGGCGGCAGAGGCGTTCATCGGAACGGCCAGCTGCAGACCCAACAGGGCTGCCGTCATCAGTGCTAGACGGCGCTTCGAGGTGAACATGTTGGTTGCGCGGATCACGGTTGCACCTCCGTCGGGGCTGGCAGGGGGACCCACAACAGGTCGGGCGCGCCTTGCTTCTTAGCAACGCGCAGAGCTCGGTCGACGTCTTTCTGGATACCGGAATCGGATACCCATTTCTTCTCCGCCTTGTCCCAGTAGCCCGCGTCTTTGCCGTCGGGGCGCCGATAGAGCAGCGCGACGCGGCCGATTCGCACCACGTCGACGAGCGCGGCCGAGTCGCCTTCGCCGAGTTTGAATTCGTAGTTGTCTACCGTGCGGCCGTATTCCATCTCGATCTGATAGGCCTCGAGGATGCGGCGGTATTTCTCGGAGACGGTGACGTCGGCGCGGTCCATCAGACCTTTCAGCGTGTTCACCCGCTTGGTGCGCTCCTCGATCCTGAACGGAATGTCGAGTGACACGAACTGTTCGAGTGTGGACACCATCTTTTCCATCAGCGGATAGACGTCGCGGCTGGTGGTTTCGATCGACGCGAGCTGCGTCTGCATCGATGCGATCTCGGTGCGCTGTGCCACAACCTGCTCGGTGAGGTGCTGGTTGTATTTGGTGATGCTCTGCGTGTCTTCGAGGGTGCGTCGATACTTGTTCAGCATCTCCGTCGTGCTGTCATCCATCTTGTCGATCTGGTCCTGCGCGGCCTTGGCGGCTTTGTCGCCGGCGGCCTGTTGTGCAAGCAGGTTGTCGAGAGGCTTGGTGTCGGCTGCATACACGGGCACTGTCAGCATCAGCGCCATCAGAACGACCGCGCGCGATCGCTGAATTCTGTCTGGTGTCATGGTGTCTTGCTTCGTTCCTTAGGCCGGCCGAGTGAGAGCGCGACCCTATTGTTGATGTAAGCGATCTCGTGCGAGATCGGCCCCCCTAAACCACAGCATGTCCCCTGTCATGCTGCTCGACCGCGAACGCGACCTCCAACGTCGACATGATGATGTCGTTACGTTGCAGGTTCCGTTATTTCCCCGGAGACGCGATCCCGTTGCTGATTTCAACACTATCTTGGGGCGGAACGCAAAGGTTTGATTGAACCGGAGCGCGTGATGCATCGCGATGGCGCGAGCCGATTTTCACGACGCGTTTTCAGGCGGCGCGCATGTGCCGACAACGACTTCAGAACGCGCAACGCGGCATCGTGTCCGGCGCGCCCCGCACCGTCCGTGTAGCCGTTCCAGAACGTCCAGGTCTCGGTGCTGGCCCATTCGATGCGGCCGATCGTTGGTATCGCAACACAGCGCCGTCAACCCGGTGTCGAGCGGCGACGCCTCCGCGACTGGAGCGCGCGTGCATCCAGTAGCGATCGATGTCTTGAATGGGCTTCGCAGCGCCGGACCCAGGTATTTCACGTACGAATCGATCAGCGCCGCTTTGCGCGTCCGGTGTCAGCGTGATGGCGCGCGGTGGTCCGATGAACGAGCCCGATCACGCCAACGTCGCCGTCGGGGGGCGACTTGTCCCCATGCCCAGAGGTTACGCGCCGTCGTCGACCCGGAAACTCTCCGCTGAGCCCGGCGTCGCGCCAGAACCGATGTTCATCACCATCGCCGACTCAACCATGTCGGTCGCGGCGGGCCAACGCCTCTGGAGCGTCGCGCGTTCGGCAGGCAAGGGTGGTTCGAAGTCGATGACGTGCGCTTGACTCGGAGACAACGCCATGACGATGCGTTTCGCTCGCAACGTGCCGTGCTCGGTGGTGACGACGACTGGACCGTTGCCGTTCCAATTCCGGACATGCGTTACCGGCGTACTCAACCGCACGCGCGCACCAACTGCGTGCGCAATCGTCGTGCTGAGCGCCTGCGATCCGCCGATCACTCTGAAACGTTGTGCGCCCCGGCGCGCCTTCGAGTTGCGCGTGTGTCGCCTGCGTGCATCGAGCGGTACGTGCGCCATCGAACAGACCGACGTGTGTGTGCGCGAGATCACCGCGGTTTGCGTCGTTCGGATCCACTGGCCGCCGAGCTGGCTGACGCAGCCGGTACCGAGTGGCGCATCCGCTGTGATCGCGCTGCAGGGCACCGTGGGCTTCGAGCACCATCAAAGCTGTCGGGGCCGGGCTCATCCAGATCGCGGGCGGCGAGACGGCAGCGCGACGTCGACCTTCGCGCCGGCGCCGCATCGGGCAGGCGTTTCAGATTTCGACTTGCGTACCCAGTTCGACGACGCGGTTGGTCGGAATACCAAAGAAATCAGAGGCTTTCGTTGCGTTCTTCGACATTGACACGAAGAGCTTCTCGCGCCATTGCGCCATGCCGGGCGCGCCGGTCGCGATCAGCGATTCGCGCGAGACGAAGAACGACGTCTCCATCATCGCGAACGCGAAGCCGCCGCGGCCGCACTGCTCGAGCAGGCGCGGCACGTCTGCGTCTTCGGAGAAGCCGTAGTAGGCGGTGATCTGGAAGAATGCGCCGCCGAGGGGCTTGATCACGTAGCGCTCTTCGAGTGGCACGTACGGAATGTCGCGCGCGACGATGGTGAGAAATACCACGCGTTCGTGCAGCACCTTGTTGTGCTTGAGGTTGTGCAGCAGCGAGTGCGGCACGCTGTTGACGCCCGACGTCAGGAACACCGCCGTTCCCGGCACGCGCACTGGCGGGTCGAGGTCGATGCTCTCGATGAAAACGTCGAGCGGCAGCGACTCGTCGGACATACGCCGCATCAGCACGATGCGACCCTTCTTCCAGGTGGTGAGCAGCGTGAAGACGCTGATGCCGATCACGATCGGGAACCAGCCCCCCGACGGAATCTTCAGCGCATTGGAGGTGAGAAAGGCGATGTCGATCGTCATCAGTGGAATCGCGATCGCGAATGCGACCGGCACGGGCCAGTTCCACATCCGCCGCATGACGAACAGGATCAGGATCGAGTCGATCAGCATAGCGAGCGTCACCGCGATGCCGTATGCGCCACCGAGGTTGTCGGAGTGGCGGAAACCGGCCACCAGCAGAATGACCGCAATGAACAGCACCCAGTTCACGAACGGTACGTAGATCTGGCCGATCTCGCGCTCGGAGGTGTGATCGATGGTCAAACGCGGGCAGTAACCCATCTGAATTGCCGCCCGCGTCAGCGAGAACGCACCGGAGATCACCGCCTGCGACGCGATCACGGCCGCACTGGTGGCGAGGATGACCAGCGGGATCAGCGCCCAGGTCGGTGCCAGCAGATAGAACGGATTCTTGATCGCCGCGGGATCTGCCAGCAGCAAGGCGCCCTGACCGAAATAGTTGAGTACGAGCGACGGCATGACGAACAACAGCCACGCACGCTGAATCGGCCGCTTGCCGAAATGGCCCATGTCCGCGTACAGCGCCTCGGTGCCGGTGACCGCGAGCACGACTGCGCCGAGCGCGAGGAACGCGGCAGTCGGGTTCGCGACTACGAACGCGATCGCGTGCCCCGGGTTCACCGCCGCCAGCACGCGCGGCTCGGCGACCACGTGCACGATGCCGAGGATCGCGAGCGTCGCGAACCACACACACATGACGGGTCCGAAGAACATGCCGACGCGCGCGGTGCCGCTGCGCTGAATCGAGAACAGCGCAACGATGATCACGATGGCGATGGGATCGATGAACGGGTGCAGGTTCATGGTGATGATATCGAGACCCTCGACGGCACCGAGTACCGAGATCGCCGGGGTGATCATGCCGTCGCCGTAGAACATGGCGGCGCCGAAGATGCCGATGCCGACGAACCACCAGCGCCGCTTCGGTTGCGATTCGAGCACGCGCGATACGAGCGCGGTGAGGGCGAGGATGCCGCCCTCGCCGCGGTTGTCGGCGCGCATGATCAACGCCACGTACTTCAACGTGACCACGATCACCAGCGACCAGAAGATGATCGACAGGATGCCCATGATGTTGGCGGCGGTGAGGTCGAGGTGGTGCGCGCCGGTGAAGCACTGCCGCAACGTGTACAGCGGGC
>DATJGR010000036.1:0-14018 GCA_035494855.1 Pseudomonadales bacterium | reverse complement strand
TCCATGTTGTCGGCGTCGCAGTAGAAGACGGCGTCGTCTCCCGACACCAGATGGCCGACAACGACAACACCGTCCTCCACCAGATCGCCCAACGCGGCGTCGAGCTGTTCGTCTGACAGCGGAGTCAACGCATCGACGCGCGCTTTCGACAGGGGGCCATGGAACGAGAGCACCTCGCGCAACAGCTGCACGCGATCGCGCGGATCGCCGACGTCCGTGAGGGTTTCGTCGACCTCGCCCTGCAGCTGTTCGGTGACGCTGCGTGCGAGTTCCGGATGGACCGCCCAGCGTCGGCCGCGCGCGTCGAGCCAATGCACCGCCGCAGCGGTCGAACCCGCGACGAGTGCGCTCGATTGCGCCCACTCTGCGTCCGTCATCACCACGCGTTCCTTCAACCACTCGGACAACTCCACGGCATCGACCGGCGCATAACCGGCGGCGGTGCGCTGGCGCTTCGCCACGAACGACTCGATCACGGCCGGATCGATGCGCGGGCGCAACGCGGCGTCGAAGACGGCGGCGCGGATCAGATCGTCCGAAAGCGCGCTCGGCGCGTTCGACTCGGGCGAGTCGTCCGCGTACATGTAGCGGGTGATCTGCCCCCACGCGATGTTCGCCGCAAACGGGCTGGGCGCCTGCGTCGACACGGTGCTGATGCGAATGTCGCCGCTTTCGAGTTCGCCAAGCGCCCTTCGCAGCGCGACGAGGTCGAACTCGTCTATCAGACACGTGCGGTAGGTTTCGAGCAGCACGGGAAAGTCCGCGTATTCCTTCACGGTGGTCAGCAGCTTTTTCGCATGCATGCGGGTCATCCACAGCGGCATGCGCTGATTGAAACGCTGCCGTGTGACGAGCAGCGCCCGGCCGGCGCATTCGCGGAAGCGAGAACCGAAGAAACCGGAACGTTCGAGCGCGACATGCAGCAGCGCGTCGAGTTCGTTGCTCCTGACGAGGTCGATGACCCGCGCCGGGTCGATGTCGCCTCTGGTCTGAATGGCCACCGCCTCGTCGTCGATGTGCAGTTCCGGCGCGTAGCCGTGGTCGCGCTCCCACGCCGCCGACAGAGCGAGCGCGAACGGTCGGTTCACGCGACCACCCCAGCCGGTGTGCAACACGATCTGCTCTTCGTCCGGCCCTTCGTATCCGCCCGGCCCCGTCTTGATGTGTTCGACGAGCACGTGGTGGCGATGCGGCAGCGCCGCCCCTGTATGCTCGCGTTGGCGATCGAGGTAGCCGATCAATTCGTCCGTTGCCGACACGTCGAAGCCGCGCCGCGCGAGGTCGCTTGCGATGACTTCGTGATCGCCATGCGCGAGGCGCGCATCGGTCGATTCCAGAAATTCGCCGATCCGGTCCGAGTAGTGCGAGCTGCGGTCGTAACCTTCGGCAAGCCAGAACGGCGTCGCCGTCGTCCCTGCTTTGGCTGGCGATGCGAGCACGTCGTTGTGGGTGATGCGATTGATCTGCCAGCTCTGGTTGCCGAACGCGAAGGTCTGGCCGACGGTCGCTTCCCACACGAACTCTTCGTCGAGTTCGCCGATCAACGCGTTGGTGTCGGTGTGGCGCAGATGGTAGTAACCGCGATCGGGAATCGTGCCACCCGAGTTGTAGAGCGCATACACCGCACCTTTGGCCGCGTGCAGCGTGCGTTCGATGCGGTCGAAAACGATGCGAGGTTTGAGATCGCGTAAACGCGAACCGGCATAGCGCCCCGCGAGCATTTCGACGACCAGCTCGAAGTGCTCGCGTGGGAGCGAGCGGTACGAGTGGCTCTGCCGCAGAACCGAATAGACGTCGTCGAGACGCCACACCTGGTTGGCCGACATCGAGACGATGATCTGCGCCAGTACGTCGAGCGGATTGTCGATGCACGCCAGCGGTTCGAGGTCGCGCGCCGCGATACCGTCGGCGAGCGCCGCCGCCTCGACGAAGTCCTGTGCGTGTGTCGGAAACAGCGTGCCGCGGCTGATGTCGCCCACGCGGTGGCCGGCGCGGCCGACGCGCTGCAGCGCAGAGGCGATCGACGGCGGCGACTGAATCAACACCACTTCGTCGAGACTGCCGATGTCGATGCCCATTTCGAGCGAATTGGTGGCTACGATCGCGCGCAACTCGCCGGATTTGAGCCGCGTCTCGACTTCGCTGCGTATTTCGCGCGACAGCGAGCCGTGATGCGCGTACGCGAGGGGCTGAGGTGTCGCGTCGTTGATCTTCAGCGTGATCCGTTCGGCCAGTCGCCGGCTGTTGGTGAAGAACAGCGTCGATCGGTTGCTGGCGATGATCTCCTTGAACGTCCGGGTCAACGGTTCCCACAGCTTCTGCCCGGCGTCGAGCGCTGCGCGAACGTGCGGCGGAAATCTGACTGCGAAGCTGAGTTGCTTGCGGTCGAGCCCTTCGACGATCTCGATCGGACGGGGGACGAACTCGCGGTCGCGGCCCGCGACGAATGCGGCGACTTCCGTCAGCGGATTGACGGTTGCCGATAGCGCGATGCGTTGGAATTCACCGGCGACGCGCGCCAGTCGCTCCAACGACGTCGTCAGCACCGTGCCGCGGCGATTGTCGACCACAGAGTGTATTTCGTCGAGGATCACCGTCCGCACCGTACCTAACGCCACGCGCCCTCGCGCATTCGTTAGCATCAACATCAGACTTTCGGGGGTTGTGATGAGTATCTCGGGCGGCCTTCGCAGCATCCGCTGTCGATCTCCGGACGACGTATCGCCGGAGCGGACTTGAACGTGGATGGACGGAAACGGATCGTCCGCCGCTTCGAAACGCTCCCGCAGCGCGCCGAGCGGCTCGAGCAGGTTGCGCTGAATGTCGTTGTTGAGCGCCTTCAACGGCGAGATGTACAGCACGCGGGTCGCGCCGGTTTCGTAGCGCCCGCTCACGAAAGCGTCCAACGCCCACAGAAATGCCGTCAGTGTCTTGCCACTTCCGGTCGGGGCAGTGATCAGCGCGTGACGCCCGTCGGCGATCACCGGCCAACTGCGCATCTGCACGTCGGTCGCGTCGGTGAACGTCGACTCGAACCAGGCGCGCGTATGCGCGTGAAAGCGTGCAAGCGCGGTCGTCGTCACGGTCATGCCTCGGATTCGCGACCTTACTCTTGCGCCACGCCTTCATCCTTGAGCGCTTCGAGACCCGCGAGATCGATCTCGTCGAGCGCTGCTTTCAGGTCGGCGAGCTGATGGGCATTGCCGGATACCTTGACCGTGAAGCGGTTGCCCACCACCACGGAGTACTCGCCCGAACCCCCGTTGTCCCATTCTTCGTGAATCATGCGACCGTCGTCGGAGTAGGTCTTGCTGAATCCACTCGCGGTTTCTTTGTCTTCTTGTACGGATGCGAGGCCGGCCAACGCCACCAGTCCCTTTGCGGAACCGGTATCGGTGATTTCCAGTCGCAACGAACGGTTGTCGCCGGCGTACGTCGCGTGCGCTTCGGAGATCTGCATGCCCATTGCGCCGCTGCGATCGACCGAAAGCTCGGTACGTGGCAGCGAGTCGAGCGAGTTTGGAACGAACGGCTTGAGCTTGTCCGGCGCCAACGCTTCGACCTTGCCGCCAAGGGCCGTTCCGAGCATGTTTCCAACGGCCGCGCTCTGCGCCGCGGCATCCCCCGACTGTTGGGCCGCCTCGACCTCCTTCGAAGCCTGCTCCATCTTCTTGGTCCAGTCGTCGAGTTTGCCGATTGGACTGTTCTTGTCGAACTGGATGTCGGAGCTGGTGGTGCGGCCGGGAATGCCTCCCCCGGTGATCGATCCCACCGCGTAGGCGACGATGGCGCCCAGGACGATGGCCACGATGATGCAGACAGCCGTATACGCGACTGCCTGATCGGGTGGGCACTTCATCACGCTGGGTAGGCCGAGATAGAACAAGTAGATGCTGTAGAAGCCGCCTGCCAGCACGAGCAACGTTCCAAGCCAGGGAACAATCTGCGCCAATCCCGCAACCCACGCGGCGGTGAACGCGTAAGCGGCCAGCTTGAGCGCCTGAATCTGGCTCCTCTGCGCTTTGAACGTCGGCGCCAATACGTCGACGATCAGCGCAATCAGGTAAACCTGCACCAGGCTCAACGCATAGCTGAGCACCATTCCAGAGAGCCCGGCACCGATCGAGACCCGCATGTTGCCGATCAGTGGAACGTCGACTCCGAAGACGCTTCCTTTGATGAAGCCGAACACTGCGGGAATCGCAGCGAGCACGATGATGTAGTTCCGATAGAGAGCGGCGACCGTCGTCGACTCAGTCGCGATCACCGGCCACTCGATCCCAGGGTTGAGCAGAATTGCTTTGACGCGCGCCACCAGTGGCTCGAATTCCATTTTGTTCCTCCCACGAGCGTGGTGGTCAACTCTAGGCGAAGTCGCGGCGATTCTCACGTGGGATGAGGCCGGGGCATCACACTGGCGGTCGTCGTCCACGGGATGGATACTCGACGTACCTGCCAAGTGCGCAACTCATCATGACTTCCTGGATCGATGCCACCGCGGTGCCTGCTTATCTGAGGCCGGGCATGCGCGTTTACGTCGGCGGCTCGTCGAACGAACCCGGCGGATTGCTCGACGCAATCGCGGCGCGCCCGGAGTCGGCCGCGGGCGTCACCTTCGTACAATTTCCACTGGCAGGGCTCAACAATCGCGATCTCTCCGGTCTGCATCCCGACGCTCGGCTCGAATGCTTCTTCATGGCTCCGCAACTCGCTGACGCGCTCGCGCAGGGGCGGGTGGCGTTCCTGCCGATGCAGATGCGCGCCGTGTTCGACTACGTGGCATCGCAAGCATTCGACGTCGTTCTGCTGCAAGCCGCATTCGACCGCGACGGGAACCTGCGCCTGGGACCGAACGTCGACTTCGCCGCGGCGGCGATCTCGAGCGGGCGGCTGCTGATCGCCGAGGTCAACGAAGCGGTGGTGGCGCCGGCGGGTTGTCCTCTGATCGAGGTGGAGCGGTTCGACGCGCTCGTGCGCACGCATCGTACACTCACGCCGCTCCGCGCCGCCGCGCCCGACGCCACCGCCCATCGAATCGCCGAACACGTGGCGGCGTTAGTGCGCGACGGCGACTGCATTCAGACAGGCATCGGCGCGATTCCGGCCGCAATTCTCGCGGCGCTCGCGAACAAGAACGACCTCGGCATGCACTCCGGTCTGATCGACGACGGCGGCATGGCGTTGATTCAGCGCGGCGTGATGACCGGACACGCCAAACCGATCGACCGCGATCTGCACGTCACGGGCATGGCGCTCGGTTCCGCGGCATTGCTCGACTGGTTGGCGACCCGCGCCGACGTGTCGTTCCGCGGTGCCGACCATACGCACGAGGTCGGCGTCATCCGGCAGATTCCGAATTTCGTTTCGATCAACTCCGCCGTAGAGGTCGATCTGTTGGGGCAGGTGAACGCCGAGAGCGTCGGCGGCAAACAGATTTCCGGCACCGGGGGATCAGTCGATTTCATGCGCGCGGCGAGAGCATCGCGCGGCGGCCGGTCGATCGTCGCGATGACGGCGACCGCGCGCGACGGTCGCGTGTCGCGGATCGTACGGCGCGTGGAGCTCGTGACGGCGCTGCGCACCGACGTCGATCTGGTGGTGACCGAATACGGCGTCGCCGATCTGAAATCCGCGTCCACGCGCGAACGAGCGGAACGGCTGAGGGCGATCGCAGCGCCGGACTTCCGCGACTCGCTGCGCGAGGCGGTGCGCGGCAGCAACTGAAACTCCAGGCGCGCCGGCGCAGCGCGCTTCCAACGCCTGCCGATACCCTTTTTTGGCATGGCTTTCGCACCGTGGTGGTGGACACCGCGATTGCGCGGAGTTTCGGTGCCCCGGGCTGACACTCCGCGTCGCATATCGACGAAGGAGGCGCGTAATGGACTACGTAGGTTTGGACCCCACCGTGGGCCTCGAGTGTGGCGGCTGCAAGCACATCGTGCGGTTGCCGTATAGCGAACTGCTGACGAAGGTCATGGACCTGACGCCGATGAGCTGCGACGGCTGCGGTCATGCGGTCGAGCACGACTGGACCACGATCAACATCGTCCAGAACATCATCCGCCGCAGAATGCGCGAAGCGCAGAAAGCGGAGCACCCGCACTCGGTTCCGCGGCTGGTTCGCTGAAGCCGTCTCTTCCGGAGTTCCGGCGCTCGTCCGGGGCTCCGGCGCTTGGATCGCGGTGAGCCCCCGTTACCCTTTCCCCATCACGCTCAGCACGAAGGCGAACTCCTCCGCGACTTCGCGCAACGAGTCGTAGCGCCCCGATTTGCCCTGGTGCCCCGCGCCCATGTTGATCTTCAGAAGCAGCAGGTTGTGGTCGGTCTTGAGCGACCGCAGTTTCGCGACGTACTTCGCCGCTTCCCAGTAGGTGACCCGCGGGTCGTTGAGTCCGGCTGTCACCAGCATCGCCGGATAGTCTTGCGCGCGCAGCTGGTCGTATGGCGAATACGCACGAATCCACTCGAATGCGGCTTGGTCTTCCACCGGATTGCCCCACTCGGGCCACTCCAGCTTCGTCAGCGGCAGACTGTCGTCGAGGATCGTGTTCAGCACGTCTACGAAGGGCACGTGCGAGACGACCGCGCCCCAGAGCCGGGGCGCTGTGTTCGCGACGACGCCGGTCAACGTGCCGCCGGCGCTGCCTCCCGAAGCGACCAGGCGACCTTCCCCTGAGTAGCGCTGTTGGATGAGGAAGCCTGCCGCGTCGACGAAGTCGTTGAAGGTATTGGTTCGCTTGTCCAGTTTCCCGGCGTCGTACCACGCGTAGCCGAGTTCGTCGCCGCCGCGCACGTGCGCGATCGCGTAGGCGAAACCGCGATCCAGCAATGACAGGCGCGAGCTGGAGAAACTGGGCGACATCGCAACGCCGTAAGCGCCGTATGCGTAGAGGTACAACGGTTGCGTACCGTCGCGCTGGAAGTCGCGCCGATACACGATCGATATTGGCACCTTGGCGCCGTCGCGCGCAGGTGCCATGAGGCGTTCGGTGGCGTACTGCGAAGGGTCGTAGCCTGACGGCACCTGACGCACCTTGCGGGTTATCAACGTCCGCGTCGCGATGGCGTAGTCGTATACCGTTTGCGGCGTAACCATCGAGTCGTAGCCGATTCGCAGCACGCCGGTTGCATACTCGGCGTTCGTGCCGAGGCCGGCGTCGTAGGAACTTTCCGGAAATGCGACGTTGTGTTCGCGGCCGTCGTAGTCGCGGATGCGGATCTGGTCGAGGCCGTCGACGCGCTGTTCCAGCACCAGGAAGTCGGCGAAGCAGTCGAGCCCCACGAGGTAATCGCGGGCGCAGCCCGCGACAACGGTCTGCCAGTTCGGCTCGGATGGATCGTCCACCGGCGCGCGCGCGAGCCGGAAGTTCTCGTGCGTGTCGTTCGTCCGTATGTAGAAGTGCGCGCCGTGATGCTCCACGTCGTATTCGTGTTTCGTGCGGCGCGCGGCGATCAGCTGCGGGGGCGTGTCCGGCGCGTTCGCCGGTATGAAACGCATTTCGCTCGTCACGTGATCGCCGGCGCCGATCAGGATGAATGCGTCGGAATGAGTCTTGTCGACGCTGACGAAGAACGTGCCGCTGGTTTCCTCGTAGATTTCGCGGTCGGAGTCGACCGCCGCGCCGAGGCGATGCGATTTGACCAGATACGGCTGCCAGTTCTCGGTCAGCATCACGTAGAAGAGCGTCGCGTTGTCGTTCGCCCATACCGTGCTGCCGCTCGTGCCGCTCACCGTGTCCGTTAACAGCTCGCCGGTATCGAGATCCTTGATGTGCACCGTGTAGCGTTCGGAGCCGTCGGTGTCGGTGGTGTAGGCGAGATAACGCCCGTCGGGACTCACGTCGAGCCCACCGAGGCTGAAATAATCGAGCCCTTGCGCCAGCGCAGGTTCGTCGAGAAAGGTCCGCGCCTCGTCCGGCTTACCGACCCGCCAGCGCGTCCACAGGCGGTACTGCGCGTCGTGCGCGTAGCGCCACTGATATTCGTAACGGCCGTCTTTCCACGGCACCGCCGCTTCGTCGGGTTGTTGGCGACCTTTGAGTTCGGCGAACAGTTGCTCGACCAGCGGCTGGTGCGGCGCCATCACTGAATCGAAGTAGGCATTCTCCGCTTCCAGATAGCCGAGGATGTCGCGATCGGCGACGTCGGGATAGTTCGGATCGCGCAACCAGTGATACGGATCTTCCACCGCGATGCCGTGCCGCATGAACCGATGTGGTTTGCGCGGCGCGACCGGCGGAAGCCGTGCGTCCTTCACGCGCCGGGTCAATCGGGCAGCCCGAGTACCCGTTTCGCGATGATGTTGCGCTGGATCTCGTTCGAGCCGGAATAGATCGACGCGGCGCGCTCGCCCAGGAACGTGCGCATGCCCTCGATCTCGTCTTCGGCGAAATCCGCGCCGCTCCACGCGATACCGTTGAAGCCGCGCAGTTTCACAAGCAGCGCGGAACGCTCCTGCTGCAACTCGGTGCCGTACATCTTGAAGATGGAGGTAGCCGGCCCCGGCGTTCTGCCGTCGCTCGATTCTTCGACGGTGCGGCGCTGCGTCAGCCGGAATACCCGCGAGTTCATGCTGTGGCGGATGACTTCGTTCCGCAGCGCCGGATCGGCCAGTTTGCCGTCCCGCGAGCCGACATACGCTTTGGCCACTTCGGTGACGTTCGGACCCGCGTCGCGCGGACCACCGCCAACGAGCGCCGACATGCCGGAACGCTCGTGTTGCAGCAATCGCTTGCCGACCGTCCAGCCCTTGTTCACCTCGCCAACGAGGTCTTCCTTGCGCGCGATCGCGTTGTCGAAGAACGTTTCGCAGAACGGCGACGTGCCGCTGATCAGCTTGATCGGCTTAACGGTGACGCCGGGCTGGTGCATGGTCAGCAGCACGAAGCTGATGCCGTCGTGCTTCGGTACGTCGGGGTTGGTGCGGACCAGCGCGAACATCCAGTCGGCGTACTGCGCGCCCGAAGTCCATATCTTCTGGCCGTTGATGAGAAAGTGGTCGCCGCGATCCTCGGCGCGCGTGCGCAGGCTCGCGAGGTCGGAGCCGGCGCCCGGTTCGCTGTAACCCTGACACCAACCCAGCTCGCCGCGGACGATCGGCGGAATATGGCGGCGCTTCTGATCTTCGGTGCCGAGTTCGAGCAGCGTCGGGCCGATCATCGACGTGCCCATGCCCATCAACGGCACGCGCGCTTCGATGCGGCGCATCTCCTCGATCAGCACGATGTACTGTTCCTTACTGAGCCCGCCACCGCCGTACTGTTTCGGCCACATCGGCGCGGTCCAGCCTTTTTCGGCCATTCGCGTGAGCCACGTGCGGGTGTCGGGATCTTCGATCTTGATCTTGGTGCTGCCGGTTGGAATCTGACCCGGCCCGCGCGCGCCCGGCGGACAGTTCTGCGCGAGCCATGCACGCGTTTCCGCGCGGAATTCGTCGATCGCCGCCATTGTTCGCTCCCCCGATGAAGCCTCGAAGCATCGAGGAATGGTCCACAAAACTCAAGACCACGGTATGATCGCGCCCCTTTGAAAATGCCGCTGATCATGTTCGAAGACACGCCGCACGACCAGTCGCTCGCCGATCCGCTGCCGGCCGATCCGTTTGGTCTGTTGTTGCGCTGGATGATCGAAGCGCAGTCGAGCGGCCTGCTGAATCCCGACGCGATGATCGTCGGCACGCTCGATGAGCATGGCAATCCGCGCTCGCGAACGGTGCTGTGCCGCGGAGTCGATACGGTGCGCGGCGCACTGATGTTCTACACGAATCGCGACAGTGCAAAAGGCCGTCAGATCGCCGGACACGCGAAAGCGAGTGCGACGTTGTACTGGGATCCGCTCGGTCGCCAGGTGTGCGCGGCCGGTGTCGTGGAACAGACGACGGAGGCGGAGTCGGACGAATACTGGTCGACGCGGCCGCGGCTGTCGCAGCTCGCGGCCCGCGGCAGCCGCCAGAGTCAGCCGATAGCCTCGCGTGCGGCGTTGCTCGCGCAGATCAATACCGAAGCGGAGCGCTTTGGCGGCGTCGATGGAACGCAGGCGGTGCCGCGACCCGTGCACTGGGGCGGTTACCGGATCGTGCTCGAGCGGATCGAATTGTGGGTTGCCTCGCAAGGCCGCGCGCACGACCGGGTGTTGTGGGAACGGCGCCACGAAGGGGCGGAATGGCGACTCAGCCGATTGCAGCCATGAAGGGCCAACGCCTTCGCCTGGCGGCGGGCGACTTGAAATGGGTTACACCGCGCAGCGGTGAGGAAGGGACCGTGCCCGGCCGATTGTCCGACGGCTACGTTGTCCGCTACGACGCCCCTTTGCCACGCGGTCAGGTCGCGAAACGGTTAGTCTTGTCGAGAAGACGTGACGGACGGTACCAGGCACCGGCGTGACTTATTTCCACGAACGAGCGGAGGGAAGGCGATGGAACAGCGAAGGTTGGGGCGTTCGGGGCTCAAGGTGTCGGAGGTCGGGATCGGCTGCAACAACTTCGGCGGCCGTTGCGACAAAGCAGCGACGCAGGCGGTGGTCGACGCCGCGATCGACCGAGGCGTCACCTTGTTCGACACGGCAGACGTTTATGGCAACCAACAGTCCGAGACGCTGCTCGGGCAGGCGCTGGGCAGCCGCCGCAACCAGGTGGTGATCGCGACGAAGTTTGCGATGCCGATGGGGCAGACGGTGCACGACCGCGGTGGTTCGCGGCGTTACATCATGAGCGCGGTCGAGGCGAGCCTGCGCCGTCTCGGCACCGACTACATCGACCTGTACCAGATGCACGCGCCGGACCCGGACACCCCGATTGACGAAACGCTCGACGCGCTCGACGACGTGGTGCGGCAGGGCAAAGTACGCTACATCGGCTGTTCGAACTTCTCCGGGTGGCAGATTGCCGACGCGGACTGGACCGCGCGCGTCGCCAAGGGCGCCCGGTTCGTGTCCGCGCAGAATCACTACAGCCTGCTCGAGCGCGGCATCGAGGCAGAGGTGCTCGGCAGCTGCGACCGATTCGGGCTCGGCATGCTGCCGTTCTTTCCGCTGGCCAGCGGCATGCTCACGGGCAAGTACCACCGCAACGAGCCGCCTCCGCAGGGCACACGTCTGGCCACGGTCGGAAGACTCGCCGAGCGCGCGCTGAACGAGCGCAACTTCACCATCGTCGAAGCGTTGACCGCATTCGCTACCGAGCGCGGCCACAGCCTGCTCGATCTCGCGTTCGGCTGGCTGCTGACGAAGCCGGTGATCTCGAGCGTCATCGCCGGCGCGACGTCGGCGGGTCAGGTCGAGTCGAACGTGGCTGCCTCGACCTGGCGTCTCGATGCCGCCGACATGGCGGCCGTGGACAGGATCACCAAACGCTGACGCCGGACGTTTTCGATGTGCGGGCGCATCAACGTCAGCTCCGGGCCGCTGACGCTGCTGTTCATGGACATGGTCAGCCAGCCGTATCCCGGCGAGGACCGGCACAACATGGCGCCGACCGAGCCAGTGGTGGTGTTGCGTTCCACTGCGCTCGGCGCGCTCGAAACCGCGACGATGCGCTGGTGGCTCACGCCGTACTGGTCGAAGGAGATGTCGACGCGCTACAGCATGTTCAACGCCAAAGCCGAAACGGTCGAAACCAGCGCGTCGTTCAAAGAGCCGTTCGTCCGGCGCCGCTGCGTAGTACCGGTCGCGGGCTATTACGAGTGGATGAAGGACGGTGACCGCAAACTGCCGTATTACATCCGCCCGCGCAATGACGACGGCATGCTGTTGGCCGGCATCTGGGACCGCTGGCGCAATGGCGATCAGGTGGTGGAGAGTTTTGCGGTGGTCACTGCCGCGGTGCATGATCGACTGGCGTTCGTGCATCGGCGGCAGCCGGTGATGTTGTCGCGGGCGGAAGGACGGCGCTGGGTCGATCGCGCTGAAGACCCGACGGAACTGAAGACAACGTTCTTGCGGCCGCGGCTGCCGGTGGCGTTGAGCGTGGTACCCGTCAGTACCTATGTGAATACCTCCCGCAACGACGGCGCGCGGTGTATCGAACCGATCGGTAGGACGATAGAAGTCGACGCAGAGGAGTAGTTGTGTCGTCGAGTCGGATCTTCGCCGCCATCGTGCTAACGACATTGCTCGGGTGCGGTGACAACACCACGGTGGCCGTGTGCTTCGGCGACGCCGTGTTCTGCCACGTCGCGTTCAACCCGCTCGCGAATCCCGGGCCGGATCAAACGGTAGCCGCCGGCGACATCGTCACCCTCGACGGATCGAACAGCGAGCCGTCTGGCGGCATCCAGTCGTATTCGTGGGCGCAGACCGGCGGTCCCAGCGTGACGTTGGCCGACGCGAACAAGGCGCGCGCGTCATTCGTGGCGCCTTCCGTGACCAGCGACGCAATCCTCTCGTTCAGGCTGACCGTCGTTGATCAAAGGAATCAGGCCGACACCGACACGACGCTCGTAACTGTGCAGCCGGCGACAAGCACCGCCGTGTCGACGGCGCTGGCGCTCTTCGAAGGTCCCCTGCAACCGGATGCGACAACCCCCGCGACGGCCGACTGCGCGTCGGCGACCGCGGATCTGCCGCCTGACGTCGCGACCGCGCAACGCGGGCTGTGGCTGGCGGCGCGGTCCATCGCGATCGCGAAAGGCGTCGACGCGGAAGACCCGAGCGCGTTTCTCGACGCATCGCGCGTGCTGGTGACAAACGCTGGAGCGACGGTCGGCGTAGCGGGGCAGATCGAGACGTTTGGTTTGGTGTTGCTCGGATCGCTGGTGCAGGAACGCGATCCGGCGCTGCGCGATGCGGTCGCGGCGCGGCTGACCGGCGCCGTAATGCTCGACGATCCGGCGACGCTGCTGAGCGGCGGCAGCGAAGTGACCGATGCGAACGGCATCGCGCTGACGCCCACGCCCGATACGGCGCAGGCGAAGGCACGCGCAATCGCGCGGCTGCTTGCGTCGCGCGCCCGCTGCATCGACGGGTCGCAGGCGATTGCACTGACTGGCGCGGGGTTGCGCGTGATCGCGGATGCCGCGTCACGCGGCGAGTAACGTCAGCCGCTCCGCAGGTAAGGCTGCACCAGCAGTTCCACCTGGTTGCGCAGCGTCTTCAGCGCCAGCACTTTCGATGGATTCGGCTCCAGCACGAAACGCAGGAACGCGAAGTCGGTGATCGCGTGCAGCGTGTGCGCCAGCAGATCCGCGTCGACGTACGGGTCGAGTTCACCCGCTTCCTGTGCGTCGCGCAACAGCGTGCGCAGCACGTTGATGCCGCTCGCTTTCAGCGCCTGCAGCGCGGCGTACTCCGGCGCGTTCCTGATCACCTCCAGGACGATCTCGCGCCACAAGGCACGCTCGCGATGCGCCACCAGGTCGAAGTAGTACTTGATGATCTGATGCAGCTTGGCGATCAGTTCGTCTGAGCTCGAAACGATGGCGGCGATGCGCGTGTCGGCCTTGTCTTCCTCTGTCAACATCGCCTGCACGATCAGGGCCTTGCCCGGGAAATAGTTGTACAGCGTCTGGTAAGACAGGTTGGCGGCGTCGGCGATCTCGCGCATGGTGGTGCTTTCGTAGCCTTTACGCGCGATCAGCGTGTTCGCGGCGGCGAGAATGTCGGATCGCGCGCGGACCTTCTTTTGCTCACGAAGCGACATTAAATTGACACAGTCAAAAAATTGAATGTATAAAACTATGCCTGAGTCATGCGGTTCGGTAAACGCCCCCGGTCGAAACATGATGCGCTGTTCGATTGTGCTGATTTTTCTGATCACCTCGGCGTTCGGTGCTGCCGAAGCAGCGGAGCCGCCTACCGCGCACGACCTGATCGCGGGCGTGATCGACCTGACGCGCGGCCAGACGTCGTATGCCGAGTTTTCGATGGTTATCCACCGTCCGGATTGGGAACGCTCGTCGAAGCTCGTCGCATGGACGCGCGGCCGCGAAGACGCGCTGATTCGCTTCACCGCGCCGGCGAAAGACGCCGGCAATGCGACTTTGAAGCAGGGCCAGCAGATGTGGACGTTCACGCCGAAGCTGAAC
>DATJGR010000035.1:0-4836 GCA_035494855.1 Pseudomonadales bacterium | reverse complement strand
GGCGTGCTCGACTGGTTCGAGAAAGGATAATTTAATACCTTTATAAACAATTACTTAAATGATCTATCTTAAGCAATATGGAAGGAGATTCCTTGCGATCGATGGGCACCTGATTCGACAGTATCCGCTCCGCGATCTTCTCCCAACCGTGCTGCAGCGCGAACCGTCTGCAGCCCCTTCGGTCAACCGTTAGCGCGCGTCGAACGGCGCGGCCGAGGTCGGCATCGAGCGCGCCGTTGACGCCTTCGACGATGACGTCCACCGGTCCAGTGACCGGGAACGCCGCCACCGGCGTTCCACACGAGATCGCTTCGAGCATCACCAGGCCGAACGTGTCGGTTCGCGACGGGAACACAAAACACGTCCGCATCTGCGTAACAACCCGCGAGTTCGGCACCGTATCGATAACCCACCCATTCGACGTCGGGATGGCGCGACTGCAATTCCTTGCGCTCGGGGCCGTCACCGACGACCACTTTCGTCGCGTCGCACGTCAGATTCAGGAATGCCTCGAGATTCTTCTCGATGGCGATGCGGCCGACATAGAGCAGCTTCGGTCGATCGCGGCGCGTTGGTCGACGCGGCACGAACAGCGTGGTGTCTACACCACGGCCCATGTGTCCGCACACCACGCCATCGAATCCCCGTTGGCGACAGTGGTGGCTGACCGCTTTCTCGAATCCGCTCACGAAACTGACTGCACGCTTGACGCGGTACTTCACCCAAGCGGACAACGACCAGTATCCGTAGCCGAACTCGGCGCGCCATCGGTTCAGGTGTGCGTTTAGCGCGATGAGCATGTCGTACCCGAGCCCACCCAGCAGCGCCACCGACCGGTGATACCGGGTCACCACGTCGTAGGCATCGCCATGCACCACCAGGAAGCGTTTGTCGTTGCGCGCCCTGTGCACGGCTTCGTCCACCACCCGGATGTTGCCGATCTCCATGTCGGAGTACGTGCGCAGCAACTCGTCGTGATTGCCGGTAACGTAAGTGACCTGCGTGCCGCGCTTCGACAGTGTGAGGAAGCGGCGCATCACGTTGGTGTGCGCTCGTGGCCAATAGAAACCGGTCTTGAAGCGCCAGCCGTCGATGATGTCACCCACCAGGTACAACTGATCGCAGGTGTGGGTCGTGAGGAACTCGAGCAGCGTGTCGGCACGGCAACCGCGCGTACCCAGATGAATGTCAGAGAGAAAGATCGTGCGGTAGTGGGTCTTGGCGGGGGATCGACGGTTTTGTATTCATGCCGGCGCAGCGTATTCGCGCTGTGTAGCGATGCGATGACGGCCCCGTGAATGTTGTGTGACCGCGTCGGAAATGGGATCGGAATCACAAACGGTCGCGTACTGGCGCGACGATCGGTGAAGGACACATTGTCGGGCAACCGCGTGGAATCGACCGCGGCGTTTGCCACCGCCCTCATTGAACTGTAGTCTCGCTGCCGCAGCGCCGCCGCCTTTCTGTGGATTCCTGTCGGTCACCCGCGTTTTGTCGCTTCGATGCGGCGATCGGGGAAGTTCGAACGCGTGGCTTCGTTCATCGAGTCCGTCAAAGTTCCGGACGCGCGCAACGGATAACATCACCACGAGTTCAGACCTTCCCGGTACCGTGTTCGAGATCAAACAAGAACAGTTGCACGTCGAAGCGAACCATCCCAAATCCGGCGGGTGGCGCACTGCATCGGGCGTTCCTCATATCCAGATTCGATTTGTAGGGTCCGACCTACAGTGCCGCCGCAGTCTTCTAACAAACCAGACACGACTCCTGGAGACCACTCTCGAAAGCGTGGCTATAGTTACCACCGGGACATTGAAATCGGTCGCGGCTGGGAGGCACGGATGAAACAGTCATCAGCATCACCAGTGGAATGGTCCGGATCGGGCGTGTTGCCTCGCGTTTCGGCGCTCCGCCCGCGTGTGAGCTTCTGACAGTGGCGGGCGATCAGCGACCAACCCCGGCACCCCATCTCGCGCACCAGCGCCTCAAACGGCATATCGCTCTCACCGTGTTGACGGCGGTGCTTCTGGTCGGACTCGACTCTTCGCAACCCGCCGGCGCAGTGGTGACCGAAGCTCCGCGCCCGTATCACCCGCAGCTGATTTCCCTGGGCGCGGTCGCCTGGAAATCCGGGCTCGCGATCAATCGCCTGATCGTTCCGGACAACCACGCTAACGAACACGTTCCGATGGCGCTGGAACTCACGGTGGAGTCGGGCGACACCTTGATCGCATTGCTCGCCCAGGCAGGTGTCGTCATGTCCGACGCGTACGCCGCGGTGCGTGCGCTCGGGCCGGTGTTCCGTGCCCGCGACGTGAAACCGGGCTGGACCTTGCACGTCACGGTGCAACCGCAGGATCCGCCGCGGCTCGCCACGCTGCAGACAATTGCGTTCCAGCCGAGCGTCGAGCGCGAGATCAAGGTCACGCGCCGCGATACCGACAACGGCGATCCGTTTCTCGCGGTCACCATTCCGCATGCACTGCACCGCATCAGCAACCTGACCCGCGGCACGATCGACAACGGCTTGTTCAACGCCGCAACCGCAGCGGGTGTGCCGCACGAATTGCTCGTCGAAGCGATCGCGCTGTTCAGCTTCGAGGTGGATTTCCAGCGCGACATTCGCGCCGGTGATCAGTTCGAGCTGTTGTACGACACGTACAACGACGACAAAGGCGAATTCGGTAAGGCGGGCGAGATCTACTACGCGAAGCTGGTGCTGCGAGGCAAAGCGATGCAGTACTACCGCTTTACGCCGCATAGCGGCGCCGCCGATCTGTTTTCGCCGGACGGACATTCGATCCGCAAGGCGCTGTTGCAGACGCCCGTCGATGCAACGCGTATTTCGTCAACGTACGGAATGCGCCGTCATCCGATCCTCGGCTACACGCGCATGCATCGCGGCGTGGATTTCGCCGCGCCGGCCGGTACGCCGGTGCGCGCCGCTGGCGACGGTGTCGTCCAGGTCGCCGGTGACGGCGGCAGCTACGGCAACTACATCCGCATTCAGCACAATTCGAAGTACAGCACCGCTTACGCGCACCTAACGGGTTTTGCGAGGGGCGTGGCGAAGGGTGTGCACGTGCGCCAGGGCGAAGTGATCGCCTATGTAGGCGCCACGGGACGCGCCACGGGTCCGCACCTGCACTATGAAGTGATGGTCGGCGGGCAGCAGGTCAACCCGCGTGGCGTTCGCCTCCCGGCAGGAGAGACACTCACCGGCGACGATCTGAGCGCCTTCAAACAGCGCCTGCAGGAAGTAGAGGCGATGCGCATGGCCCAACAACTCGACGGAGCCACCGTGGCGTCGTCGCGTGGCGCAGGATGCGCTGCGTCGGAGACGCCGCAACTCACCGCGGTGTCAGTGAACAGCGGCGGCTGCTGACCGTACCGGCGTAACGGCGAGTTTCGCGCGATCGCGCGCTGCACCGGACAACTGCACGATCAGATCCACGCCACCGGGCAACGCCCACTCGACGCTCTTGTGGAGCAGCGCACACGGTTGTCGTCCCTGAAACCCGCTCGATGTAAGCGCATCGCTTCCGGCGATGACGTCGATCCACAGCGGCGCGTCGGTTGAAAACCGGTACCGGCCCGCCGCTCAGTCGCAGCTTCACTACGCCACCCGAACTCGTTGCGGTTGGAGCGCTCTTGCCGGGAGGCTGTGCGAAGGTGACGTATACCAGTTCAGCGCGTAAGTGGCGTCGCGTTCCTTGCCGCCGTTGATGTCTCGTTCGTGAGATCGATGCCGCTCCTGTATGCGATATCGAACGCACCCAGCCACCCTTGTCGAAGTTGCGATCGGGCCGGATGCCGTCGAAGACGCCGCGGTCGGTCTTGTACGCGCGCACAACTGTCCGGCGGTGTTGGTGAACGGCCAGGAATGGCGACCAGGGTCGCATTGCTTTGGGCCCCCAGGAACGTGTTGCGAATCGAATTGACTTGGAAAAAGCGGTATATATGAGACTATACATCGAATTGGTTGTTCACAGAGTATGCCCAACCATGCTCACGCTACTTCGCAACCCGCTTAGGATCCTCACCCTGATCGGCTCGTTGGCAGCGTCGTTTGGCCTGCATGCTGAAGAGCCTGCGCGTGTCTTTGCGGCTGCGAGCCTGACGAATGCACTAACCGACGTCGGCGCGGCATGGAAGCAGGCCGGCCATCCGCTGCCAAGCCTCGCGTTCGCGGCGTCTTCCGCGCTCGCCAAACAGATCGATTCAGGGGCGCCGGCAGACGTTTTCGCATCCGCCGATCTGGCGTGGATGGACTATCTCGACGAGCGTGGACGCGTCGCACAGGGGTCGCGCGTCAACCTGCTCGAGAACGAACTCGTGTTGATCGCGCCGAAGGGACGGTCGGTCAACGTCGAAATGAAAGAAGGATTCGACATTGCATCGGCATTCACCGGTAAGCTCTGCACCGGTGAACCCGGCGTGGTGCCGGTGGGTATCTATGCGCAACAGAGCCTTCAGAGCCTCGGCTGGTGGAATTCGCTGCAAGGTCGCATCGTCGGCACCGACGACGTGCGCACCGCACTCGCATTCGTGGAGCGGGGCGAATGTCCTTTAGGCATCGTGTACGCGACCGACGCGAAGGTCAGCGACAAAGTCGAGGTCATCGCACGATTTCCGCAAGCCACGCACAAGCCTATCGTCTATCCGGTTGCGCTGGTGAAGGGCGGCAGGGCCGATGCCGCCGCGTTCATGAAGTTCGTGACGGCATCGCCCGAGGCGGCAGCGATCTTCACGCGATACGGATTCACGAAGCTCAGCCCATGAGCACACGATGGAGCTGACGCCAGCGGAGTCGCAGGCGCTCTGGCTCTCCGCACG
>DATJGR010000034.1:0-23809 GCA_035494855.1 Pseudomonadales bacterium | reverse complement strand
CGGTGCAGTGCGAGCAATCCGCCGCCGTGAAATTCGGCGTCGTCGGGATGCGCACCGAACACCAGCACACGCAAGGCCATCGTTCACCTCACAAGGGCAGTACAGGCTCTTACTGCACTTTACAGCTTGAACGTTCGAGATGCGTAGACTCGCAAGCTTTGGGAACGGTGTCGGATCGCGCCCATTTCTAATGAACGGAGTCGGGTGTGGATTATCGGTTCTTGCTCGGTCGCGCATTCAAGCTTCAAGACCAGACGTATGTCGCCAGTGCCCTTGGCAAAGCCAACGGGGTGGAAATCGTGCGCGCAACCGCTCGGGTGAACGGCGAGCAGGTCATGCGTATTTTTCCGGCCCGCATGGCGTTGGATCACCTGCTGTACGACGAAGAGATCGAGCTCTGCCCGGTCGCTTTCGCGTAGCTGGATCAGCGCCACCGCGACAGCGCCACCGCGATAGCGCCGCCGCGACAGCGCCACCGCGACAGCGCCGCCGCGAAAGCGCCGCCGCGTCAGCGACGCACTGCGAATCTGATCGGTAGCGTCGCGAGCCCTCGCAGCAACACATTCGGCGGATAGAGAAGATCGGTCTCGACACAGTCGAGCGCGAAATCGTTGAGCCGTGCGAGCAGAACGCGGAAGGCCACTTCCATTTCCTTGCGCGCGAGGCTGGCGCCGATGCACATGTGCACGCCGTAGCCGAACGCGACATTCTGACGCGCGTTCTTTCGCGTCACGTCGAACGCTTCGGCGCGTTCGAAGACGCGCTCGTCGCGATCGGCCGACGAGTAGCGGATCTGGATCATGCTGCCGGCGGGAATCTTTGTGCCGTTCACTTCGGTGTCCTGCTTGCAGACGCGCCACATGTTGGCCGTTGGCGTAGACAGGCGGAGTACTTCCTCGACGAGATTCGCGATGAGGCCGCGGTCGTTCTGCAGCAGCGTGAGCTGGTCGGGATGCTGAATCAACAGCAGGATGCCTTCGGCGATAGCCGACGTCGTCGTTTCGTTTCCGGCCACCAGCAGCTGCTGAATGATCGATAGCGACTCGGCGGTGTCGAGCGGCCGCTCGCCTTCGAGGCGCGCGTGCACGATGTCGGAAATGATGTCGTCTTTCCGTTCGCGTTTGCGCTCTTCGAGCTTCTTCGCGAAATAGTGCTGGTACTCGACGATCAGCTTCGCCGCCTCGAGTTCTTCGTCGGCCGATGCCATGCGCGACAATTGCGCAACGAACGCATCGGACCATTTGTTGAACAGCGGCAGGTCCGAGCGCGGCACGCCGAGCTGGTCGGCGATTACCGTCATCGGCAGCGGCCCGCAGAACGCCGACACCAGTTCGCAGCGGCCGTCGTCGATGAACGCATCGATCAGATCGTTCGCGATCTTCCCGATGTCGGGTTCGAGCGTGGCCACGCGGCGCGCCGTGAACGCCTGATTGACCAACCCGCGATAGCGGCGATGCACCGGCGGATCTTCGGTGAGCATCGTGTCGACCGCCGGATAGCCTTGCTTCTGCGCTTCGACGATGCGCGGATCGATCTCGCCCTCGCTGCGCATCGCCCGACCGAATTTGTTCGAGAACACCTCCGGATTGCCGGCGATCGAACGAATCGTGTCGTAGTCGAAGACGAAGAACATGCCGGTGTGCGGACAACGATAGATCGGCGCTTCCTGCCGCATCCGCGCGTTGAACTGATGTGGACACTTCAACACGTCCGCCGAGAGCGGAGTGAACTGGTCGAGCGGCGCGCTCGTTACGTCAGTGGAAACGCTGGGCGTATCGCTCATCGATGTCCCATCCCCGGATCTGCTCGCGAACGCCCGACTCTAGCACCCGAGCCAAAACAGTCAACAATGACGGTTTATACCTTCACCACCATCTTGCCGATGTTCTCCCCCTGGAACAGCTGGATCAGCGCCTTCGGCAGATTCCTGAAACCCTCGACCACCGTCGCGCGGTGTTTCAGTTCGCCGCTGTCGATCCATTGCTGCATCTGGCGGCTCGCTTCGGGGAAGCGCTTCGCATAGTCGAGCACGATGAAGCCTTCCATACGCGCCCGACGGAACACCAGGTTGAAGTAGTTGCGCGGTCCCGGAATGGGACCTTGCGCGTTGTAGCGCGAGATGCCGCCGCAGATCACGACGCGCGCATTCATTGCGATGCGCGCGAGACAGAGGTCGAGAATCTCGCCGCCGACATTGTCGAAATAGATGTTGATGCCGTTCGGACACGCTGCGTCGAGCGCGCGGCCCACGTCTTCAGCCTTGTAGTCGATGGCCGCGTCGAAGCCGAGCTCGTCGGTGAGCCACGCACACTTCGCCGCACCGCCCGCGAGGCCGACCACGCGGCAACCTTTGATGCGCGCGATCTGTCCGGCGACGCTGCCCGTTGCACCGGCGGCGCCGCTGACGACGACGGTCTGTCCCGGCTTCGGCTCGCCGAGATCGAGCAGCCCGAAGTACGCCGTCATGCCGGTGCCCCCGAGCACACCGAGCGCAACGGTGGGATCGGTGTCGGGCGAATACACGCGCACCGGCAGCGACTTGCCGTCCGTGACGCTGTAGTCCTGCATGCCGAACGAGCCGCCCACCAACGCACCGACCGGCAGGTCGCGGTTCTTCGATGCTTCGATCACGCCCACGCCGCCGGCGCGCATCACGTCTCCAATCGCGAGCGGTGCAACGTAGTCGGCGCGATTTTCCATCTGTCCGCGCATCGACGGGTCGAGCGATAAATACGTCGTGCGAACGCGCGCCTGGCCGTCGGCGATGTCCGGAACCGTCGCTTCGACGTATTCGAAGTCGCTCTCTTTCACCATGCCTACGGGGCGCGCCGCGATGCGGAACTGGCGATTGATCGTGCTCATGAGGTCTCTCCGTTTGCTGAACCTGAAGGGTAGTATAAAACCGTCTTGACTGACTGTTTTGCGTTACCTATTCTCGACTGCCGCTTTGCCTGGCGCCGGAATGCGCGACTCGTCACCGAACCGCGGCGGTCGCGGCGCGCGTCGACGATTGGGAGTATTGCGTTTGGACTTCACCTTCAGCGCCGCCGACGAAGCTTTCCGTCAGGAGGTCAGAGACTTTCTCGCGCGCGAGCTGACGCCCGACATCAGAGCGGCCGCGCGACGTACCACCACGGTGTTCGCGGATAAAGACGTGGCGATGCGCTGGCAGGCAATCCTGGTTCGCAAGGGTTGGGCAGTCCCGTCGTGGCCGGTCGAGCACGGCGGCACCCAATGGAGCCCCACGCAGAAGTACATCTTCGGTGAGGAATGCGCGAAAGCCGGTGCGCCGGGCCTGATTCCGTTGGGCTTGCGCATGCTCGCGCCGGTGCTGTTCCGTTACGGCACGCCCGATCAGAAGCAATACTACCTGCCGCGGATGCTCTCGGGAGAACACTACTGGTGCCAGGGCTATTCGGAGCCCGGCTCCGGCTCGGATCTGTCGAGCCTCAAAACCCGCGCGGTGAAGGACGGCGACGACTACGTCGTAAACGGCACCAAGATCTGGACCACGCACGCGCAGTTCGCCGACCACATCTTCTGCCTGGTACGCACTGACGACACCGGTAAGCCGCAAGCCGGCATCACGTTCCTGCTGATCGAGATGTCGACGCCGGGGATCACCGTGAAGCCGATCATCACGCTGGCGGCGGACCACGAAGTGAATCAGGTGTTCTTCGACAACGTGCGCGTGCCGCAATCGAACCGCGTGGGGCCGGAGAACGAAGGCTGGACCGTGGCGAAATATCTGCTCGAATTCGAACGCGGCGGCGGTGGCGCATCGGCGCGGCTGAAAATCGGGCTCAGCGAGTTGCGCGCGATTGCGCAGCGGCGGCTCGATGGCGGCGGCCGGCCGCTGGCCGAGGACGCGGGTTTCATGGCGCGCGTCGATCAGCTCGAAATCCGCGTGATGGGTCTCGAGTTCGCGGAGCTCTCCACGCTGGCGCGTCTCGCGCGCGGCGGCTCGCCCGGTCCCGAATCGTCGCTGCAGAAGAACACCACCGTGGACATCGGACAGACGCTCGAGACGCTGCTGCTCGAAGCGATCGACTATTACGGCTTGCCGCACGCGAACCTGATTTCGATGAACGGCCGCGACGATCCGTGGCCCGCACCGGATTACGCCGAAACGATCACCGCGCGATATCTGAACGGACGCGCCGCGTCGATCTTCGGCGGCGCGCGCGAAGTGCAGAAGAACATCGTCGCGAAAGTGGTGCTCGGCTTGTGAACACTGTGCAGTTTTGAGGAGATTCGAGAGATGACCGTCTACCGCAGGATCGAACGCTTCGCCGATCCGCAAACCAGCAAGACACCGGTGCAAAAAGAGCCGGATCCGCCGCTCGGTCACGACGTCATTCCGGCGTCGCGCTACACGTCGACCGAATTTGCGCAGCGGGAATGGGACCGGCTGTGGACGAAAACGTGGCTGATGGGATGCTGGGAAGGCGACCTGAAGAATCCCGGCGACTACGTCGTCACCGATCTGAAGGGCGAGAGCATCGTGTTGACGCGCGACGAGGACGGCGGCGTGAACGCGTTCTACAACGTCTGCTCGCACCGCGGTAACCAGGTTGCATATGGCGAGTGCGGCAACACGCAGACGTTCCGTTGTTCTTATCACCTGTGGGAGTACAACCTGAAAGGGGAGCTGATCACCGTTCCCGACCCGGAAACGTTCCCGCAGGGTGCGCCATGCGAAAAGCTGTCGATCAGGCGCCTCGCGTGTGCAACGTGGGGCGGCTTCGTCTGGTTCAACATGAACCCCGACGCGGAACCGCTCGAGGAATATCTTGGCATGATTCCGGAGCACCTCGATCCGTATCACTTCGATCAGATGGCGCTGGTCAACGACGTCACCGTCGAATGGGACTGCAACTGGAAAACGTCGGTCGATGCCTTCAACGAGACGTATCACGTGATCGGCACCCACCCGCAACTGCTGTCGATGCTCGAAGATTACGACGTGCAAATCGACTGCTACGAACGGCACAACCGTTACCTGATTCCGTTCGGCGTGGTCAGCACGCACATGCCCGACGGTAGCGGCATATCGCAGGCGCTTTCGAACTACGCGGCGATGTACGGCCTCGACCTGTCGAATCACCAGGGCGATGGTCTCGGAGTGCGGCGCGCATTGCAGAAACACCTGCGCAAGAACGGCAGGACAATGGGCTTCGATTTCGCGGATCTGAACGACGACCAGCTGACCGACGACTATCACTACATGATCTTCCCGAACATCACGATGAACATTCATTGCAATTCGATGATGCTGTTCCGGCAGCGGCCGCATGAGACCGACCCGAACAAGATGTATTTCGATCTGCAGAACTACGCGATGATTCCGAAAGGACAGGCCTTGCCGGAGCGCCCGGTGCATCGCAGATTCAAGCACGGCGAAGATTCCATCGGCGAAGTGCTGGACCAGGACGCGTCGAATCTCGCGAACGTTCAGCGCGGCATGAACTCGCGCGGATTCCGCGGGCTGTGGATTTCCGACCAGGAGTTGCGCGTCCGGCATTTCCACAAGACGATCGACGATTATCTGTTCCGCGACTCGGTCAAGTGGGTGAAGTAGGCGATGACGCGCGGCCGTCTGATCTCGTTGGTACCGGCGGCCGCGGTGCCCGAAGGCGGCAAGCACGCGTGCTCCGTCGACGGACTGGAGGTGCTGCTCTGCAACGTGGAGGGAACGATCTACGCGGTCGAGAACCGCTGCAGCCACGCATCGTCGCGGCTCGACATAGGCAAGTTGAAAGGACACGCGATCGCGTGTCCTTTGCACGGTGCGCGCTTCGACGTCCGCGACGGACGCGCGCTCGCGGCACCGGCAACGAAACCGATTCGCAGTTTCGAAGTCGTTATGGAAGGCGGGAAGGTCAACATCGTCGAACCGGCGCCGCTGCCGGTGCGACCGAAGTTCGGCCCGCTCGGCTGATGGCGAACATTGGATTCGATTAGACACCAAAGAGGGGAACACCATGGATCTGCAACTGAAAGGACAAGTCGCGCTGGTCACCGGCGGCACGAAAGGGATCGGCCGCGCCATTGCGGAAACGTTTGCGTCCGAAGGGTGCAACGTCGCGATCTGTGCGCGGAAGGAAGACGAAGTCAAGGCCGCCGTTGCGGCATTGCAGAAGAAGGGAGTGAAGGCATTCGGGAAGGCGGTAGACGTCGGCAAAGGCGATCAGCTGAAAGCGTGGATCAACGAATCGGCCGAAGCGCTGGGCGGCATCGACATCCTCGTTTCCAACGTGAGCGGCGGCAACGCGCCCGGCGAAGCCGGCTGGCGTTCGAACTTCGAGCACGACATGCTGGGTGCGGTGCGCAGCGTCGAAGCGTCGTTGCCTTATCTGTCGAAGTCGAAGAACGGCAACATCGTGATGATCTCCACCACCGCTGCGCTCGAGAAATTCATCTCGGCCGGTCCGTACAACGCAATGAAAGCGGCGCTGTTGAACTACTCCGGCGCGCTGTCGCAGGACCTCGCCGCGAAGGGCATTCGCGTGAACGCGGTCAGCCCCGGGCCGATCATGATCGAAGGCGGCGCGTGGGACATGATCAAGAAAGGTATGGCGCCGTTCTACGAAGCGACGCTGGCGCAGGTGCCGATGGGACGCATGGGTACCGCGGACGAAGTGGCGGCGCAGGTCGTGTTCCTGACGAGCCCGCGCTCCGGCTTCACCACCGGCACGAACGTCGTCATCGACGGCGGCATCACGAAGCGGATCCAGTACTGACAAGTCAAGGGCCGGTGCCAGGTACCAAAGTTCACCATAGTCAAAATAAGTCATCACCGGTGCCAGGCACCGAGGAGGAAGCGTGTCGAACAAAACTGTGAAGGTGTATCTCGTCGCGGCGGGTGACTATCACGACATCGACTTCGCCCGCCTCGAAGTGCTGAAGCTGCTCGGCGAGAACGAGAAGATCCGCGTCAGCGTGGCGCAGAACTATCGCGATCTCGACGCGATCAACGCTGCGGATTTTCTCGTCACTTACACCTGCAACGTCGTGCCGTCGCAGGCGGAACAGCAGGCGTTGCGGGACTACGTGTCGGGCGGCAGGCGCTGGTTCGCGCTGCACGGCACGAATTCGATTCTGAAGTTTCTCGCCGACGGCCGCGTCGACAGTCCGGAGATTGCGCCGGTGTTGATGCAGACGCTCGGTACCCAGTTCATCGCGCACCCGCCAATTCAACCGTTCAAGGTGCGCGTGGCCGATCCCAACCACGAATTGGTGAAAGGCATCGGCGAGTTCGAGACCGACGACGAGCTGTATCTCTCGCGCATTCACGGCAAGCTGCACATGCTGCTCGACACGCAGTACAACGGCCCTGCAAAGGGGTTCGTCGATGAGCAGTGGAACGACGATGCACCGCGCCCGGTGTACTACATCCACAAAGTCGGCAACGGCGAGGTCCTCTACCTCAACCTGGGGCATTGTCGGGGCTACTACGACATGCAACCGTTGATGGACAGATATCCCCGGATCGAACGCGGTTCGTGGCAGCTGCCGCAGTACTACGAACTGTTACGCCGAGGCATCGCCTACTGCGCGCGCGGCGCTCAGTAGTTCGCGGACCCTACGCCGCCGCGTGCGCGCCGCGCGTGGCGTTGTCAATCTCGCCAACTGTTCGCGCGACGGAGCTGACGTCGACGCTTCCGCGCACGCTATCTCGTTGAATCGACAGGGCTGCGCAGGTTGGCGCGGGAAGTGCATTGCACATCCGCAATGACTCGTCGACGGGCCGGAGACCGTATTGATGCTGCAGATCGAACACCTGTCCAAAACCTACGCCAACGGCGTGGAAGCCCTGAAGGACGTGTCGCTGACGATTCCCACCGGCATGTTCGGACTGCTCGGTCCCAACGGCGCCGGTAAGTCGACGCTGATGCGCACGCTCGCGACGCTGCAGGAGCCCGACAGCGGGCGGATCGAACTGAACGGCACCGACGTGCGTGCGAATCCGGATGCGCTGCGACGCCGGCTCGGCTATCTGCCGCAGGAGTTCGGTGTGTATCCACGGGTGTCGCCGCAGGCGATGCTGAACCATCTCGCGATTCTCAAAGGCATCGGCAATCGCGCCGAGCGCGCAGGGTTGGTCGAACGGTTGCTGGTGCAGACGAATCTGTGGGACGTGCGGAAGAAAAATCTCGATACGTTCTCCGGCGGGATGCGGCAACGCTTCGGCATTGCGCAGGCGCTGATCGGCGAACCGGCGCTGATCATCGTCGACGAACCGACGGCCGGGCTCGATCCGGCGGAGCGGCGGCGCTTCCACAACCTGCTGACGCGCATCGGCGAAGACGTGGTGGTGATCCTGTCGACGCATATCGTCGAGGACGTGAGCGACCTGTGCACGCGGATGGCGATCATGGGCAACGGCAGCATTCTCGTCGAAGGCGAACCGGCCGCACTGATCGGCAAGCTGGAGGGGCGGCTCTGGAAACAGATCGTGCCTGTGCCCGAGGTGGCGATGCTGCGCGAGCGGTTGCCGATCGTGTCGACGCGACTGGTCGGCGGCCGCGCCGAGATTCGCGTCGTCGGAGCCGAACGTCCGGACAGCCTCGATCCCGCGGAGCCGACGCTCGAAGACGTCTACTTCGCAACGCTGCAGCAACACGGTATCGACGTGGCGTTGGAGTAACGGCGTGTTCAACGAGATGTTCCGTTTCGAATGCCGGCATCAAGTCGGCAGTCCACTGTTCATTGCCACCGCGTTGACGTTCTTCGCATTCGCGTTCCTGGGCATGGCAAGCGAACAGGTGAACATCGGCGACGCCAGCACCAATCTGAACCTGAACGCCCCCTATACGATCGTCGATACGCACTTCGTGCTCAGCATCGTCGCCATGTTCGCCGCGGTGGCGTTCATCGCGCTGCCTCTTACGCGCGACATCGAGTTGAAAACGCAGGAGACGTTCGCCGCCACAGGAGTAGGGCGCTTACCGTTCCTCTTCGGCCGCATCTGCGGTGGCTTCCTGTTTGCGCTGCTGAGCGGTTGCGCCGCTGTGTTGGGCACGCTCGTCGCGACCTACATGCCGTGGCTCGACCAGCACCGCATCGCGCCGTTCGACCCGCATCCGTACTGGTTCTCGGTGTGGGGAGTGATGCTGCCGAATCTGTTCATCGTCGGCAGCCTCGTGGCGGCGGCGGCGGCACTGACGCGCTCGTTACTCGCGTCGTACACGGTGCTGGTGGCAATCATCATTGCCGACATCGTGGTCGGCACGAACACCGACCAGGAGACGATCGCGCGGATGTCGCTGGCCGATCCGTTCGGGCGTATCGCGTTCGAAGACGTCACGCGCTATTGGACCGTGTTCGATCGCAACACGCTGGTTCCCAATGTGACCGGTGCGTTGCTGCTGAACCGGTTGATCTGGCTATCGGTGGCCGTCGTCGCGCTGGTCGTTGCGGCTTTTCGATTCGGCTTTTCTCCGCGAACGAAGCGTCGCAGCGGCGCGCGGCGCGAGCGGCCGCAACCGCTTCCGAGCGTGACCCTTGCGCGAACGATCCCGACGTTCGATGCGGTGCTGGTCGCCAAACAGTTCCTGTCGCAGGTGGGTATGGATCTGCGTGGCGTACTCAAGACGTTCCCGTTCTACGTGCTCCTGATATTCGGCATGGTCAACGTCGTCAGCGGTTTCCTCGGTGCGATCTCGCAGTTCTTCGGCACGCCCGCGCATCCGGTGACGCGGATCATGCTGAACGTGGTCGAAGGCAACTACGTGTTCATCGTCTTCATGATCATCGTCTACTACACCGGCGAGCTGGTGCATCGCGAACGCGCCTCGGGCGTAGCGAAATACGTCGATGCAGCACCGTTCCCGAACGGCGTCATGGTGGCGGCGAAAGTCGCGGCGATGTGGGTGATCGTGACGTTGCTGTTGTTCGTCGTAATGCTGACGTCGATGGCGGTGCAAGCGAGCCATGGCTACTACCGGTTCGAGATCGGCCGCTACATCGTCGGCCTGTTCGTGGTGCACGGCTGGTTCCTCTATCTCTTCTGCGTGCTCGGCGTCTGCATACAGACGATGGTGCGCAGCAAGTTCCTCGGCATGCTGCTGGTGATGGTGGTGTTCTTCGCCGTGCAGACGATGAACGCGATCGGATACGAACACGTGCTGTATCAGTTCGGCGTGCCCGGCGCGCCGCCGTCCGACATGAACGGCTGGGGACATTTCGTCGAGCCGATGGTCACTGTCGGCCTTTACTGGTCGTTGTGGATGCTGCTGGTGGGGATCGGCGCGCATCTGCTCATGTTGCGCGGCGTCAACGACAACTGGCGGGCACAGCTGACGATTGCGCGGCAACGCTTCACGATGCCGGTGCGGGTCGTTACCGCCGTTACCGCGTTGCTCGCGGCCGCGCTCGGCGCGTGGATCTACTACAACACCAACGTGCTGAACCGTTACGAGACGGCGGAGGACCGCGACGTTCTGCAGGTCGACTACGAGAAACGCTACAAGACGTACGAACACCTGCCGATGCCGGAGGCGATTTCGCTCGACGCGGCGGTGGACATCTATCCGAGGGAGCGGCGCGTCGAAAGCCGCGGCGTTGCCATCATCGAGAACGTCACTGCCGAACCGCTGTCGGAGATCGACCTGAACATCTCGCGTTTGCTGACGATCAACCGCATCGACGTTCCGGATAGCACGGAGGTCGAAGCGGATCGCACGCGCGGTTTCCACCGCTTCGCCTTGAACGAACCGTTGGCGCCGGGCGCGAAGCTGGAGCTGCGGTGGGACTTGTCGTGGCGCAATCCCGGTTTCACCAATTCGAAGAGCACGACGCGCGTGGTCGAGAACGGCACGTTCGTCGAGAGCCGCGACATCATGCCCACGATCGGATACGACCCGGGCCTCGAATTGACAGACAGCAACAAACGTCGCAAGCACGGGTTGCCGCCGGTAGAGCGGCTGCCGAAATACGATAGCGCGAAGCCGGACGCAATCAGTCAGTTCGGCGTGCGCACTCGCGCGACCTTCCACACCGTGGTGAGCACCAGCGCGGACCAGATCGCCATTGCGCCGGGTTATCTGAAGAGCGACCGCGTCGACGGCGACCGGCGCTACTTCGAATACGAAATGGATGCGCCGATCTGGCCGTTCGTGTCGTTTCAGTCGGCGCGGTACGCGGTTGCGGAGGACCGATGGAACGACGTCGCGTTGCAGGTGTTCTACCACCCGCCGCACGCCTTCAACGTGGCGCGGATGATCGAGGCGTCGAAGAAGTCGATGGATTACTTCACGCGCGAGTTCTCGCCTTACCAGTACAGGCAGTTCCGCATCCTCGAATTCCCGGCGTACGAAACCTTCGCGCAGTCGTTTCCCAACACGATTCCGTATTCCGAAGGCATCGGCTTCATCGCCGATCTTTCGGACGACAAGTACATCGACTACGTCTTCTACGTCACCGCACACGAACTCGCGCATCAGTGGTGGGGTCACCAGATTGCGGGCCGGCGGGCGCAGGGGATGACGATTCTCGTCGAAACGCTGGCACAGTATTCCGCGCTGATGGTGATGGAGCACGAGTACGGCCCGCAGAAAATGCGCCGGTTCCTGAAGTACGAGCTCGACAGCTACCTGAAGAATCGCGGTGGCGAGCTGATCGAGGAACTACCCTTGCGGCTCGTGGAAGACCAGCCGTACGTGCACTATCGCAAAGGCAGCCTCGCGATGTACGCGCTGAAAGACGCGATCGGCGAAGACGCCGTGAATCGAGCGTTGCGCAAGATTCTCGATCGGTATGCGTTCAAGGGGGCACCGTTCCCGATGTCGGGCGATCTGATCAGTGCGTTCAGGGCCGAAGCACCGCCAGACAAGCAGGCGTTCATCACGGCGCTGTTCGACAAGATCACGCTGTGGGACTTGAGCGTTTCCGACGTGACTGTGCATCCGACGGACGACGGCCGTTTCCGCGTGACGATGTCGGTTTCGACGAGGCAATTCGAAGCCGACGGCGGCGGCCGCGAGACGGAGGTGCCGCTCGACGTATGGCTCGACGTCGCGGTCTTCGGTGCGGCATCGGCGGACCTCGGAGACTCCGATCTGCCGACGCCGCTCGTCATCGAGACACGACGCTTCGACACGGCCTCGTCGAAGCTCGAGTTCGTCGTTGATCAGAAACCCCTGCGCGTCGGCATCGATCCGTACGACAAGATCGTCGACCGGAACCCCGACGACAATCTGCGGCGCGTCGGCGAGTGACGTTCAACCGCGCTCGAGTGCCCACAGGGTGATCGGGAGCGGCTTCCTCAGGAAGATACCGCCGCCGATGCTCTCGAAATCGTTGTCGAGCAGACGGCGATACCACTTGGCCGGTCGCAGGAAAACGTCGGGGTCGGTGCGCGCGCGATCGCAGTGATTCCAGTCTTCGGTTGTCAGCACCCCGAGGTACAGCGCCCCGCGGCTCAACGTCGCGAGGTTGGCAATGGCCGCGCGGCACGCCTTGTCGTCGAGCGACGGCAGCACGTCGTGGCAAACGACCAGGTCGAACGGTGTGCGGGCGCTGAAATCGATCACCGAGCCGCGTGTCCAGCCGTTCTTCCGACACAGATGTTCGCTGTATTCGACGCCGGTGCAGTGCGCCTTAGGAAACTCGTTCTGCAGCGACCGCAGCATCCAGCCGAGCCCGCAACCGATGTCGAGAACGCGTCGCACCGGAATCTCGAAATGACGCAGATAGGCGGCGACGAATGCGGCTTGTCGGCGCACCGCCTGCGGCGTGGTAGCGCGCGTACGTGGATTGCGGTAATAGCGCTCGTAGTATTTCGCGTCGAAGCGCGGTTCGGCTTTCGGTGCTGCGGTCACGGTGATCCTTTCGTTGTTCGCGCGGTGATGTTCGAACGGTTTTTTGCCAGAGCCAGAAAACAGTCAGGCTTGTCTGAAATTTACGGCGTCTGTAAGGTGCTGCTCGATCGAGTGAAGTGATTCGGGAGGAGATTATGCCCAAGCCGTTCCGGTTCGGTGTTCAGTCGTTCAATTCAGCGTCGGGCAAAGCCTGGGGCGAAACCGCACGCAAAACGGAGGCACTGGGCTTTTCGACGCTGCATCTCGCCGATCATCTGCTCGGGCCGGGACCCGCGCTCGCAAAGACCAATCATCCGGTGCAGAACCTCGCCGCGGTGCCGGCGATGGCGCATGCGGCGGCAGTGACCACGACGTTGCGCGTCGGCTGTCGCGTCTTCTGCATCGACTACCGGTTGCCGATCGTGCTGATCAAGGAAGCGATGACGCTGGACGTGCTGTCGGACGGCCGACTCGAACTCGGTCTCGGCGCCGGATGGCTCGAAGAGGAGTATCACGCCACGGGCATCGAGTTCGACCCGCCGGGCGAACGCATCAGCCGGCTCGAAGACGTCATCGAGGGTCTGCGCGCGTTCGCCGCGGACGGCATGGCGAACGTTGCCAACGGGACGATCCGGTGGCGCGACTTCGAAGGCTTGCCGAAGCCCAGGTCGCGGCCGCATCCGCCGTTGATGATCGGCGGCGGAAGCCCGCGCATCCTGCGCATCGCCGGACGCGAAGCCGACATCGCGAGTCTCAACTTCAACAACCGCCGCGGCGTGATCGGACCCGACGGCGTGCAGTCGTCGTCGGCGGCGGAAACGAAGAAGAAGATCGGCTGGATCCGCGACGGTGCGGGCGCGCGTTTCGACGAGGTCGAGATCGAGATCGGCGCGTATTTCACATTCGTAATGGACGACGCGAAGCCGATGGTGTCGACCTTTGCGAAGACGTTCGGTTTCTCCGAAGCGGAGATGCTGCAGCACCCGCACGCGTTGTTCGGCGGCGTCGATACGATCTGCGAGGAGTTGCAGCGGCGTCGCGACGAGTACGGCATCTCCTACGTGACCGTGCCGGAAGACGCGATGGCGGGGTTCGCGCCGGTGGTCGCGCGACTGAGCGGGAAATAGTCGCGCGGCGAACGAGTCGACGCCGATGCCTGACACCCGCTTGCACGGATACGAGATTCGCGATTAGTCGGAGCTTTCGAGCGGGTCGTGTTCGGGCGTATCGGGCGCGTCCGAGTCCGCGTCGAGCGCGTCGGTCGGCTCGGCGGCTTTCGCCTCTTCGATGGTCGACGTGATGCCGATGTGGAACGCCGCGTAGCCCGGTAGCACGACCTGGTCCAGCGCCAGGCCGAGCACACGTCCGGGATACGGCGCCACCACGTTGGTCACGTGATTCGTCACCGGATCCGTTACCGTGCCGAGTCGCGCGCCCTGCGCGACGAGTTCGCCGAGGCGCACCCCGCTCATCAGCACACCACCTTCGTTCACACGCACCCAGCGCGATTCGAAGTACACCGGCGCGGTCGCCTTCGACTGCAGCGTGCGCGGATACATCGACAGCGCGCTCATCGCGTGTTGAATCGCCGCCACGCCGTGGCGGACTTCGCGTTCCTGAATCCGCAGCGGCTCGCCGGTTTCGAGCGTGACGGTCGGAATACCGGCGTCGGTGGCCGCGCGGCGCAACGTACCCACGGCACCGCGATTGTGCAGAATCACCGTCGAGCCGAACCGTCGCGACAGATCCACGACGTCGAGATTGGTCAGGTCGCCGCGCACTTGCGTGAGGTTGGCGCGGTGGAACGAACCGGTGTGAATGTCGACGAGGTAGTTGCAGGACTTGATCACGTCTTCGAACAGCGAGTGCGCCAACCTCGCGGCCGCGCTTCCCTGTTCCTTCCCGGGAAAATACCGGTTGAGATCGCGTCGGTCGGGCAGGTAACGCGTGCCGCGGCGAAAGCCGTCGAGATTCACGATCGGCACGCCGATAACGGCCCCACTGAGGTGCGAAGGGTCGATCTCGTACAACACGCGCCGCACGATTTCGAGGCCGTTGTGTTCGTCGCCGTGCAGCACCGCAGTGAGGCACAGCGTCGGCCCGGAGTGCTGACCGTTTGCTACCAGAACGCCGCGCGGAATCGAGTTGCCGTCGAACGACACGCCGGGCGACCAGTACAGCACATCGATCGCGCCGGGGGCGACGGATTTGCCGAGCAGCGGTACCGGCCTCGGTTCGCTGCTGTTCGATTTCGGAATTGCGGTCGGTTCGATGGTGAGCGACAGCGGATCGGTGGGACCGGCCTTCGTCGCGATCGCAACCTGACTCGGTGCATCGGCGGCGAAGGGCGTTCCCGAGACGAGCGTGAGCGCGGCGATGAAGCACCGCAGCGTACGGAGGAACCGGGAGGTCATCGAAGCGCGAACGTGCGAAGCCAAACTGGAGAGCCGCAGACAAGTGCTTGAATCATATACTTGAAGCGCCTCACAAAACGAGAATTCCTCTGCAGTTCGCGGCGCCCGGGACGCGCGGCGAACTGCATTGAGGGTCGCGATCCCACCGCGCTATTCTGCAACGTCATTCCGCACCGTCATCGAGAGGGGAAGATCATGGCCGACGTAGTAGCCGCCTTGCGCGGCGCGCTGGGCGACGACACGGTGTTGGTTGGCGCCGACGTGCACAATCGCGCGTCCGGCATCTGGCGCCGCGAAGGCATTCGCGCGAAAGCGCTGGTGCGGCCGCGCGACACGGCCGGCGTCAGCAAAGCGCTCGCGCTGTGTCATGCGCACGGCCAGAGCGTGATTGCGCATGGCGGCCTGACCGGTCTCGTCGGCAGCGCGCTGACGTCGCCTGAGGACGTCGTCATTTCGCTCGAGCGGCTGAACAGGATCGAAGAGATCAACACCGTCGACCGGACGATGACGGTGCAGGCAGGCGTCATCCTGCAGACGGTGCAGGAGCAGGCCGATGCGGCAGGGTTGATGTTCCCGCTCGACCTCGGTGGCCGCGGCACCGCAACCATCGGCGGCAACATCTCGACCAACGCCGGCGGCAACCGCGTGATCCGTTACGGCATGGCCCGCGACATGGTGCTGGGTCTCGAAGCGGTGCTCGCGGACGGCACCGTCGTGTCGAGCATGAACCGCATGATCAAGAACAACGCCGGCTACGATCTCAAACAGCTGTTCATCGGTTCGGAAGGCAGCCTCGGCATCGTCACGCGCGCGGTCCTGCGCTTGCGCGAGAAGCCGCGCAGCACCGAAACGCTGTTTGTGGCCGTCGACGAATTCGCGAAGCTCGGCAAATTCCTGAAGTCTATGGATGCATCGCTCGGCGGCACACTATCGGCGTTCGAAGTGATGTGGAACAACTTTTACACACTGGTCACCACGGAACCGGCGAAGAATCAGCCACCGCTGCCGCAAACGTATCCGTACTACGTGCTCGTCGAGGCGATGGGCGGCGATCCGGAAAAAGACCACGAGCGGATCGAATCCGCGCTCGGGCAGGCTTACGAAGAAGGCCTCATCGCCGACGCGGTCATCGCGCAGTCCGAAGCGCAGCGGCAGCAGATCTGGGCGATGCGCGACGACGTTGGCCAGACGACGCGCCTCGGGCCGACGTTCGTGTTCGACGTCAGCATGCGAATCTCGAAGATGGAGGCGTACGTCGAAGAGGTGAACAAACGCCTCGCTGCGCAATACCACGACGTGCACAACTTCACGTTCGGGCACATGGGCGACGGCAACCTGCACTTCGTGATCTCGGTCGGCGAGAACGATCACGAAGCGCGCGAGAAAGTCGAGCGCAGCGTGTACGAACCGTTGGAAGCGATCGAAGGTTCGGTGTCGGCCGAGCACGGAGTGGGGCTCGAGAAGAAGCCTTACCTGTCGATCTGCCGCTCGCCGGTGGAGATCGCGCTGATGCGCGCCTTGAAGGAAACGCTGGACCCGAAACACATACTCAATCCGGGCAAGATCTTCGATCTGGAGGGCGCCGCGTGACGGACCTGCACTGGCTGACCCTGTCGGAGGTCTGTCGTCGCATCAAAAGCGGCGAGTTGACGTCGAAGGCGGTCACCGAGCACACGTTGAAGCGGATCGGGGCGACGGAAGACCGCTACCGCGCGTTCGTCACCGTCACGGCCGAGGCGGCAATGGCGAGCGCCGAACGGCTCGACGCTGCGCGCGCGAAAGGCGAACCGCTTGGTCCGCTGCACGGTGTGCCGATTGCGTTGAAGGATCTGTTGTGGACGCGCGGAGTGAAGACCACGTGCGGCACGAAAGTGCTGGCGAACTGGGTGCCTGACGAAGACTCGACCACGGTCACGCGCCTCAAAGAAGCGGGCGCGGTGATCATCGGCAAAGTGAAGCTGACGGAAGGAGCCTTCTCCGACCACCATCCCGAGGTCGACCCACCGCGCAACGTCTGGGACCCGGCCGTGTGGCCGGGCGTATCGTCATCCGGTTCCGGCGTCGCGGTCGGCGCGGGCCTCGCGTATGGCGCCATCGGCACCGACACCGGCGGCAGTATCCGGTTCCCATCGGCGTCGAACGGCATCGTCGGCATCAAACCGACATACGGCAGGGTGAGCCGGTATGGCGCCTTCCCCCTTGCGGAGTCGTTGGATCACGTCGGCCCGATGACTCGCAGCGTAGAAGACGCGGCGCGCATGCTCGGTGTGCTTGCCGGGCACGACAAACGCGATCCGACGTCGATCGAATCGGCCCCGCCGAACTACGGCGCAGCGATCGGCGAGTCGATTCGCGGCATGCGCATCGGCATTGATCGTTCGTACGCGGAGGACGGCGTGGCGGCCGACGTGGTCGCCTCACTGAAGCAGGCGCTCGCCACGCTGGTCGATCTCGGCGCGGAAGTGGTGGAGGTGGCGTTACCGCCGTACCGCGCGCTGGTGCAAGGTTGGGGCGTTACCTGTGGCGTCGAGACCGCGCTCGCGCACGCGCAGTATTTTCCGGCGCGGCGCGCCGATTACGGTCCGGTGCTTGCGCGGTTGATCGACGGAGGCCTCGCGGCGCCGGCGACGGCCTACGCCGCTCTGGAACGCGCGCGCGAGCGCTTTCGCACGGATCTCGAAGCGCTGCTGCGCCGCATCGACGTGATCGCAGCGCCGGCGATGGTATTCGCGCCGCCGCGCATGAGTCAGATGGCGTCGCTGCTGGCCGACGGCGTCGCCGACTTCATCACGTTCACCGCCCCGTTCAACTACTCCGGTCATCCCACCATCACATTGCCGTCAGGCTTCAACGGCGACGGGCTACCGATGGCGTTCCAGCTGATCGGGCGCTTCCTCGGGGAGCCGACGCTGATCCGCGCAGGGCATGCGTATGAGCATGCGCGGGGGCCGTTGCGGTTGCCGGCGGGCTAGATGGCGTACGACGAACACAACATATTTGCGCGGATCCTGCGCGGCGAGGCGCCCGCGCACATCGTCTACGAGGATGCGCACAGCGTCGCGTTCATGGATCTGATGCCGCAGGTCGATGGCCACACGCTGGTCGTGCCGCGAGCACCTGCCGAGAACCTGTTCGACATCGAGCCCGACGCGTTGGCAGAACTGATCCGCGCGACTCAGCACGTTGCGCGCGGCGTCCGCACCGCGTTCGACGCGCACGGCGTGATGATTGCGCAATTGAGCGGTGCAGCCGCAGGCCAGACCGTCTTTCACCTGCACTTTCACATTCTGCCGCGCAACCACGGCATCGAATTCAAGCTACATGCGCGCACGGCAGCCGATGCCTCCGTGCTGGCTGGGCACGCGCGCCGCATACGCGCCGCGCTGGCGACGCTCGACGCGAAGTCGCATCGCTGAAATAGGGCGCGGACGCCGTCAGACAAACGTCATCCGCCCCTGATCGAATACGATCTCGCCCCTCTGATTGGCCGTTTGGAAGAGGCACGTCTTGCCGTCGACCCACATCGACACGGTGAGCGAGTCGCCAGGGATGACCGGCTTCGAGAAGCGGCCGTCCATCGACTTGAAGCGCTTCGGATCGCTGCCGCACAGCGTGTGCAACAGCGCTCGGCCCGTGAATCCGTACGTGCACAGGCCGTGCAGGATCGGCTTGTCGAAGCCGCCGGCTTTCGCGAACGACGGATCCGAATGCAGCGGATTGCGGTCGCCGGACAACCGATATGTCAGCGCCTGGTCTTCGCGCGTCTGATACGTGACCTGGTGATCGGGCTTGCGGCTCGGGAACGCGAGTTTCTCCGACGGACCCCGGTCGCCGCCCCAGCCGCCTTCGCCGCGGCAGAACAGCGACGAGCGCGTCTTCAGCAGCGGTTTGCCGGTCGCGACGTTCGTCGAAGTCGCCTCGAATTCCAGCACCGCGGCGTTGCCCTTGTCCCAGATGCCGACGACCTTGCCGATCGTCTCGATCTCACCTTCCGGCGGGATCTCGTCGAGCGTTTCGATGCCTTGCGTGCCGTGCACCATCAGGAACGGATTGAACGACCCGATCTTGTCCATCGGCATGCCGCCTTGCGCGATGATCACCGCGAACGTCGGCAGCACGCGCTGCGCGACGTCTTTCGTATTCTCGGTGGTGAACGCGAGTTCGCTGGTGCCCGCGCCGACGCCAACCGCGTAAAGCAATGCGTCTTTGGACGTCCACGAACGGCGGCTGGGTTTACCCACCGTGCCAACGGCTTTCGGATCGATCGGCATGACTGACTCCTTGAGGATTCGAAGCAAATGAAAATGCGAACGCGGACCGTAACAAACTTCGTTGCACCGTTGCCAGAGGTTGATACGATCGACCGATGCCGAGTACCCGCCCGCCCGTCGACTACATCGAACGCACACGCGATCAATACAGTGCGCTCGGCTATCCGCCGTATCAGTGGGTCGAGAACGCCGGGCTGCCGCCGTGGGCCGAACTTGCGAAACCGCTGTCGCAGTGTCGCGTCGGCCTCATCGGATCCGGCGGCATCTACAAGACCGGTCAGGTGGCGTTCCACTACAAGGACGACACCAGCTTCCGAATCATCGACACGCGCGAACCCACGTCGACGCTGCGCGCCACGCATTTCGCATACGACCTCACCGATGCGCGCAGCGACCCGAACGTGGTGTTTCCGATCGATACGCTGAATGAACTCGCGCGCGAAGGCTTCATCGGCTCGTTGGCGGAACGCGCCTACGCGTTCATGGGGGGAATCTATTCGTCGCGCCGCGTGCGCGGACGGCTGGCGCCGGAGTTGGCCAACAGGATCGTTCGCGATGGCGTGGACGTGGTCCTGCTGGTACCCGTCTGACCCGTGTGCCATCAGTCCGTGGGGCTGATCGCGCGTGAGATCGAACAGCACGGAATTCCCACGTTGTCGATGACGAGTGCGCTGTCGATCACGAGGGCGGTGAATCCACCGCGGGCTGCTTATCTCGATTTCCCGTTGGGACACACCGCCGGTAAACCGCATCAGCCGCGCCTGAATCGTTACATCGTGCGCGATGCGCTGACGGGATTCGAAACGCTGCACCAACCGGGGCAGATGCTGATGCTGCCGTACGAATGGGCGGACGACGACGCGTGGAAAGACGGCGTCATGCGGCCGCGCAGTCCGACTGAGCAACACGACGATTCGCGCGTGGAACGGGATGCGACCCCGCAGTATCAGACCGAGCATGACCGCGCGCTCGCCGAAGCCGAACTCGCGCGGGGCGGGTGTGCAACGTGCGTGTGGCTCGACGAACCCGGCGCGTGACGCGCCGGTTCACCAGTTGAAGCCGTACAGATTCCAGTACCAGAAGAACGGCACCATGGCCGCCGCCGCGACCGTAGCGATCGTGTAGCGCGCCTTCGCGCCGGTGGTCAGCACGCGACCGGACAGTACGAACAGCAGCGCGATCACCATGGCTGCGGCGAGCGCGGTCGCGATCGGTGGCAGACACAGGATCGCCTTGAACCGCAACGGCATGCCGAACAGGAACTCGTTCTGGTCGGTGCCGATCAATCCCCAGCCGAGGCCAATCAGCACGACGATGTTGAGCAGCGCCGCGGCGAACGCGAGGCGGCGCGCGATACGCGTGGTGCGATCGTTAGTGCCGGGACGCCGCAACACGGCGCGCGAGAAACCGCGACCCGCGGCGCCGATCAGCGTCGTCAGGAACAGGAACAGCATCGTGGCGATGAACAGTTGCTGCACCGGCGCGGTCTCCCAGACCGCGAGTTTGCGGAACGACGCGTGTTCCGAGTCCATGCGTCCCGGCGTGGTGGCGTTGCCCGGCGTAAACAGCACGCGATGGTCGGCGTCTTCGCGACGAAACAGTCCGGGATCGAGCTCGATCAGGCGCGTCGCCTGCGTGCCGCCGTGCATGATCAGTTCGCCGTCGTTCTCGCTTTGCGCGACGTGCACTTCCGTCAGCATCGCCGCCACCTTCGCGAGTCCTTTCTCTTCGTGTCGATTGTCGCGGTAGCGTCCCGCGTACAAGGCGGCGCGCTGTTTGAAGTCGGTCGATGCGTGCATCGGCGGTGGTTGATCGAGCGCGGGATAGAAGCGATCCATTAACACCTTCGTCAGCAGCCGCCGCAGTTCGTCACGATCGACGTTCGATGACACGAAAAAGCCCGCGTTCTTCTCCGGTATCAGATACAGCAGCGATGCGAACCCCGGCAGGTCGCCGCCATGCTGAATTGCGGCGTAGCCGTTCACGTTGTCTTCGAAGAACTGTCCGGCGCTGCCCTGCATCCGCGGATCGGCGCTGTATTGCCGCGAATGCATTTCCTTCGCGGTAACCTCTTTGAGAATGCGGGCGTCGCCGAGCTGACCGTTCTGCAGGTGCGCGATCATGAAGCGCGCGATGTCGTCGCCGGTCGTGAGCACGCCGCCGGCAGGAATCACGTTGTTATAGATGAACGGCTCCGGCTTGTAGCCGAGGCCGTCGAACTTGTAACCCTGCGCGAGTGTGGGTGGCAGCGGGTCGATGATCGCGAACGTGCTGTGCGTCATGCCGAGCGGCTGATAGATGTTCTTCGCGATGTAGTCGTTGAACGGCATGCCTGAAACCTGCTCGACGACGTAGCCTTCCAGTCCGACGCCATGGTTCGAGTAACTCGCCCCGTCGCCGACCGGGCGCACGCGCGGCGGCATGCGGTCGGCGAGGTACTCGCCGAGAGGTCGCCACTCCTTGGCAGTGCGAGCCGCCATGCCGATGCCGCGCTCGTCGAAACCGGCCGTGTGCGTCATCAATGAATGCAGCGTCACCGGCTTTGGGAACGTCGCCGGAATCTTGAATGTCGTGAGGTATGCATTGACGTCTTCGTCGAGCTGAACCTTGCCTTGTTCGTAAAGCTGCATCACGGCCGTGGCGGTGAACAGCTTCGACACCGACGCGATCTGAAACAGCGTGGTATCGGGATCGACGCGCGCCTTCGTTTCGAGGTTGGCGAAACCGTAGCCCCGCTTCAGAACGACGCGGCCATTCTCGACAAACACGAATACTGCGCCGGGAACGTGCAACGACTCCATCGCGGTGGCGAAGAAGCCGTCGAGAAAGTCCTGCATCGCGGCGATGTCGATCGAATCGGTCGGCGGCTGGATCGCCGCATCGGGGGTGGAAACGGAAGCCGGCGGCGTCGAGGGTTCCGTTGCGAGCGTCGCTTCCGCCGGTGCGGTCGACGCTGGCGGCGGAATGACGGCGGTCGGTGCGGCGACGTCTTCAGCGTGCGTCGATGACGTCCACGACATCGTCATCGCCGCGCAGAGAGCAAACAGCCGCATCGGTTTCGTCATGTGCAGTCCTTGTTCACGCCGCAGCGGCGGCGGTATTGCGGAGGATGCTCGCGTCGTTGCGAACGGTTCGGTTGTTCCACGCGAGCGCGAGTATCCCAACGGTCAGGTTGGCGATTGCGGTGGCACCGAAGACGCCGGCATATCCTGCGAGCGAACGGCCGATCAGGGCCAACGGAATCAACAGCACCACCAGCCGTAGCAACGACAGCACCAGCGGCGGCGTCGGCTTGCCGAGCGCGTTGAAGCATGCGCTGGCAACGCCCATCACACCCATGAAGCCCAGGCTGATCGGCACGATGAGCAGGTACATCGTCGCGGTTTCCACCACCTCGGGCTCGTCGTTGATCAGGCCGACCAGCCAGCGCGCTGCTACGGCCATGACGAGAAACGACGCGACGCCCCAACCGAGACAGAAGCCGTGACACAGTGCCAACGCATGGCGAACGCGAGCGAACAGGTGCGCGCCCCAGTTCTGGCCGACGAACGGACCGACCGACGTCGACACCGCAATGACCACCATCGCGATGATCGCTTCGATTCGCGATGCGACGGCGAAACCGGCGACCACGCCGTGGCCGAAGTCCGCGAGCAGGCGCGTGACGATGCCGGTCGACAGCGGTGCCACGAGATTCGACGCGGTCGCCGGCAGACCCACGTGCAGAATCTGTCGCGCCGAGTGCAGCCAGCCTTCCGCGTGCGCCACCAGCATGCGTTCCCTCACGGCGATCCAGTACATGCACAGCGCGAAGCTGACGAGCCGAGCCAGTACGAACGACCACGCCGCGCCCACGATGCCGAGCGCGGGCAGACCGACCCAGCCGAAGATCAGGAACGGTCCGATCAGCACCTGCAGCAACGAGCCGACGGTCATCACGATGCCCGGCATGGCGGCGTTGCCGGCCGAGCGCAGCAGGTTGGTGCCGACCATCGACGTTGCGAAGAAGACGAAGCCGACGAGCCAGACCGCGATGTAGTCGTCCGCGAGTTCCAGGACACGGCCTTGGGCGCCCAACAGCACGAAGAAGGCGCGCGCGCCAGGCTCGCCCACTCCGACGCACAACGCCGCGAAGGCAGCGACAAGTATCAGGCAGTGCGTAGTGAGCACCGCGCCGCGGGCGCGGTCGCCGGCGCCGATCACACGCGCGATCACCGACGACGCACCGATGCCGATGCCGCGCACCGCCGCATTCAGCGACATCACCAACGGGAACGTAAAGGCGATGGCGGCGAGTTCCGCGGTTCCGACGACGCCCAGA
>DATJGR010000033.1:0-4014 GCA_035494855.1 Pseudomonadales bacterium | reverse complement strand
TCGCAACAAGCACGGAACGATCGGATTCATTTCACTCATCGTCGACGCACGCAAGCCACTGCAACCCGATCAGCCGCCGCGACGAATGTGACGTCACGATCACGCCCCCGAGCGTGGTCGTGCTACCGTTCACGCGCATCGATCAACGGAGAACATCGACGTGCCCCAAGGCCGACTGTTTGCAAAGAAGTCCGTCGCGCAGATCCAGAGCGAATTCACGCACAGCGATCTGAAGCGCACGCTCGGACCGTTCAACCTGATCAGCCTCGGCATCGGCGCCATCATCGGTGCCGGTATCTTCGTGATGACCGGCAACGCAGCGGCGAATTTCGCGGGTCCCGCCGTGGTGCTGTCGTTCGTGATCGCGGGTCTCGCGTGCACCTTTGCGGGGCTGTGCTATGCGGAACTCGCTTCGACCATGCCGGTATCGGGTTCGGCGTACTCGTACGCCTACGTCACGCTCGGTGAAGTGTTCGCGTGGGTGATGGGATGGTTGCTGCTGCTGGAGTACGGCGTGGCCGCCTCGACGGTCGCGTCGGGATGGACCGGTTACGTCGTCAGCCTGCTGCACGACTTCGGCGTCATCGTTCCGGAGGGCGTGTCGAGATCCACGTGGCAGTATCAGAACGGGGTGCTGCAGAGCACCGACGGCTTCAATCTGATCGGCGCTCTCGGCATTCTGGCGGTGACGAGTCTGCTCGTGCTCGGCGTGCGCGAATCGGCGCAGGTCAACAACGTGATCGTCGCGATCAAAGTCACGGTGCTGATCGCGTTCATCATCATCGGCGTGACGTATCTGAACCCCGACAACTGGTCGCCGTTCGTGCCGGCCAACGAAGGCGGATTCCGTTACGGCTGGCAGGGCATCCTGCGCGCCGCGTCGATCATCTTCTTCGCGTACGTCGGGTTCGAAGCGGTGTCGACCGCGGCCGGCGAATCGCACAACCCGCAGAAAGACGTTCCGATCGGCATCCTCGGCTCGCTCGGGTTCTGCACGTTGATCTACATGCTGGTGTCGATGGTGATGACCGGCGTGGTGCCGTTCGGCAAGCTTGGTGTGCCGGACCCGATAGCGGTGGCGGTCGATCGCATGAATCCGTCGTGGGCCCTCGTTCCGTGGTCCGGCAGCGACACGGGCTCGCTGAACCTGTTCTCGCTGATCATCAAGATCGGCGCGTTTACGGGTCTCTCGTCCGTGATGCTGGTGCTCTGTTACGCGCAGACGCGCGTCTTCTACCAGATGGCTAAGGACGGACTGATCTGGCGCGTGTTCGGCGAGGTGAATCCGCGCTTCCACACGCCAGCGACCGGCACGGTCGTGCTCGGCGTGATCATCGCAGTGGCCGCCTCGGTGCTGCCGCTCGGCGTGCTCGGCGATCTGGTCAGCCTCGGCACGGCGCTCGCGTTCGCGATCGTCTGCGGCAGTGTGATCTATCTGCGCCGCAACAATCCGACGATGAAACGGCCGTTCCAGGTGCCGTTCTACCCGTACACGCCGATCCTCGGCATCTTTTTCTGCGTGGTACTGATGATGGGTCCGATCCTGCTCGACATCGTCAGCAAGGCGATGGGATACGACCTGCTCGGCGCAATGATCGGCAATCCCGGCAAGGTCGAACACGACCCGATCGCGCTCGGCATTCTCGCGACGTACGCGCTGGTTGGCGTATTCATCTACCTGTTCTACGGATACCGCCACTCCAAGCTCGGGATCGCCGCTTCGACTCCCACGTAAAGGTCACTGACGACTTCGATTTGGCGGTTGGAGCGGCGGCGCTTCGGCGCGCAGGACACGCTCGAGCCATGGCTTGAACGTGTCCTGCCCCAACAGACCTCCACCTCCGCCGAGCCTCGAAGCACCACGGACCGACGTCACAGATTCACGATCAAGCGCTTGCTTGATTCAAGCGCATGCTTTATCGTGCGACTCCCGACTGTTACCAATCTACTCAAGTGGACACGCTCCCTGATCTTCAACAGACCGACGCGAAGAAGCGTCTCGTTCGTGCCGCGCTGCAGGTATTCGCATCGAAAGGTTACGAAGGTGCATCGACCCGTGAGATCTGCCGGCTGGCCGACGTCAACGTCGCCGGCATCCACTATTACTTCGGCGACAAAGCCTCGCTGTATCGCGAGGTCTTCCGTATTCCCGAACAGATCGGTCCGTTCCCGGTCGAGATGGCCGACGCGAACGTGCCGGTTCGCACCGCACTGGTTGCGTTTTATGGCCACATCATGGCGTACATCGCCGCGCCCGAACTGCAGCAGCTGCGCCTGGTCGTGTTGCGCGAAGAATTGCAACCGAGCGGTGCGCTCGATGGGCAGCCGGACGGTCCGCGCCGGATGCACGACGATCTAACGCGTTTTCTCTGCCGCGCGATCGGCATCCGCGAACCCGACGCCGCACTACACCAGCTCGCATTCAGCATCGGTGGGCTCGCGCTGGTGCTGTTCGTTCACCGCACCGCCGTCAATGCGATCGCGCCCGAGCTGCTGGCCGACGACGCGGCGTTGCGCGCAACCATCGAACGCCTTGCCGATCACGGTCTCGCGTTGATCGACGCAGAGACGGCGCGCCGCAATCGGGCCGGTACACCTTCCGAATCGCGAACGAAATTGCAAGGCGCCGCGAATCTGCGCAGCGCCAACCGTCGCGTGGAGCGCTCATGAAAGTCGGTCGCACAGTACGAGCGTGGCTCATCGGTATTGCCGTGGCCGTCGTCATGGCGGTCGGTGCGGCGGAACTGCGGCCGAAAGGTGGCGATCCATCGGCAGCGGCGGTGAAACCGGCGGCGCAGCCCGCCACGGCGCTCACCGTCAGCGTAGTGCATCCCGAACGCGTCGAGTGGCCAGAGGTGATCCAGGCCTCCGGCACCATCGCGCCGTGGCAGGAAGCGATCGTCGGTTCCGAAGTGGCCGGCCTGCGTCTTGCCGAACTGATGGTCGACGTCGGTGACGAGGTTACGAAGGGGCAGCTGCTCGCGCGATTCGACGACGCCACCACGCTCGCGATGGTCCGTCAGTCCGAAGCGGCCGTCTCCGAAGCCGAAGCGAACGTCGCCGAAGCAGAGGCCAATGCGCAGCGCGCCGAACGGCTCGGTAAAACCGGTGCGCTGAGCCAACAGGACGCCACCCAATATCTGACGCGCGGTCGCACCGCGAAAGCGCAACTCGAGTCGGCAAAGGCTCGGCTGCACAGTCAACAGCTCGCGCTGCAGTACACGCGCGTCGTCGCGCCCGACGACGGTGTGATTTCCTCGCGGAAAGCCATGCTCGGTATGGTCGCTGCGCCGGGAACCGAACTGTTCCGCCTGGTGCGGCAGAACCGCCTCGAATGGCGCGCCGAGTTGACCGGCGCACAACTGGCCCAGGTCCACGCGGGCGACGAAGCGAGCGTGCAGCTCGCCGATCGCACGGTCGCACACGGTCGCGTGCGGCAGGTGGCGCCCGTGATCGAAGAGAACACGCGCATCGGCGTCGCATACGTCGAACTCGATCGCGGCGAGAGCGCCAACACCGCGGCTCGCGCGGGCATGTACGGCACCGGCACGATCACGCTCGGCCAACGCGTGGCGTTGACGCTACCGTCAGATGCAATCGTGATGCGCGACGGCCACGAATACGTGTTCGTACTCGGTCCCGACGGCAGAGTCGTATTGACCAAGGTCGACATCGGGCGGCGTTTCGGCAACGGCGTCGAGATCAGTGGCGGCGTCACAGATGCACAACAGGTCGTTGCCGCGGGCGCCGCGTTCCTGAACGACGCGGACGCGGTGCGCGTCGTACCGGCACCGCCATCCGGAAATCAAACATGAGCAGCGGCGCCAATTTCGCCACCTGGTCGATCCGTCAGCCGATCCCGCCGATCGTCGCGTTCATTCTGCTGACCTTCGCAGGTATATACGGCTTCAAGCACCTGAACATCACCGACCTGCCCGACATGGACTTTCCGGCCGTGACGGTAACTGCCGTCATGCAGGGCGCGTCCGCATCGCAGCTCGAAACGGAAGTCAC
>DATJGR010000032.1:0-14594 GCA_035494855.1 Pseudomonadales bacterium | reverse complement strand
GCCGCCGCGTTCATGAAGTTCGTGACGGCATCGCCCGAGGCGGCAGCGATCTTCACGCGATACGGATTCACGAAGCTCAGCCCATGAGCACACGATGGAGCTGACGCCAGCGGAGTCGCAGGCGCTCTGGCTCTCCGCACGCGTCGCCGTCTTTGCTACGGCCGGCTGTCTGCCGATCGGGATCGCGGTGGGCTGGTTCCTGGCCCGCCGCACCTTCGCCGGCAAATGGATCATCGACGCGTTGGTGCAGCTGCCGATGGTGTTGCCGCCGGTGGTGCCGGGCTACTTCCTGCTACTGCTGCTCGGCACGCAAGGGCCGATCGGCGGCTGGCTGTTGTCGACGTTCGGCATTGTCATCGCGTTCACGTGGAAAGGCGCTGTGATTGCCTCAGCGGTGATGGCATTCCCGTTGATGGTGCAGCCGGTGCGGCTCGCCTTCCGAATGATCGACGTGCGCCTCGAGCAGGCTGCAACTACGCTCGGCGCCGCGCCGTGGCGTGCGTTCCTCACCATTACATTGCCGTTAGCGTTCCCGGGTATCGTTGCCGGAAGCATGTTGTGCTTCTCGCGCAGTCTCGGTGAGTTCGGCGCCACGATGGCGTTCGTCGGCAACATTCCCGGCGAAACGCGCACTTTGCCGCTCGCGATCTATAGCTTTATCAATGTTCCGAACGGCGAAGCACCGGCGATGCGCCTCGCGCTGCTGTCGATCCTGCTCGCGGTATCGGCGCTCCTGATCAGCCATTGGATCAATCGGCGCGCCGAGCGACTGCTCGGCTATGCGTCGTTGCGGGACGACCATGCTGCGGATTGACGTCGGATTCCGGCGCGGTGCGTTCGAACTGGTTGCACGCACCGGGATCGACGCCGGCGTCACCGGCATCTGCGGACCGTCAGGGTGCGGCAAAAGCACGTTGCTCGGGCTGGTGGCGGGTCTACTGAAACCGCGCAGCGGCACGCTGCGTTTCGGCGAGCAGGTACTGTGCGACGTTTCGCAGCGCGTCTTCGTGCCGCCGTGGCAGCGGCATTTCGGCATGGTATTCCAGGACGGACAGCTGTTCCCGCACTTGTCGGTGCGTTCGAATCTGCTGTATGGACACGCACACCTCACCGCTGCGGAGCGGCGCTTCGATCTCGCCGCGGTGGCGCAGCTGATGGAAATCACGTCGTTGCTCGATCGACGCCCGGCGCTCCTTTCGGGCGGCGAGCGCCAGCGCGTCGCGCTCGGTCGCGCGCTGCTGTACTCACCGCGCCTGCTGCTGCTCGACGAGCCCCTATCGTCGCTCGACGACCGCTTGAAGCAGCAGATTCTGCCGTACCTCAAACGCGTGAAGGAGGAAACGCGCATTCCGATGCTGTACGTGACCCACTCGCGTTCGGAGGTCGACTACCTGGCGGATCGGGTGCTGACGATGGAGGCGGGTGTTCTCGTTACGGCGTAACGCCGAGGATCACGCTCGAAGCCTTGAAGATCGCTGTCGCCGCATCGCCCTCGGCGAGCTTCAGAGTTTTCGCCGCGCCATTGGTGATGACGGCGGCAACGGAGTTGCCGCCCTTGAGATCGATCACCACTTCGCTGTTCACCGCCCCTTTGGCGAGCCGGCTGATGGTTCCGGCAAGGCGGTTGCGCGCCGACAGCTTAAGCGGAGCGCCGTCGTCGATCGCCACTATTACCGACGACGCTTTCACCAGCGCGACCACGGCGGTGCCTTTCTTCAGCCGCAAATTCTCCACGCTCTCGTGCGTGATGATCGACACCAGCGTGTCGCCGCCGGCCAGCTTGAGCTGAACCTCGTCGTTGACGGCGCCGGACGTGATGCGCGTGATTTTGCCGGCGAACTGGTTGCGTGCGCTTGTCAGCATGGTGAGCCTTCCGAGTAGTCCGAGGTCGCGATCGGCGTGTTTGACGCGTGCGTTCAACGTGTCGAGAAATCGCGAGTGTTCCGCCTCGACCGTTCGAAACGTCTCGACCAGTTGGCGTCCGGCCGCCGTGAGCCGCGTTCCGCCGCCGCCTTTCCCGCCGACAGATCGCTGCACCAGCGGCTTCTCCGCGAGATTGTTCATCGCTTCAACCGCGTCCCACGCCGCTTTGTACGAGAGCCCGACCGCCTTGGCCGCAGCAGAGACGGACGCGGTCTCTCCGACGCTTGCGAGCAGGTCCATCCAGCGCTTGCTGGCGAGCGTTCCGGCACGCACCTGAACCGACAATGCGCTGCCGATGCGAATCGACGATCGAGTCATGCTGAATTTCGTGTGGGCAGGAAATCGGGACGATGTTACCCGATCGGATCTTTCGTCGATAATTGCAGGCGTCGACAATTGCCCATCCGAAACGTGGTCGATGGCTCCATGCAACAGATCTCGATCGTGATCCCGGTTCTGAACGACTCGGCGGCGCTGGGCCTGCTGCTCGACGACCTCGACTCGATCCTCGGCATCGACGCACAACGCATCGTCGTCGACGGCGGCAGCGACGACGGTTCCTACGAGATCGCGTGCGAGCGCGCCGATTACGCGTTGCGCACGGCGCCAGGGCGCGCCGGACAACTCGCCGCCGGAATTGCCGCGGCCCGCGGGCGCTGGATATGGATGCTGCATGCGGACACGCGCCTGGACGGCACCGTCTGGCGCGCGCTGCGCGAAGCGATCGAATCCGACGGAGCGGCTTGGGGGCGCTTCGACGTGCGCCTGTCGGGTCGGCAGGCCGCATTTCGCGTGATCGAGACGCTGATGAACCTGCGATCGCGGTGGTCCGGCATCTGCACCGGCGACCAGGGCATCTTCGTGCGGCGCGACTTGCTGGAACTCATTGACGGCGTGCCGGATCAGCCGTTGATGGAAGACATCGAGCTGACGAAGCGGCTTCGACGCTATGCGAATCCGATCTGCATCGATACCCGGTTGCGTGTCTCGGCCCGGCGCTGGCAGCACCGCGGCATCATATCGACCGTTCTGTTGATGTGGCGGCTGCGGCTGCAGTACTTCTTCGGTACGTCTCCGGAGGTACTGGTGCGGGAGTACTACGACGGAAACTAGAGAGCCGATTGTTGCACTCTTTACGCGGGCGCCGTCGATCGGTCGCGTCAAGACGCGCCTCGCCCGGGTCGTTGGCGATGTAACCGCGTTCGAGTTGCAGCGGGTGATGCTGGAGCGGACGCTGCGCACGCTGACAGACTCGAAGCTCGACGCCGAAGTATGGATCGATGGCGATTCCGATACGCTGCCGCCGCATCCGTTCGCCGTCCGCGCGCAGCCCGCAGGCGACCTCGGCGAACGGATGCTCGCAGCGTGCACCCACATTGCAGCGCGTAACCGTACGCCGATCGTGATCGGCAGCGACTGTCCGGTGCTCGATGCTGGATATCTGCACGCGGCGGCCGAGGCCTTGGCCCGCGGCGCCGACGTGGTCACCGGTCCGGTGGCCGACGGTGGTTATGTGCTGATCGGCATGACGCGACCGCGCCCCGAACTGTTCCTGCACATGACCTGGAGCGTGGCAACCGTTCATTCGCAGACGCTGCAGCGGGCCGAAGCACTCGGTTTGCGCACCGTGGTGCTGAGAGAACTATGGGACGTCGACGATGCGGCCGGCTTGCAGCGTTGGCGCGAGCTGGAAGCGTCTAATCCGGGTCGGTGATCTTCGCGATCTTCTGAATGAACTGCTCGAGCCGGCGACGATCGCGCACCTGCATCTCGGCGAACTCGATTCCGCAGGAGAGCTTGCCGGTCCGGCGGTTGTACGCGTGATGGCGAATCACCGTGCGCGCGGAGAGCGACAGCAGACGCGGAATGTCGATCTCTGAGCTTTCGACCACCTCGTCGGGCTGAATCTCGGGATCGGACTTCACGTCGAATAGCACGCGGCAGCCACCTGCGGAGATGTCGACGAGATAGCCGCTCAAGGCGCGGTCGCCACGATGCAACGTCAATCGTGCGCCGTCTTTGGTCACACTCAACGGCAGACGGAATCGCGCCGCGCGCCGACGCTGCTGATACAGCAACTCAGTCGGCAGGTTCAGCACGAAGTAAGGCACACCGCCATCTTCGGCGGTTTGCAGAACGCGGATTTCACTGACACGCGCGTAGATGCCGTCGACACGCCCCGCGAGGCTGAAAGGTTCCTGGTCGCGCATCAGCTTCATACCGCTGCGCGGGCGGATGTCTTCGAGCAGGAACTGATGCGCGGTCACGTCGAGCACGCGCGCGGTGTATTCGTCGTCAGCGCGGTTGAAACGCAGCTGCACCGGCGAACACTGATCGCGGAAGATCCGGAAGACGCGTTCGATCTCGGCCTTGTCGGTGAGGAACTGGCTCGAAACGAAACCGGCCGAGGCTTGTGGTTCCGTCATCGCTGTGCCGCGCCACGTTCAGTCGTGTGTGATCGGGACACCGTTGCTGTACGCGCGCTGGATGCCGCGCGCCGTGTAGGTCGAATCCGCATTGGTGCCACTCAGAGTCCTTGCGAGTTCCGCGACAGATTGTCGAGAGCGATCGATGACCTTACCGTTAACTGCGTTGTAATGACGGCATTCCCATGCGAGCGTCGTCAGCAAAGTGTGAGGTGCTTCAAGGTTGTCCCACTCGGCGGGCGAGCTTCGAAGCTCGTCTGAAGGAACCTGTTGCAGCAGTGCGCACGGTTCGATCAGTGTTCGAGCGTTTCTCCAGAGGATTTCCGCCAACGACTCCTTAGACGCGCGACAGGATTTCGTGGCGCGCGCGTTTGATTGTCAGCGTGCGCGACGGGTCGCGGCGATCGAGGCGTTTGGCGCGATGATGCTGGATCTGTCGGCGCCGGTGGGCAGCCAACGTCGCCTCGTCGCGGCTCTCGTCAGTCGTGGGGCGATTCGTGTCGGATGGCGCGGTCATGGTGCGATGCTCTGTATCTGATCATTCAAGCGGCGGAATGATACCGGCGGTAACAAGAATAAAACGTGAACAGTGCACACTGCTGAAACATTGCTGCCGTCCCAGTCTTGGTCAACGGAACCGTTTGTTCAGTAGTCCCTCGCAAAGTGAGGGGCATCGCACGCGGCACGAACAGGGTGCTGGCAACGTCAACCGACTGAGGCGGGGTCGTCCGTCTATCGATCTTCCGGGGCGACTTCGCTGAACGCGTAGCCGAAGAGTTCGATTTCGCGCGCGCAGACTCTGTCGAGTAGCGCGCGTTCCGACGGACCGATCACCGTCGAATAGTGTGAGGCACGCTCCGTGCGGAGGCCGAGCGCGATCGGCGCCGGAAGATTCAGCAGATTGCGCACGGCCTCCAGCTCGGCATCCAGATGTTCGTAGCGGATCACGCGATCGACCGCGAGCGCGCCGTCGATGCTGTACAAGCTGAAATTCGACAACACCTCGGGCCGCGCCTCGGCGAGAAACGTCGCCAGGGGAGGGCGAGGTTTGATGTCGCGCGTCCGTTGCTCGTACAGCGCAACCGCTTTTTCCCACGGGTCGCGCTCAACGCAGAACTTGAAGTAGCTGCCCCATACGTCGGCGCCAACCAGCGCCCGAATCTCGGCGGCGGCCAGGTGCCGGGCGAGGAGTGCGCGTTCTCCGCGCACCATGAGGCGCAGCCAGTCGGTGGGACGATAGCGGGTGAGTGCGAGTGCGCCGCCCGTTCCGGTGGGCGCGCGCGCCTGTGTCGAGCCGTTGGCTGCCTTCGTACCGGTCACGATGTCGCCGTCGCCGCAGAATTCCGCCAGCACCGACTCGATGCGCGCACCTGCGGTCTTTCGAGTAGTGATGAAAATGAAGCGATGACGATGACAGACGATCATGTGGTGCTTTGGAGGGTATTGCGGACCGGGCGGTGCATTATGCCACGACGCTGAACCCGCGAGCCGGGAACCGTCGCTGGAGGCGGAACGCGCTGCTGGGAATTCACCCTGCTGCGCTTGCGTACTTCTCTTCAAACGGAGTTGACCATGGGTGTCTTCGACGGCACTCAAACTGCTGGCGCCGCTGCATCACGAATTGGGCGCGGTATCCGCCGCCTTGGGCGGACTGAGAGCCCGGTCAGGCGCCGTCGCCGTTGGACTGAAACGTCGCGAAGACGAAGCGTTCCGCGGAGACGACGAGTGCGATCACCAGCGCCAGCGAATAGCGCGCGCCGGACATCTCGCTCGGGAACACTGCGTTCCACAGCAGCAGCAGGATCGCGAGCGGAACTGTGTTGCGGAACACGATTGTTCGGATCGACGTCAACGTGTAACCCATCGACGCATAGAAGCGGCGGAAACGCCGCACGGCCGCGATCCATCCGGCCGACCAGCTGAGAGCCAGAGCCACGCTCGCGCCGCGCCACATGGCATCATTTGAAACGTCGAACTGCGCGATCAGCAATGGCAACAGTGCGCCGCCGCCGGCGATCATCGCGAGCTCGGCCACAGCGCGCATCGACTGCAGGCGGCCGCCCACCACGGCGTCGTCGGCGCGCAGGAACCCTACCACCAGCGAAAAGCCGACGAACGTGGCCGACACACCGGCGATCGTTTGAAGAAAGTCCGCGTTTGGTAACGACACTCAGTTCACCTCGGACGACAACGTAACACGGGCCTCGAGCCCGCCGCCCGGATGATTCATGAGCTGGATCTCGGCGCCGATCGATTCCCGGTCGTCGCGATCTCCAGTGGCCCGCTTGGCTTCGCGCGCAACTCGATCTCGACGTCGGTTGCGAATTTGACCGCGTTATACGAGCAGACCGAAGCACGCATCCGCGCGCTGCTCGCCGACGCGAGGTGAATGAGTGATGAACGGCGCCTGGCACCGTCCATCACCCATTACCAGAATCGCACGGCGGTTATGCGACCATCCGACCGAACTTGCCGCTGTTGAAGTCGTCCATGGCCTGCCTGATCTCCGCCTGGGTGTTCATCACGAACGGACCGTAGCCGACGATCGGCTCGTCGATCGGTTCGCCGCTCAGCACCACCAGCGTCGCATCGGTCTGCGCGTCTATCACTACGTCGGTACCGGCCCGGTCGAGCAATACCATCTGCGCGTCGCGCGCCGATTCCGTACCGTTTACGGTCACGCTGCCGCGCAACACCACCAACGCGAGCGTATGTCCGTCCTTTACGCTGAAGCGGCTCGTCCGACCCGCGTTCAGGCGAACGTCCCAAACGTCGATCGGAGTGAACGTTCGAGCAGGGCCGCGGCGGCCGTCGCACTCGCCGGCGATCACGCGCACCTTTCCGGCGCCGTCAGCAAGTTCGACGGACGGAATGTCGGCGTCGAGCAGCGTCTGGTACCCGGGCTCTGCGAGCTTGTCCTGCGCCGGTAGGTTCACCCACAACTGCACCATCTCCAGCGTGCCACCGGTCTTCGTGAACTCCGGCGAATGGAACTCCTCGTGCAGAATGCCGGACGCTGCCGTCATCCACTGCACGTCGCCCGGACCGATGCGGCCGCCCGCGCCCGTCGAGTCGCGGTGCGCCACTTCTCCCTGATAGACGATGGTCACGGTCTCGAAGCCGCGGTGCGGGTGAACGCCCACGCCGCGCGGTTTGTTTGCGGGAGCGAACTGCGCCGGACCGGCGTAGTCGAGCAGCAGAAAGGGACTCACGTGTTCGCCGTGGCTGTCGTACGAGAACAGCGAACGGACCGGGAATCCGTCGCCGACCCAGTGCTGGCGCGGCGCGCTGTAGGTACCGAGGATCTTCTTCATCGAAATAGGCTCCTGTTTGGATCGGCCATTCCGTACCGATCGGTTGGCGGTAAACATATGTGCGCGACGATGGCGCCGGTAGGTGGCGGAATTTATCCTCAGTGTTCCGGATTCAGAACGCTGACCGACCGATGCAGGACCTGAACGATCTCTATTACTTCGCCGCGGTCGTCGACCATGGCGGGTTCGCGTCGGCGGGCAGGGCGCTTGGCATCCCCAAATCGAAGCTGAGCCGGCGCATCGCCCTGCTCGAAGAACGTCTCGGCGTGCGTCTGATCCAGCGCTCCACACGGCGCTTCGCCGTCACGGAAATCGGTCAGAACTACTACGCCCACTGCAAAGCGATGCTCGTAGAAGCGGAATCCGCACAGGAAGCGATCGAACAGACCCGCGCGGAACCGTGCGGTGTGGTGCGGCTGAGCTGTCCGGTGGCGCTGCTCGACGTGCGCGTCGGCGAGATGATCGCTGGCTTCATGGCAAGCCATCCGCGCGTCGAAGTGCACCTCGAAGCCACCAACCGTCGTGTCGACGTGGTGGGCGAGGGCGTCGACGTGGCGATTCGGGTGCGTCCGCCGCCGCTGGACGACAGCGATCTGGTGATGCGCGTCTTGGGTGATCGCGGCCAGTGTCTCGTGGCGAGTCCGGCATTGCTCGAACGGTTGGGCGTGCCGACGGTACCGGCGGACCTGTCGCGCTTGCCGAGTCTTGCGCTCGGCGCGGCACAGGACGATCACGCATGGCATCTGCTCGGGCCCAGCGATGCGAGCGCCACGATCCATCACACTCCCCGCTTCGTCACCGGCAGCATGCCGGCACTGCGTGCCTCGGCGGTGGCCGGTGTTGGAGTCGTGCAGTTACCAACGATGATGCTCGGGGGCGAGATCGCGCGCGGTGAGCTGGTACGTCTGCTACCGGAGTGGGCGCCGCGCCGGGAGATCATCCATGCCGTCTTCGCGTCGCGCCGAGGTCTGCTGCCCTCCGTGCGCGCGTTGATCGACTTTCTGATTGAACGGTTCCGGGCCTTACAGGAAGACTAACGCTGCGGGTGATACCCCTTGTAGCCCACGGCGATCGCCATCGGGCTGCGAGGATCCGCGCCGGCGCGCAGGCGATCGAGGATGTAGCCGAAGTCGTAGCGCGGGCGCCAGTTCAAGTCCGTTCGCGCGCGTTCGTTCACGTAAACGCGGTCGATGCTCGGCAGCATGCGCCAGCCGCGTCGGCGATATTCTGCCTCATAGCCCGGGACCCGCTTCGCCACGACGCTCGGCGCGTCGGTGCGCAGCGTAGCAGTGTCGTCGGGTCGGAACGGTGTCGTGGCGCTGATGATGTAGCGGCCGAAACCGATCGACGGTGCGCGCTCGACGGCGAGCAGGTGGGCGCTGACGGCGTCTTCGATGTCGACACGGCGATAGAGGTACTCGTTCACCTTGAGATTGATCGCGTCGTAAGCCTGTCGCGTTTCCGCATGATCGTCGTCTTCGGGAAAGAACCGTGATGTGCGCAGAATCAGGCACGGCAGACGATGATCGCGATGAAACAGTGCGCACACGTCTTCAGCGGCAGTCTTGGTAACGCCGTAGATGTTCTTCGGAATCGGCGTGGTCGATTCGGTGATCCATGCAGCGGGCGCGCCGGGAGACGGCACCAGCGCGTCGCCGAATGCGCTCGTCGTGCTGGTGAAAACGAATGCGCGTACTCGATTCGTGACGGCGGCCTCGAGCAGCGCGAGCGTTCCGGTGACGTTCGTGTCGACGAATGCCAGCGCACTGTGCGTTGCAACGTGCGGCTTGTGCAGCGTTGCGGTGTGCAGCACTGCGTCGACACCGCGCATCGCTCGCGCGACGACTGCGCGATCGGCGACGGAACCGACGATGCTCGTAAACGGCGACGGTGTGATATCGACGCCGACCGGAATGTGATCGGAAGCGCGCAACGTTCGTATCAGCGCTTCACCGAGATGTCCGGCGCTGCCGGTGACGAGAATCTTCATGTCAGGACGAATGGATCGAGCAAGAGCGAGCGGGTGATTGCACGGGGAATCTCTCGATGCGTGGTTTCTTCGGGAAGCGCCGGATCGACCGGAAACGCCTCGAGGTGGGTGAGCCGTTGCCCGTGCACAGCAGATGTGCGGTACGGCCGCCTACGCCCAACAGCTGGCCTGGGGCGCGGTGCGAATTCAGGAAGAACCGCGTTGCGATTGTCTGATACGCCGCCATCGCGATCGGGCCTCCGACGACGACCGTAAACGCCCAGACTAAGCCTCGAGCATGCACCCTCAACGCTGCGGCGGCGGCGCAGGAGCCGACACACTGGTCGTTGCCGACACACCGAGCGACATCGCTGACACGGAAGGAATAGGTGGAGCGGCGCGCAAGGCACGCAGCGCATCGCGTATCACCTGCACCGAAGATCGGAAGAACAGCACCGCGAGCGCGGTGCCGATGATGATGTCGGGCCATGCCGATTCTGTGGCCCACACGCCCGCAGCGGCAATCAGCACCGACACGTTGGCGATGATGTCGTTGCGCGAGCACAGCCACACCGAGCGCATATTGATGTCGTCGGCGCGATGCCGCCACAACAGCGCCAGACAGGTTCCGTTGGCGACGAGCGCGAGCGCGCCGATTACGCCGATCAGCGCGACCACAGGTGCGTCAGGGTGCAACGCTCTGTAGCCGGCCTGAAGCAGTACGATGAGTCCGAATGCCCCCATGATGCCGCCTTTCAGCAGCGCCGAAATGGCCTTCTCCCGCAGACCGCGGGTAACGGCGTACAGGCTGAAGCCGTAGACGAGCGCGTCGCCGAGCATGTCGAGCGAGTCGGCGACGAGCGCCACGGAACCCGCAGCGATCCCGGCCGCGATCTCCACTGCGAACATCGTTGCGTTGATGCCGAGCACCGCTTTCAGCGTCGACGATTGCTTCGCTTTCAGCGCCTCTATTTCACAGGCTTTGTCGTTGCAGCAGTCCGACATCGATCATCCCGTTTTCGTCGCTACACGTCGGCGAATGGTAACCAACGCGCACACAAATGCGAGCGCCAGTTCGAGCGCGCCGACCAATGGGTGGCTCGGGCCGTCGTTCCCATACTGCAATACGCCGAGGAGTCGCGCGGCGCCCTCGATGGGGCGTCGTATTGCCGGCGCCGATGTCTTCGGCCAGCCAGATCGTCGACATGGGTCAGGTTCGTAGGTGCATTCGCTGCCATGGTCGGCCGTGTGTTCACTCCTTGGTGTGCAGTGAAACCGGATCGCCCTTGCGCAACGCGCCGGCGGCTGAAACCACGGCGTACACGCCGGCACACGGCGACTTGCCGAGGCCGGCAATCGGCAGCCGGTTGTGCTGCGTCAACGTGCGCAGCACCTCGATGTCGCGCGGCAGCTCCGCTTGCGCCAGCGTGGTCATCACGCAGCGCGGGTCCGGCATCGTGATCTGCAGGCGCACGTCGTTGCCGATCGCGACGGCTTTCCCCACCCAGTCGTTCTCGACGAAGCCCGCTGCATTCGTGCGCACGATTACGTTCATGCGGAAACGGCGTTCGTCGAACGCGCTCTGCGGGCGCAGGGAGTTGAGACGCTCGATCGTGGACGTGGTGAGAATCGAAAGCGGAAAGGCATCGAAGAACGCGCCTGCCGGAACCGGTGAGGGGACGCCGACGCGCGCAAACAGCGCAGAGCCGAGTTTCGCCTCGATGGCGGGACCGAGGTCATCCTTCTCGATGTCGGGGTGATATTCGTCGATCGTGAAGTCGTCGGGCGCCGTCGGTGTGAGCTTTACGTCGCGCTTGAAGAAGTTCGACAACGCTGCGTCAGCCGTGTCCGAATCGCTGGTCACGGAGGTGCCGTCCGGAAACGTGACGCGCACCGGCGGCAGCGGTTCACCGGGCCGCGGCGGAACGACGTAGGTAGCGCGACATGCGAACATGTCGGGGTACGCCTTAACGCTCTTCGCGCTGACGACTTTGCCGGTGGCGGTTTCAATCAGCCCGTATGCGCGGTCGCCGAGAAGGCCACGCGGCGTGATCAAGGCTTCGTCGAGCTTCTCGCCCAGCATCGACTTCACCGGGAATCGCCACAGGTGCGCCAACAACCCAACCGCTTCATGTGACATGTTTCGGCTCCTGTGTGTTCGGATACACTGCGTGCTCACCGACCATGGAGAGCGGCGTCATGTTCACGGGATACAACGGCCTGTTGGGGCTTCTGATACTGGCCGGCGACGTGTGGGCCATCATCAACATCTTTCAAAGCTCCGAGTCGAACGCGAAGAAGCTGTTGTGGATTCTCGTGGTGTTGCTGCTGCCGCTGCTCGGCCTGATCCTGTGGTTCTTCCTCGGCCCGCGCGACCGTCGAGGCTGACGCTTGCCCTCAAAGCACGTGCATCAACAGCTGCACCATGATGCCGAGCTGCGTCAGCTGACCGATTGCGAAGGCGGCGGTGCGCCACGGCTGTATCGCCCGCAGATAGAAGATCGTGTGCAGCGTTCGGGCCACGAAGTAGATGCCGAAGTAGGCCCAACCCGCAGTGGCGGAGCATCCGGTCAACGTGAGCAGCAACGCGAGAATCATGAACACCGGAATGTTCTCGACGTCGTTGAGGTGAGCGCGCTTCGCGCGTAGCGTGCCGGCCGCTTCTTCGGATTGCGCGTGCGAACCGGGATTCACCGGAGCGTCTTCCGGATTCAGCACGATCTTCGAATCGAAGCGAGCTTTCGCGGTTACGAACGCGACGGCACCCATCTTCAATGCCAGTAGCACGCTGAAAATGACGAGTGGTTCGAACGCAGGTAGCGTGGCGATGGCCGACATGGTTCCCCCGAACATGATTGGCTGCGCAGCACTCTAGCCCGCGCCGGCGCCTTCAATCAAACACGCGCTTTCCGCTCGCGAAGATCAGATAGAAGACGAGGCCGAACAGCGCGATGGCGGCCGCCACGTCGAACACGATCGCCCACGACCCAGTGGCATCGAGAATCAGCCCGCTCACGTAAACGCCGATGATGCCGGGAACGGTCGCGATGGTATTGGTGATGCCCATCAACGTGCCGGCCGAACGCGGCGCGATGTCCATGTGGTTGACGAAGAACCCGCCGGCCGTGAACGCGAAGATCCCGTTGCCCAGCGTCATGATCGCGATCGCCATCGGCGCACTGTGTACGTGCCCGACGATCAGCAACGCCGTCGCGACGCCCCCGAACCCGATCGTTTGCATCACTTTGCGGACGCGACCGATTTCCATCCCGCCACGGATCAGCCGGTCCGCCACGTTGCCTGCGACGTTCAGAAAGAAGAAGTAGGCGATGTGTGGAAACATGGTGAAGACGCCGACCGACGCGAAGTTCACACCGAGCCCTTTGTTGACGAACGTCGGCAGCCACGTCAGCAGCATGTACAGTGACCAGTTGTTGCAGAAGTGGGCCACCATGATGGCCCACACTGCCGGGTGCTTGAGAAATGCGGCGATCGGCGGCGCGGTGCCTGGTTCTCCCGCAGGTGACGAATGCGCCTGGATGTATTCGCGCTCCGTTGCGCTGATTCGCGGGTGCAGCGCCGGCGCCGCGGCCGTGGTGGTCTGCCACACGCCGAACCAGACGACACCGACGGCACCGAACAGATAGAACGCCCATTGCCAGCCGAGCTGCGCAACCACGATTGGCGTGACGACAAGCGCGAACACCGTACCGAGCGGGATGCCGCTGTTGTTCAATGCCATTGACCGCGCGCGTTCGTCGATCGGAATCCAGCGCGCATGCAGCGTATAGAGGGCAGGGAAGTTCACACCTTCGCCCATACCCATCCCGACGCGCGCGATCAGCAGTGCCGTGAAGCCGAGCGCCGCAGCCGGCGGGGTCAGCATCGTGAACAGAGACCACAGTAGTACGCCGCCGCCCAGCACCACCTTGCCCCCGAATCGATCGGCCATCCAGCCGCCGGCGATCTGCGTCAGCAGGTAACCGACGAAGAATGACGACAGCACCGTGCCCTGCGTCGTAGCAGACCACCCGAGATCCGACGACATCGGAATGATGGCGACCGAAATGTTGACTCTGTCGATGTAGCAGATGAACGTCGCCGCGAAGCCGAGGCCAACGAGCGTGTAACGGCGCTGCCACGATCCGGATGAAGCCATGGTGTTTTCCCCCGAGCGAGGATTATCCATGGATTGCTCTCGTGGGTCACACGATCTGCATGGCATCGATCTTGCTCTGTCCTCGATACACCGCTGCGATCAGCGGCTCCCCTCGATCCGTCCGTCGGTGACGCACAACCAATTCGATCAAGGTGCGCCCGTCGAGCGCCTCGGCGTGAAATAGGGATTGTGTCGCAACGAGCTGAGCCTGATGGTTCGGCCGTGGCGCCGGAACGGCACCCGCGTCAGGGCCCGAGACTGCCGCCGCGCGCCAACGCCAGCGCCTGATCGATCAACTGCGGACTCGGCCTCCAGTAGTGCGCGTGCTTCAGGTACCGACCCACGAACGCGCTGCGCGCATCGAATACCGCCGGGTGCTTCGGCAACGGACGCAACTGCAGATCGAACCGAATCAGGTAACCGTTCTCGTCTAGCGCGAGCGTGATCGGTTCGATTTCCTCACAGACACCGTCGCGCAATGTGAGCAACAGCAGATCGATCTTGCGGTCGCCGGGACGTAGAGGCGTGCCGCCTCGGCAGAACTGTTCCCAGGTTTGCGGTGCGATCACGGACACGTGATCGGGAGCGATGCGTTGCAGGGCGATGGTCTGGACCGCGCTCATCGATGTCAGCCCACGTTGCAGCGAGTCGGCAGACGATAGCTGGATATTTATCCAGTATCAAGCTGGCCCCGTTGGGTAAGGAAATAGTCAGCGGAAAATACCCCGCCATTCGCGCGCGTCCGAACCAACGACTAGCTGCGTAAGGTTCCTAGGTGCGATAGACCTCGGGGTGATCTGTTT
>DATJGR010000031.1:0-2423 GCA_035494855.1 Pseudomonadales bacterium | reverse complement strand
GTACGGTATCGACGAGGTCGTCTCGTTGACCTATCGATCGAACGCGCCGCAGTACCAGCAGCTCGAGGAACGGCTGACGTCCGAGCGTGGCATCCGCCTGCAACGGTTTCCATTGTTCGGCAATGGCACCGGCGATCCGGCCCACGTGGTCGATGCGTTGATTGCAATCCACGACGCGATCGGCCACGGCGATCAGGTACTCGTGCAGTGCGCCGCCGGCAGCGAACGCACCGGCGGCGTGATCTACCTGTATCGAACGTTGGTACTCGGCGAATCGCCGGACGCGGCGTACGCCGAGCTTCTCGGCTACGGTCACCGGCCGAGCCGCAATCCGAAGCTCGAAGCATTTCTCAACGCGAACATGGCGTACTTCGCCGCGCAGCTCGCGGCGCACGGTATCGTTCGCCCCAACGGCGCGCCCCTGCCGCACCTGCCCGAGCCACCCGTCTCGGGATGAATCGCGATGCGCACAGCGCGACATGGCCATGGGTGCTCGCAGCTTTCAATGGCGTGGCGGCAACCGCCGCGCACTTGTGCCTCGCGCATCAGTTGCAGGTCACCGCGGTAGGGCTTTTCCAGATCGCAGCGATGCTCGCGCACTTCAGCACGCTGTCCGTATTGCTCGCCGTCGTGCCTTGGTTCATGGCGCGCCTCGGCGTTCGCAATGGCGTCTCGATGACCGCCGCAGTGCTGATCTTCGGCACGCTGCTGCTCGTTGTCGTCGTCAACGCCATGGTCTACGCGCTGTACAAATTCCACCTGAACTCGATGGTGTGGTTCCTGCTGACGCAAGGCGCCGCGATGGAGACGTTGTCGTTTTCCTCGCAGATGTGGGTTACCGCCGTCGCCGTTGCCGCGTCGATGTATGCAATTCAGGCGGGTGCGCTGTGGTGGATCGCCCGCTCTGCCGTCACGCTCCCGCGGATTCGTCGATACGCGATTGCGGTGCTTTGCATCGGCATCTCCACGCAGTTCATCAACGCTTACGCGGATGCGACCGCTCAACGCTCACTGTTGATGGCCACCCGCGCGATTCCCTGGGCGCAACCACTCACGGCGAAATCGTTCCTGGCGCGATTCGGCTTGGTCGCGACACGTGGCGAATCGACCGACCTCGCACTACGGACGCCGGGCGTGTTCAGCTATCCGCTCGCGCGAATGCAATGCACCGGTGCGTCGAAACCCAACGTGCTGATGATCGTGGTCGACTCGCTGCGTTTCGATATGGTGAACGCCGACGTCATGCCGTCGACGTCGGCGTGGGCGCGCGACGCGACACGCTTCGAACATCATTACAGTACCGGCAACGGAACCCGCTTCGGCATCTTCGGCCTGATGTACGGACTACCGGGCGGCTACTGGCACGCCGCGCTCGCGGAGCGCCGCGGTCCGGTGCTGATCGACGTGCTAGACGACCTCGGCTACCAGTTCTTCGTGTTCGGCTCCGCGCCGCTCGACAGCCCCGAGTTCCACCGCACCGCGTTCACACGGATCTGGAATCGAGTAGCGCCGTCCGGTGCGGGCGACGTCGTCGAACGCGATCGCGCTACCACTCGGGACCTGATCGACTCGATGCAAAATCGCGATCGCTCGCGCCCGTTCTTCGGCTTCCTGTTCCTTGACTCGCCGCACGCGTACGCGCATCCGCCCGAGATGACGTCGCCGTTCCAACCGCACCTCGACTCGGTCAACTACGTCGCCCTCAACAACGACTTCGATCCAACGCCGTTCCTGAATCTATACAAGACATCGGTGCGGTTCGACGACGGTCTGGTCGGTTCCGTACTGAACGCAATCCAAAACGACGATGCGTATTCCGACACCATCGTGCTGGTCACCGGCGATCACGGTCAGGCGTTCAACGAAACGCGCGACAACACGTGGGGCCACAACTCCGCGTTCTCGGATTACCAGGTGCGGGTGCCGTTTGTCGTCAAATGGCCCGGCCGCACACCCGATTCCATTGAACGACCCACGTCGCACGCAGACTGGGCTTCCACACTCCTGACAGACGCACTCGGGTGCACAAATCCGGTCGACCAATACTCTACCGGCGTGCCGTTGTTTCAGTCCGACGACACGGACCGCGCACTGCCGATCGAACAATGGACGCAGCGTGCCATCCGAACGAACTCCCGCGTATACGTGTTTCTGTCGTGGGGCGGATACGAGGTACGCGACTCCGCCTACGCGCCGATCGATGAAGCTGTGGACGCGAGCGCACTCAAGCGCGGGTTTGAGGAGTTGAGTCGGTTTAGTCGGTAGGTTCAGCGTGATGGAAAGGAGCTTTGGGTTGGTGTTGGTGGGAAGGAGCTTCGAACGCGGCGGAGGTGGGGATGTGCTGCGTCGGACGCGCTCGAGCCATCCCTGGTCGCTCCGCGCGCGCCATCCATGGCGCGCTAGGGTCCTCCGCAACACATACC
>DATJGR010000030.1:0-3043 GCA_035494855.1 Pseudomonadales bacterium | reverse complement strand
CCGGCGTTGCGCAGCACGGAGTCAATCTCATGTGCGCGATTCTCGGAGCGATCGGCAATGAGGAGACGGACCGGAGATGGCGTGGCCATACCTCGACACAATCCCTATTGTTGAACCGTTTCCCTACTTCTTCCCTTTGGCAGGCCCGCTCGGAGGCGCTTTGGGGGGCTGCTCGGATTGATCGGCCTCAATCATGCTCCACAGCGAGTTCATGTTCAGGTCGATCTGGGTGTTTTCCAAGTAACCATCAAGCATTCGGAATGTGAACTGGGTAAAGCTTTCGGTCATCCGGACGCGACGCATGAGCTGCCCCGTCGCCTGGATTCGGTGCCGTTTGAGCTGCACCTTCTGCGACTCGTTGTACGGCAACCGCGGGGTGATCAGCATGGCGGGCTGACCGATGGCTTCGAGCGCCGGCAGCAGAACCGCGCGGTGATAATCGGTGTTGTTGCCACGTTTCTGCAGCATGCGCACCGCGATCGGAATCGCTTTCGGCGCCAGCAGCTCGATCCCCATCAGCGTTTCCTGATCGCTGTGACGGATCCAGCGTGACACCGCGATGCACCAGCGCGCGTCTTCGCGTTCGCGAATCGCCAGCAGCTCGCCGGTCTGCAAGTGGTTTGGCAGCGGCGTGGTCCAGCGCACGCAGTATCCGGACGGACTCGTATCGAGGATCTCCGAGTCGTAATACGGATAGTTCGCTTCCACGGCGTCGCGCGTCTGCGGCCGGCGTGTCTTCAGCAGGATGCGGTTCGGATCGTCGATCGCCGGATTCACCGGAATTCTGGCGCCGTGCAGATCGAACGCGTTGTCCCACACGTCGTCCGGGCCGGCAGCGCCTTGCGAGGCCCGTTCGTGCAGGAACGGGTTGATCTCGCGCCGCAGCAGCGCCTCGGTGGTGCCCAGTTGGTCGGCGAACTCGACGCCGCCGGAAATATAGTAGTGCAGCGTCCGCAGTCCGACGCAGATCTTCATCGGACCCGACGAACGTGAGCGACGGAACGATCGCTTCTTCATCACGCCCCAGGCGTGGGCGAGATGGCGCAGCAGATCGAGTCCGATGTAATCCGGCACCGGAACATCGGATACCATTTCGGCGAGATACGCCTCGAGTTCGGAAACCAGCACATCGGTGCGGATGCCGCGCAACTGGGGGCCGGTGTGGCTGCCGAGTTCGCGATAGCTCGGCGGCGAATCGGCGTCGAGATCGACCACGAACATCGTGTCGTCCGCGGGCGCGCCGATGGTGACCCGCGGCGTCCACTGATCGAGCGCGTTGAAGACCGCCGACAGATCCTTCTGCCGCAGCTGGTTAGGCTTCGCCACCGCGAGCAGCGCGATACGCAGATAGATGTCGGCTAGAGTCAGCATGCCGCCGCCGCGACTCTGTTCGTCGGCGTATGCATTTGTCGCGAGGCCGAGTTCGTCCGCGAGGAGATAGAGCTGGTTCAGTTCGTACCAGGCCTTCGGCGGCGCGTCGGTGTAGAACTCGTACGTTCTCAACAGCGCGCACGACAGGTCGGCCGCGGTGCGGTGCATCGCGTTACCGAGCAGATCTTTCAACCGATCGGACAGCTCGTTGCTGGCCAATGCATCGCGAACCACCGCTTTGTAGCCGAACACCAGTTCCTTCTGCACCGATTGCGCGAGTTGGGCGTGACCTTCTCCGGCGGCGGACGCACCGGCGGCGGTCCGATCGAGGCGCGCACAGATGTAGTGTGCCGGCGGACGGACGGTCTCGAGACAGTTGAATCGCAATTCGGGTTCGGCGGCGACGCGCGCGAGTTCGGTTGCGACCTTCAGCAGCTGGTGGGCCGCCTCGAACGTGTGCGCCATCGGCAGGTGAGCGACCCATTCGGCGAGCGCGGCAGGATTGGTATCGCACACGCTCAGACCCGCGAAGGTGCTGTCGGGGACAATCAGGCGCAGCGAATGATCGCTCATGACTTCGGAGGCGGTGCTGGTCGCCGCAGTATAGAGGATGATCAGCGGCTTTTTCGGACCGCGTTCACGTCCGTTTATGTACGGGCCACATCTGCATCGTCAGGTAGACGCGACGACCTGTTTCGCGTCGAGCCCCGCCACTTCGCGGACGAGCCGAGGCACCAGGTACCCGGGCAACCGCGACCGGAGCGCGGCGGTCAGGTCGAGCCCGCGCTGCGGCGAAACGCGATAGTGGTGTGTGCCTCGGACCGGGTCCGGCAGGTGCAGGTAATACGGCAGCACATGATGGTCGAACAACCGCTGCGACAGCTCATCGAGCGACTCGACGTCGTCGTTCACCCCGGCCAACAGCACGCTCTGGTTCAGCAGTGCAACGCCGCTGCGATGGAGTGCCTCGAGCGCGTCGATGAACGAGCCGGCGATCTCGTTGGGATGATTCACGTGCAGCACGATCGACATCGGTTTTCGCGCGTCGCGTAGCAGCTGCACGAACTCGGTTGTCACACGCTCGGGAATCACCACCGGCAGGCGCGTGTGGATGCGGATGCGGCGCAGATGCGGAATCGCATCGAGCCGCGCGATGAGGCGGCGCAGCGGTGCGTCTTTCAGCATCAGCGGATCGCCGCCGGACAAAATCACTTCGGAGATGCTCGGATCGCGCTCCACGGTGGTCAGCGACGGAAATGCGACCGCCTGTTGATGATCTGCGTACGGGAACGTGCGGCGGAAACAGTACCGGCAATGCACCGCACACGCCGGCGCAGCGATCAACAACACCCGGCCGCGATACTTCTGGATGACGCCGGGCGCCAATGTCGACGACGCTTCCTCGAGCGGATCAAGCGAGTAACCGGCGACTGCGTCGCGCTCGGTCAAGAGCGGCAACACCTGACGCAACAACGGGTCGCGCGGATCGCGCAACCGCATCCGATCGACGAACGAATGCGGCACGCGCAACGGAAAATCCGGAGCGAAATCGACGTCGTTCGCGTCGAGTTCGAGTCGTTCGAGCAATGCCCGCGGATCGGTGATCGCGTCGGCAAGTGCGCGCGTCCACGCATCGGACTGCCACGGAATCAGCTTCAGCGGTATCATGACG
>DATJGR010000029.1:0-7625 GCA_035494855.1 Pseudomonadales bacterium | reverse complement strand
TCACCACTCGATCGCCGGCAGCGGCGTTCATGGAACCGGTCAGATGCAACGAGTGCGATCTGGCATCGCGCACGAGCGCTTCGACCTCGGTCTTCGAGAAAATCGTCCATTCCGCGTCGAAGAATCTGACGCCGGTGGTATCGATTTTGTCCGGCCAGTAGTCGAATGACGCGACGAAGTGTCCGCCCGGCTTCAACAGCCTGGATACTTCCTTCAGCAGTCGGTCGCGGTCGAAGCCGTGCTCGATCACCGAGATCGAGGTGATTGCCGAGAACGACGCGTCCGCGAACGGCGTGTGCATGAAGTCCGTTATCTCGTAGCGAATGTCACCTGCATACGGCATGTTCTTGATCGCCGGGTTCAGGTCCGCCCCTGCAAGGTTGCGATATCCGGCATCGTGCAACGCCACCAGCACCTCAGACGCGAAACAGCCGATGTCGAGGATGGGCTCGTCCGCGGCGACGTTCTGCCTGACGAATTGAATCGTCCGTAGCACATCCCAGCTCTTGACTGTGTCTCCGATCGCCATTTGTGATCGCCCGGACACACGCGCGATGAACCGATCGAGTGGTGTTCGAATCTGCGACAAACCGAGCCTTTTCAGTTCATCGCGAGCGCTGCGGATCTGCACCCGATCCTGCAGTACCTCCATCGACATCGAAAACCTCCGTTCAATCCGTTACACGACTCCGGCGCAGATCGTATGCGACCACGTCAAAGCCAGTGACCCCGTCTGGCTCACATTTTCACTTTGAACACTTCACTCAGTCCTACGCTCCGCAAAAAACGGCTGGCTGCGGTACGGTCCAACAACACGTTGGCGACAAATCCGATGAATGCCGCGACTGCTGCGAGAGCGATACGAATAACGGATGACGACGTGCCGTTGCGGACAAGCCACGCTGCGGCGCTCACTACCAACCACGATAGCATGAGCGGTAACAGCACATTCCGGCTCAACCACGTTCTCCCTATACCCGGCAGCAGCCGTCGATGCGTCAACCACGTACCGAGCAAAACGTAGATGCCGTTGAGAATCGCCCACGATGCTGCGCCTCCAACCACGCCGTTAGTTGCGGTGAGCGCGACTGTGATGGGAGCGGAAGTCGCTATGAGAATGGCATTGATCGTCAACGGCAATCGCGGTCGCCCGTACGCCAGTTGTAACGCGTAGGGAAAATGCATCACGCCGTTCAGCGCCGTGCCCCATACCAACAACGCGGCCAACGGTGCCACGGCTGTGGCGGTTGAGCTGTTCCCGGTCCACACGTAGATCAGATCGTACGCGTACAACGATATCGTTGCGGCGATCGGAAACAGCACTGAGCCGAGCAGACGCGTACCCGTCCCGTAGAAATCGACGAGCCTTTCGACCTGCCCAGTGGTCGCAAGCGCAGTCATGCGCGGATAGATGGTGTTGAAGAGCGGTCGCAACAGCACATACAGGCTGTTCGCAACCAGCACAGCCAACATGTACTGACCGAACTGTTCGAGGCTGACCATCCTGCTCAGAATGGCCTTGTCGAGCTGCAGCAGAACGATCGCAGTGACCGCCACCAGGGTCATGCCTGTGGAAAATCGCCACACTTCGCGCAACCGATCCCACGCAAAGCGTACGCCATCTGAACGCCCGACAATTCTCCACGCGGCGCGCATCATCACGATCGAGAACACGAATGCGATGAGACCTTGCCAGAGGAACAACGCCTGCACGGTCGGTGATACGAACGCGAGAATCGCAACTGCGCCGACGCTCGTTACGGTAACCATGATGATGTTGATGATGCTGACTGACACCAACCGCTGGGCGCCGACCAGCACTCCCTGGTAGAGACCCAGCGGCCAACGGCAGGCGATGACGACGCCGATCAATGCGGCTGCAGATGCAACGACGGTGGGTGACAAGGAATTGGTGTTCAGCCATCGCTCTGCAATAGCCGGCGCCGCCAACACAAGACATACGAGAAGCACGGCAGCTGTCGACCAATAGACGACTGCCAGCGTGCGAAGCAGTTGCGACGCGCTTTGTAGGTCTCCCTGCGCGGTGCGCCGCGCAACTTCTCGGCTGATGGTCGGCCCGAGTCCGAGGTCGAGCAGTTGCACGATCCCTTGTGTGAACACGAGAAAGCCGACGAGACCATACGCTTCGAGCCCAAGGTACTTCAGATAGAACGGAACAACCGCGAGCGTGACGATCGCGGACCAGATGCTGTTAGACAGACCCGCCAGGTAGTTGCGCCCTAGTGTGGTATCCCTCACTCGTGGACGTCGCTCACCTTGTAGCCGTGCCTCCTAACGAGTTGGTCGCGCTTCGCAGCTTCGAAATCGTTCGCCACCATCTCCTTCACGAGTTCGTTGAACGTGATCTTTGGTTGCCATCCGAGCACGCGCTTCGCTTTGGAGATATCGCCAAGGAGCGCGTCGACTTCTGTAGGGCGAAAATAACGCGGGTCGACGCTTACGACACAGTTGCCGGCCTGATCGTATCCCTTCTCCTCGACACCACTGCCGGCCCAGCGGATGCGCATGTCGAGTTCTTGTGCGGCTGTGTCAATGAATTCGCGCACGCTGTGTTGAACGCCTGTCGCCAGCACGATGTCCATCGGTTCGTCCTGTTGCAGCATCAGCCACTGCGCCTCCACGAAATCCTTCGCGTGCCCCCAGTCGCGCTTCGCATCGAGATTTCCGATGTAGAGGCAGCTCTGCAGACCGAGCTTGATCCGCGCCAGAGCCCGCGTGACCTTGCGCGTCACGAAATTCTCGCCGCGGACCGGGGATTCGTGGTTGAACGCAATCCCGTTGCATGCATACAGCCCGTACGCTTCTCGATAGTTGACGGTAATCCAATACGCATAGAGCTTCGCCACCGCATACGGCGAGCGCGGATAGAACGGTGTCGACTCACGTTGCGGCACCTCTTGCACCAGGCCATAGAGCTCCGAAGAAGATGCTTGGTAGAACCGCGCCTTCTTTTCGAGGCCGAGGATTCGCACGGCTTCGAGCAGCCGTAGCGCACCGATCGCATCGGAATTCGCCGTGTACTCTGGCTCCTCGAACGACACCGCAACGTGGCTCTGCGCGGCCAGGTTGTAAATCTCGTCGGGCTGGGTCTGCCCCATGATCCGAATCAGGTTCGACGAGTCGGTGAGGTCACCGTGATGCAGAAAGAACCTAACGTCCTCTTCATGGGGATCACGATACAGGTGGTCGACACGCGTGGTATTGAACAGCGAGGCGCGACGCTTGATGCCATGTACGACGTAGCCTTTGCCGAGCAACAGTTCAGCCAGATATGAACCGTCTTGGCCCGTCACACCGGTGATGAGGGCGGTTTTCGCTGCCATGTTGCTCTTCCTTGGCGACCTGAGGGCTGACCCGCTCACGCGCGTACGCGCGCGCCGTGACTCTCGCATCGTAGTTCAAGCATTGCCGAACACGCCGTCACAGCCCTCGCACAATATCCATCACGCGTCCCAATGTCGTCAGCCGCCCAGCCAGGTCGGCGCCCGCCGGAGCCACGCGCAACGTCGTCACGCCGGCATCGCGATACGCACGAATGCGAGCGCGAACGGTTGCTTCGTCGCCGAGCAGGTTGGCCTGAATGACCATTTCCGCCGGCACCTTCGCGATCGCTTCCTCGCGTTTGCCGGATACCCATAGCTTCTGCACTTCGCGGCCGACCTGGTCCCAACCGCCGCGCTTGAACGCGTCGTTGTAGAAGTTCGTCGTCGGCGATCCCATGGCGCCAAGCGTGAACGCCATGCCCGGCTTCAACGGTTCGACCAGCGCCGCCATGTCGTCGCCGAAGGCCACGGTACCTCCCACCTGGATGTCGATGTCGGCGAAGTTCCGGCCGGCGCTCTTTGCGCCGCGCCGCAAATAATCAAGGTGAGCATCCGCGTGTTCCGGGGTGAACGACGTACCGAGCCAGCCGTCCGCTGCCGCGCCGGTGTACTCGAGCGTAGCGGGGCCGAGCGTGGCGAGGTAGATCGGGATGTTGGGGTTGCCGGGTTGCGACAGGCGCAGCGCCTTGCCTTGCCCACCCGGTAGCGGCAGCTCGTGATACTGCCCGTGGTACTCGATCTTCTCGCCGGCGAAGGCCAGCTTGATGATGTCGATGGTTTCCTTCATCCGCGTCAGCGGCGCCTTGAACGGCCGACCGTGCAACCCTTCGACCACCTGGGGACCGCTGGCGCCGAGGCCGAGCAGAAACCTGTCGTTGGTGATCGCCGCCATCGTCAACGCGGTCATCGCTGTCATCACCGGTGCCCGCGCGCTGATCTGCATGATGCCGGTACCGAGCTTGATCCGGCTCGTCTTCGCGCCGAGATAGGCGAGCGGCGCGATCGCGTCCTGCCCCCACGCTTCCGCGGTCCACACCGCATCGACGCCGAGCTTTTCCGCCTCCACGACGTAGTTCACCTGCTCGTCGAAATCCCTCTTCCGGCCCGACGCGGCGCCGCCAATCCCGATACTGACCTTCATACGCCCCTCACCTGCGATGTGTGGCAGACCAGACGTGAGGCTAGCGAATCGGCACGCCGATGGCCACGAGGCGTCGGCCAGGTCTTACGACAACTAACGGTTGAGTCGGGCGATCCTTGGTCCTACATTCATCCCAGGTCAGCGCGAGAGGGGAACATGCGCCTCGAACTGTTCGAACGCTTCGTGAAGCACGGCGAGCTCACGCTGGTCGACGCTGCAGGAACGCGACATCGCTTCGGATCCGGCACGCCGAAGGCGACCTGGGTGATGCGACAACCCAACACGCTGCGACGGGTGCTCACCAACCCTGCGCTCGAACTCGGCGAAACGTACATGGAGGAAGGCTGGGACGTCGCGGAGGGAACCCTCACCGATCTGATCACCATTCTGCGCAGCAACATGGGCGATCTCGTGCAGCGGCGAACGGTGTTCAGCGAGTTCGCGGCGCTGGTCCAAACGTGGAACGCGCTGCGCGCGAGTTTCGCGAACGTGCGTCACCACTACGACCTCGACGAAGAGCTGTTCCGCGCGTTCCTCGACCGCGACATGCATTACTCGTGCGCGTACTACCGCGAGCCGGACATGTCGCTCGAATCGGCGCAACTCGCCAAGTGCAATCACATCGCGCGCAAGCTACTGATCGAGCCCGGACAACAGATCCTCGACATCGGTTGCGGCTGGGGTAGCCTCGCATTGCACCTTGCCGAAACTGTTGGCGTATCGGTCGTCGGTCTCACCCTGAGTTCGGAGCAACTGCGCGTCGCACGCGCCGAAGCAGTGCGTCGCGGTCTTTCGGACCGCGTCGAGTTCCGCTTGCAGGACTATCGCGCGCACCACGGACAGTACGATCGCATCGTAAGCGTGGGTATGTTCGAGCACGTGGGGCGGCGCAACTTCCGCCGCTATTTCGAGCAGTTGAAACAGCAGTTGCGCCCTCGTGGAGTGGCGGTGCTGCACACGATCGGCTCCACTCGACCGCCGAACTCGACCAACGCATGGTTCCGCAGGCACATATTTCCGGGCGGCCACATTCCCTCGCTGTCGACGATGTCTGCGGCGATCGAGAAGTCCGGACTGAAGATGGGCGACCTCGAGATACTGCGCCCGCACTATGCGCTCACGTTGAAGGAGTGGAATCGCCGCTTCCAGATCCAGCGCGCGCATTTCGCGGCGAGGAAAGGAGAACGTTTCTGCAGGATGTGGGAGTTCTATCTGGTCACGTCGCAGACGGCTTTCGAGCACGGCGACCTCGTCGTGTTCCAGTTCCAGCTCGGTGGACGCGACGCACCGATTCCACCCACGCGCGACTATCTGTATCCGGGCGTCGAACACGACATCGCCGCGGCACACGAACCAACACGCGCGTTGAGGGGCTAGGAAACGCGGTCCCAGTACGCCGCCGCGGCTCCGATCAGACCGAGTTCCGGCTCCACCACCAATCGGGTTGGAATGGCTTTCACGTAGTCCGACATCGGGCCACGCGCTTCGAAGCGGCGGCGGAACCGGCTCTGTTCGAGGAAATCGCTCAGCCGCGGGAGAATTCCGCCTGCGATATACACGCCGCCGGTCGCACACACCGTCACCGCGAGCCCACCGGCCGCGGTGCCCAGCAGATTGCAGAACATTTCGAGCGACTGGTGGCACACCGGATCGGCGACACCGATCGCGCGCGAAGTGATATCGCTGGGCTCGTCCACCTGCGGCGCTGCGCCCCACACTTCGCAGACGGCCCGATACAGATTCACCAGCCCGGGTCCGGAGAGCACCGTTTCCCAACCCACGAAGTCGAACCGCTGCATCAGGAAGCCGAGCACTTCGGCCTCGAGTGGATCGGTCGGTGCGAAATTCGCGTGCCCGCCTTCGGACGGCAGCACCCGCCAACGGCCTTCTTCGTGCACCACGAACCCCATGCCGAGCCCGGTGCCGGGTCCGAGTGCCGCCTTCGTGCCGGTGCCGGCCAACTCCGGCCCGATCGTCTTCAACGCGTCCACCGGCAACACCGGCAACGCCTGCCCCACCGCCATGAAGTCGTTGATCACGAACGTACGCTTGCCGCCCAACGCCGCGGTCATGGCGCGCGCGTCGCAAACGATGCGGCCGTTCGTCAGTTTGCCGCGACCGTCGATGACCGGACCGGCCACGGCTACGCAACATCCGACCAGGTCTCCGGGCGCCACATCGCTCCGATAGCGTTCGATCAGCCGCGCGCCGTCGTCGAACTCGGCGCTGCGATAATCGCGCACTTCGGAGAGCGCCAGCGATGCGTCTGCCAGCGCAAGCCGCGCGTGCGTACCGCCGATGTCGCCGACCAGTGCCTTGCCCGTCATCGCGGCAGAATCCGCGCCGCCTGCAGCTCGGTGAGCTGACGCACGAACATTTCTTCGGTATCGACGCACTCGGCAAAACCGAAGCGCCGGGCTTTCACCGTGCTAACGACCGTGTCACGGGGCGCCCCGCCATGTCCGAGCACCGCATCCGCGAACTGCCACGATGCTCCGATCAGCTCCTGCATCGAGTGCGGCGCGAGCTCGTATCGTTGCACGATCTTCTGCCAAAGCGGCTCGTGTGCGGGCATCGCATCCGCGAGCCGGACGGGCGCCGGATCCGCCAACGGCATGCCGAACACCTCGGCAACCACCTGAAAGATCTCCTGCCACACCATCACGTCGCCGTTGGCGATGTTGAACGTCTCGTTCGCGCACGCCGGATCTTCGGCCGCCCAGACGATTGCCCGCGCCAGCAGATCGGCGTCGGTCGCCTGCGTGATGCACGGCGCGCCGCCGGGAAAACGCAGCGGTTCGCCGCGTTCGCGTTGTATGGCGGCCAGTACGCCCAGCGCGCTCAACATGTTCATGGGGCTGCCAACCGCGAAGCCGCATACCACCTGCGGGCGCATGATCGTATAGGTCCACTGGCGTCGGGCGCTCAACTCGATCAGATGGTCTTCCTGGTTCCAATAGAAGTTGGCGCCGGGATGGCGCGGTTGGCGCTCGCGACCCGGAATGCGCATCGGCGCAATGTGCGCGCCATATGCTTTCGTACCCTGCAGCAGCGTAACGTGGCGCAGCGAGGGTTGCCTTCCGAGCACCGCGAGCGCGTTCTGCAGCATCGCGCTGTTCGTGGCGATCTGTTCGGGATCG
>DATJGR010000028.1:0-59622 GCA_035494855.1 Pseudomonadales bacterium | reverse complement strand
GTGTTCTCGGTGAGCGGCGACAGCGTCTGATCCATCGATCCGGGCCAGTGATCAACCAGACCGGACAGCAGCGTCAGCGAGCGGGTGGAAAACTTGTCGTCTGCGAAGCGATGCGCGAGTTGCCGCGCGGTGGTCGCGAGCGCTTTCGCCTTATCGACCTTGTCGATGGCGATGTGGCGCACCGCCTCCGAAGCGAATGCGAACGCCACTTCCGCGCTGTAACCGACCGAGTGCGCGCGAATTATGATGTCCTGCGCGAGACGCGACTGGCGCCCGCCGACGTGATACCCGGCATGCACCAGTTGTGCTTCGAGGCGGAACACCTGCTTCAGGCGGCCGTCGGTGAGCAGCGGCACGTCCGCGGGCAGCGGCCGCGTGGCGCGCATGAAAGCGATTCCCCAGCGCGGCGACAGCACCTGGTGTTCGAGCTGCGCGAGGCTCGATTCGGCCAGGTTGATGGCGTCGTTGAGTTCGTTCTGCGCCAGCGCCGCGCGGACGCGCATTTCCGTCAGCGCGCTGCTGTTGCCCACATGCTGATAGTCCGCGCGAGCGAACACGCGCGTGAGCTGTTCGAAGTCACCGCACAGGAACGCCGCTTCGGCGGCGCACTCGATCAACGCCTGAACCAGTTGCGAATGCGCTTCGTCGGGCGGCTGCCGCGGATTCAGCGGAAACAGCGCGAGACCGCTGCGGCAATACTTGAAAGCCGGCTGGAACTCGCTATCCACGAGCGCTTCGCGTGCGGCGAGCAGGTTGTAGTGGGCTATGGCGTTGCGGCGCGACACGTCGCGATCGAACGGGCCGCCGGCGGCGTTGAACTGATCGGCGATCCGCTTCGCCGACGTACCGGCCGTGTCGGTGTGAATCAGCGCGTCCGCGATCACGACGTGAATGTCGATCTTGCGTGCGTCGTCGATGCGCTGATAGATCAGCGAACGCACCCGCGGATGCGCGAACTGATAGCGCATGCCGCGCTCCTGATCTTCGCGCAACCCGCCGATCAGACCCTCCCCAACGGCTTTACGCAGGTGGGTGGCGATGGTCTGCGGCGTTTCGGCCGACACCGCCGCTACGAGAGAGGCATCGAAACTGTCGCCTACGCACGCACCGATCTCCATCGCCTCCAGCGTTTCGGCAGGCAGCTTCTCGAGCTGGCGCTCTATGCGCTCCCGCGTGTTGTCGGAGAAGAAGTGCGCGCGAACCTGCTCGAGATCCCAGGTCCACTGGTTGTGCAACGCGTCGTAGAACAGGGCGTTCTGATCGTGCAGTTCGAACAGCAGTTCGAGTACGTGCGACGGCACGCCGTCGGTCTTGCCGTGAATTTCCGCAGCGAGTTCGCGCACGCGCGCTTCCGATTGGGACAAGAGGTCGGAGAGCAGCGATCGCAGATGACCTTTGTCGAGCGCGGTCAGGACGATGTCGGTCGTTTTGCCGGCGATGCGCGCATCCTTGAATTCGCGCAGATCGCCGTCTTCCGCCGTCATCAGCACCAGCAGATGGCGTCCGTGCAGCGCCACCGACAACAACTCCGCGACGGTATCCGGATCGAGGCGGTCGGCCTGTTCGACGGCGAGCGCGACCGGCAGCGGGCTGAACGCCCGCAGCAGCGCGCGCAGCAGGTGTTCCTCGGCGCGACCGTACAGCGTCGAATCCTCGGCGCCGTCGGCCTCTACGATCGCAGCGAGATCCGGCACGAGTGCAACGAGCGGCCCCGGATTGTCGTTGGTAAGACGCTTCAGGCGCGCGATGAACGCTTCGACGTCGGCGCTCGGCCGTGACAACAGCTGGCGAACGAGCGCCGACGCCATTTCGCGCAACAGTTCCAGCCCGCTGCCGAACTGATCCGCGGTCGGCCGCACACGCGCGGCCAGCCCGTGTCGTTCGGCGATGCTGCTCAGCGCGAAATCGATGAACACGCCTTTACCGATGCCGGGTCCGCCGAGAATGCGCGCGATCGCAACTTCGCCGCGCGTCGCGCGATCGAGCAGCGTGTGCAGCGCTTTGACCTGCTCGTCACGGCCATACAGGCGTTTCGGAATCGACAACTGTCCGCGCGCATCGGTGCGCCCGAGCGCAAAGCTTTCGGCGTCGGCGTGGCTCGCCCACAACTCGTAGCCTTCTTCGAGGTCGGCGCGCACGGCCGCAGCGCTCTGATAGCGGTCTTCCGGCTGCTTGCACAGCAACTTCGAGACGATATCGGAGAGCCACTGCGGCAACGTCGGGTTCACTTCCTTCACCGGCGTCGCGAGGCGCGCGATGTGGAAATGGATCAACTCCAGCGGATCGCTGTTCGTGAACGGCGGCGAGCCGGTGAACAGCTCATAAAGCGTCGCGCCCAGCGAATAAAGATCAGTGCGGTAGTCGACCACGCGGTTGACGCGGCCGGTCTGCTCCGGAGAGATGTACGGCAACGTGCCGGTCAGATGCGCGATCGCGGTGGCATCCGGATACTCCCGCGGCGACAGCGTCGCGAGTCCGAAGTCGATCAGACGCACGAGTTCCGCTTCGGGATTGCAGACCACGTTGGCCGGATTGATGTCGCGGTGGATGACGCCCTCGTCGTGAATCGACTGCAGCGCCTGGCACAGCTGGATCGAGATCGCGAGCTTCTGCTCGAACGTCAGGTTGCCCTGACGGATCAGTTCGCGCAGCGCGTTCGCGTGTACGTCTTCGAACAGGATGCGGCTGTCGTGTTCTGTCAACTCGAGCGCGCGTACGACGTACGGGCTGGTGAGCGATTGATTGACGGCGAATTCGTGATGGTAGCGGGCGACTGCGCTGGGACCCGCGGCGGAAGGCTTCAGCGTCTTGATGATGACCGGTCGATCACCCAGCCGCCCGCGGTGCACGAGCGTGCTGGCGCTCTCGTAGATGCGCTTCTCGATGTCTAACTCGAATTCAGCCATGGGCGGTGAGCTTGGCTCCGCCGGAAGTCAGTCGAGGACAGAGCGTGCTTAAGTTACACGACCTCGGGCGTGAACAGATACCCGGTGCCGTGAATCGTCGTGATGATCTTGGCGGTAGCCGCCCGTTCCCCGAGCTTCTTGCGCAGCTGGCCGACGAGCACGTCGATGTAACGGTCGTCCGGGAACCATTCGCGGTTGCGGATGCGGTTCATGATCTGGTCCCGGTTCATTACCTCGCCCGCCTTCTCCATGAACGACAGCAGCAGCTGGTACTCGCCGGCGGAGAGCTGATTCGACTCGCCTTCCGGCGACGTCAGTTCACGCTTGTTCAGGTCGAGCGTCCAACCGGCGAACTTGCGGATGTGATTCTTGCGGCGCTGCCGTTGCTGAATGTGCACGCGACGGATCAGATTGCGTGCACGGCTCAGCAGTTCGCGCGGATCGAACGGCTTCGTCACGTAGTCGTCGGCACCGCTTTCGAGGCCGAGGATGCGATCGATCTGTTCCTGCTTGCTCGTCACAAGGATGATGCCGATATCCGAATGCGCGCGGATCTCGCGCGTCAGCGTCAGGCCGTCTTTGCCCGGCAACTTGATGTCGAGCAGAACGAGAATGACGTTCGTGTCGTTGACGAGACCGACGACTTCGTCGCCGTTGCCTGTGGACGAAACCTTGAAGCCCTCGTCGTTGAAGTACGAGACGAGTTGTTCGCGGGTAATGGGTTCGTCTTCGACGACGAGAATGTGTTCCTGTTCGGCCATGATTCCTGTCCTGTTGGCATGCCGATGTGGCGCGGTCCATTGAGCGAAGCAACGCTGTCCAGGCCGCATCGCGCAAGGGGATCAAAGCCGGTATGGTACTTAAATGCAATGCGCATGTACCGTAGTTGCGGTCGACGTCACGTGACCGCTGGGCAAATCATCAACATTCCTGTCGCGGCACTCTCCGACGAAGCGCTGCTCGGTGTGATCGACGATTACGTCAATCGCGAGGGCACCGACTACGGTCACCGCGATTTCGATCTCGAGCAGAAACGCGACGCCGTGCGGCGGCAACTCGCGAGCGGTCGCGCCGTCATCACCTACGATCCGAATACGCAAACCACCACCATCGTTTCGAAGTCCGTCTGACGCTTTGCCGACTGCTCTGCGTTGTGAGCGTTTGCACGTCGACGGCGCCAGGATCCCGACGGATCGCTGCTTCGGCGGCGTCTCACACACGGGGGCCGCCGGAAATGTGACGAAACGACGCGAAGCGGTGGATTTCGGACTGCCGTGTGACCGTGCGCACGCCGGCCGGTTGACGCGCTCAGGGTCATGCCTCGCATCGATCTGGGAGACTGCCCGCCACGTGATCCCTGGCATCGGACCGAGTCGTGAAAGCGTCTCAATCGCTCACCGGGGTTTGCGTCCACGGCTTCCATGCGGTCGATGAGGCCATCGGATGGCGCGGTAAAAAAAAGGACCCAATCGAAACGCGAGGTATTCAATGCGTAATTCTGTCACTTCAACCATCGCCGCCGGCGTGTTGCTGGCACTGGCCGGGGCTGCTCAGGCGGCCACCAAGTCAGATTCCTTCCAGGTTTCGGCGACGGTATCCAAGAACTGCATCATCGACGCACCGGACTTGAACCTTGGAACGTTCGACGGCACGAACGATCTGACGGCGAACTCGACGATCAGCGTTCGCTGCACCAGCGGCACGACCTATACCGTCGACCTCAGCGCGGGCTCTTCGACCAGCTATGCGGCGCGTACGCTCGTGAATGGCACGGACGTCCTGACCTACAACCTGTACACCACCGGTACGCATACGACTGTCTGGGGCGACGGCACCGCCAGCACCGGAAGAGGCGCCGGCACGGGTGCCGGCATGGCGACCGCGCAAACGCTCACGGTGTACGGACAGCTGCTCGCGAGCAACAACACGGGACCGGTAGCCGCCGGTTCGTATCTCGACAATCTCGTCGCCACGATCACCTACTGATCGCGACCGATGACCGCGCGGGGGCTGCTTCTAGGCACACTGGCGGCGGTGGCAGCATGGATGCTGATGCCGGCGCCGGTACAGGCCGGGACCTTCTCGGTTTCGCCGCTGCGCGTCGATCTCTCGTCGAAGGTGCAGACCGGTGCACTGATGATCCGCAACCAGCGCGATACCGAAGTCACGGTCGAAGCGCAGGGCGTGCTGTGGGCGCAGGTCGACGGACAGGATGGACTCACCCCGACTCGCGACGTCCTCGTCAGTCCGGTCGTATTCACTCTTCCCCCCAATGGATCGCAGCTGGTACGCGTCGCATTGCAGCGCCCCACCGACGTCGTCAGCGAACTGAGCTACCGGCTGATCCTCACGGAAGTGCCGCCGCAGGCCACTCCCGACTTCACGGGGCTGAACGTTGCGCTGCGCCTGAGCCTGCCGATCTTCGTTGCGCCGATGTCCGACGCTCAGCCGAAGATCGACTGGACCGCCAGAACGGCCGGCGATGGCACCGTCGAGGTCATCGCTCGCAACACCGGAAGCGCGCATACGCGCGTATTGAGTCTGTCGGTCGCGCCGATCGGCAACGCGGATGCGGCGATCGTCGAGCAGGTAGCCGCATACATACTGCCTGGACAGTCCCGGACGTGGGCGCTGAACACCAAGAAGGACGGAACCTCTGGCATCGATTGGCGCCGACTTCGTGTGACGGGAAACACCGAAGCGGGCGACTTCTCGGCGGAGATCAGTTCCGACGGCGGGTAAGCCGTGCGTTTCCGGCGTACCGCCGCCGCCCTGCTCGTCCTTGGTTCGCTCCAGAACGCTGTCTGCGCATCCGCTGAATCGTTCGACCAGACGATCGTCGAGATCGCGGTGAACGACCAGGCCGAACGAACGACGCTCGTCGTACGCCGCGATTCGAGCGGCACGTTGCTGCTGAACGATTCCGATCTGGCGAAGCTGCGGCTGAAGACACCGACCACAGAAGCGATTTCGATCGACGGTGACCGCTACTACCGCCTGGACGCCGGGATGGACGCGAACGTGGTCGTCGACGACACGACCCAGAGTGTCCGCCTCACGATGCCGCCGTCGGCATTCTTCGAGACGCGCACCCCTGTAGATTCGTTGGATGCCCCGAGAATCACGACGTCTGGCCCAGGCGGCTTCATGAACTACGATCTGTACGGCGAGCAGGTCGGCGGCGACTCCAACCTCGGCGCAGTCGTCGAGGCAGGCGCATATGGATCCGCCGGAGTTCTGACGAATACCGCGCTCGCGCAACGGATGGATTCGCGAACATCGTTCGTGCGGCTCGATTCGACATGGACACGCGATCTCCCGGCGCGCGTCGAAACACTGCGCGTCGGCGATTCGATCAGCGGAACGGGCGCATGGGGCCAGGCGGCGCGTTTCGGCGGCGTGAAGTTCGGCACGAACTTTTCGACTCAGCCGACGCTGGTGACGACACCGCTGCTGTCTGCACAGGGAGAAGCAATGCTGCCGTCGACGGTGGACGTGTTCGTGAACGGCCAACGCATCGCAAGCAAAGAAGTTGCACCCGGACCGTTCACCATCGATCGCGTTCCGGCGATCAACGGGGCGGGTCAGATGCAGGTGGTCGTAACGGATGCCCTCGGGCGCCAGCAGGTGTTGTCGCAACCCTACTACAACGGTCCGTCGCTGCTGCGTGCCGGGTTGAATGAATACTCGATCGACGCCGGTGCGATCCGCGAGGACTATGCGATGCGCAGCAACGCGTACGGCGACTTCATGATGGCCGGCACCTTCCGTCGCGGCTTCACCGACCGCGTCACCGCCGAAGTGCATGCCGAAGGTGAATCGGGCGGCGCGCGCGCGGCCGGCGTCGACGCGGCGCTGCAGGTCGGGACGTTGGGTGTCGCCACCTTGACGGCCGCCGCCGGCGGCGAGAACGATGTCGGCTGGCTTGGCGGCGTCGGACTGCAGCGCAGCGGAATGCGGTTCACCGTGTTCGCGCAAACACGATTCATGTCGGAGGATTTCTCGCAACTCGGCACTTTCGACCGGACGGACCGCCCCAGGCAACGCACGCTCGGCGGTGTCGGCTTCGCTTTGGGCCGGTATGGCAACCTGCAGGTGTCCTATGGAGAACAGACCTACTGGACCCGCTCGAGCGCTTCCGTTTTCGGGCTGAGCCACTCGGTGTCGCTCGGCAACCTCGGCTATCTGGGCTTCGTCGCGAGTCGCAGCAGCGGCGATGACGATTCGTCGACGAGCGTGTTCCTCAACTGGACGCTGCCGTTGAGCGACCGCCGAACGGCATCGCTGGGAGTCGAGAACTCGCCGGACGAGCACGGGGAGAACGAACTGAAGGCGGTCGCTTCCGTGCAGAAGAGTCTCCCGGCCGGCGCGGGAACGGGCTACTTCGTCGAAATGGCGTCCAACGAGGACGCGCAGCTCAGCTACTACCATCAGGGCGATGCGGGACAGGTCGGCGCCGAGTACGCGCGCCGCAGCGGACAGGATGGCTGGCGAGCGAACGCCAGCGGGGGCCTTGCGCTGACGAGCGCGGGCATCATGCCGTCGCGGACGCTGGACGAGAGCTTCGCGGTGGTCCAGCTGGCCGATTATCCGGACATGACCGTTTACCTCGACAACCAGCCGGTGGGTCGGACCGACCGTAGAGGACGCGTACTGCTCGATTCGCTGCAGCCTTACGAAACGAACACCGTCAGCGTCGATCCGCTGGAGCTTCCGTTCGATGCCTCGCTCGCGACGACGGCCATGACGGTGACTCCCGCGTACCGCAGCGGACCGGTGGTGCAGTTTCCGGTCACGCGGGCCAGTGCAGCGACGCTTCGGCTGGTGCAGCCCGATGGCACGCCGGTGCCCGCAGGCGCCCGGGTGACAACGGTGCGCGAGCAGGTACCGGTGGCGCGCAATGGACTGGTTTATCTCACGTCGGCCGCCGGCCAACAGCGGGCGATGGCGCAATGGCAAGGCCATACCTGCAGTTTCAGCTTCACGCGCCCCGCGAGCGCGGGACCGCAACCGGACCTCGGTGATCTCACCTGCGCTGCCGGCGGTGGCAGCCCCTATGAAGCGGTGTCGCCGCAATGAGTCCGTGGATCGCGAGCATGAGCGAATCTGCATGCCAACGACTCGGACGAGTCGCACGCGTCACGCGCCTCCGCCGGCCGGCATGCATCGCGGTCGCTGCACTCCTCGTCTGCACCGAGGCAGCGGCGGCCGTGGATTGCACCGTGTCGACGACCGGAGTGGCGTTCGGGATTTACGATCCGCTTGGTGCCGCACCGAGCGATTCCACAGGCAACGTCACCATCGTCTGTAACTACCTGTCAGGCGGTGCGGCCCAGATCGCATACAGTGTGGCGCTTTCGACCGGAAGCAGCGGCACCTATGTGCGACGACAACTGCAGGCGGGAACCACGGCTCTGAATTACAACCTGTTCATCGACTCCGCACGGTCGGCCGTCTGGGGCGACGGCAGCACCGGCACGTCGGTTGCCAGCGGATCGGCGACGATGGGGCCCGGCATCGGTAACGGACGGCGTGAGGATTCGCGCACGATCTACGGCCGAGTGCCTGCGGCACAGGACGCGCTGCCCGGCAGCTACACCGATTCGATCATCGTGACACTGGTGTTCTGACCGGCGCGGTCAGATCGGCGCCGCGGCGACGGACACGGGCAGCTCGAATGTGCCGGAGGGGACTCCTGCATCCAGCACGAACCGGAACTCGAGCCTCAGCTCCTGTTCGAACGTCTGTCCGGGCCGGCGGACGTCGAGCACTTCGTCGCGCAGCGTCATCTCGGCGCCGAGACCGTTGATGTCGATGCGACTCGTGATGCCTGTGCGCGGCGCAATCTGCAGCAGATATCCGCGGCGGTCGTTGTGGCGCACCCGGTATCGCGCCGACACGTCCTTGTAGCCGCGCGCAACATCGGCGGCACTCAGCGTGAGTTCCGTCGGTTGCTCGATGACTTCGAGGAGCACGCGCACTGGCACGTTCACAGCGACCGTGAATTGGGCCTGCCCTTGTTCGCCGGATACCGGACAGCTTGCGATGGCAAGCAACAAAGCGGCAATCGACGACCTCATGCTCCACTCCCGGCGATGTGCTCTACGTCACATTTTCACGGTATGCGCGCCGCGGCTCCAATTGCAATCAGGTCTTACAAAGTCGAGCCAAGCGTTGCAATAGACGCCCCAACGGAGCCGTCATGTCGCGCGCGTTCGGGATCGCGCTTCCAACTGCGCGCGGGCGTCCCGTGCGAGTGGTCGAAGCGCGTCGTCGGGAAAGGGGTAGACAGCGCTGACATTGATTTCACAGAGCACGTAGGTGTCGTCACCGGCCGGCGTCTTTGGGCCGTAGAGAAAATCGGCATCCCAGATGACCGGCAACGAATCCGCGCCGAGGCCGACAGCGCCGCACAGCTCGGGTACCCACTCGGTTTCCATATGGTGTCTGAGCTTCTGGAAGTCGGCGCGCGACGGCGCGTAGTAGAGACGCGGACCCGGTTGCGGCGCTTCCGTAGCAGGCGCCCCTGACGGCGCCGGATACAGTGCGTTGATCAGTTGTTCGCCGAACCCCACGACGCGATCGCGCACGAGGTAGCAGCGGATCATGCCGTCCGGCAGTCGCGGTTGGTACGGTTGGTCGATCATGCAGCCGCCTCCCGCGAAGTAGCGGGCGCAGCGCCGCAGGAAATCGTCCAATGACAATTCTTCCTCGACGCTGCCGCGTAGTGCATGACGGACGCGAACGCGCGAATCGCCGACGCGCTCGACCTTCCACACACCGTTTCCGCCGTTGCCCCGATGTTGCTTGAGCACGCGCGGTAGACCTTCAGACAAGCCGGTTCGCAAGGCATCGCAGAAGGCGTCGAAGGTGGAATACACCTGCGTATCGCTGCCCCAACCCATGTGACGAGTGCGGAACAGGACGTCCTTCGTGCCCATCGCCAGGATGACGTCGGGGTGCGCGCTGACGAATACGCCGTGCTCGGCCACGTCGCGCAGCAACCGGTCCAGCACCGTCCGGTCACGTCCGTTGACGATCGGATCGACCCAGACCATCACGCCGTCCAGCCTCAGCAGTTGCTCGCGCACCTCGTCCGCGAACTCGTCGCCGAACACGGCGGGCTCGGCAGCGATGCCGGCTTCGCGCAATGCGTTCGCGACGCCAGCGAGCCGCGTTTCTTCCAGTCTCGCAGTGCGCCTGGCCGCGAGATCCCCTGCCCACAGCAGCGCAACTTTGTATTGCGCGCGTTGCATCGTCGCGTCAGCCCGTCAGCGCGGAGTTGGCCTTGCGGGCAGCCACGAAGCGCCGGTTGACTTCCACCCAGTTCACGTTGCGCATGAAAGCGTCCACGTACTTCGGTGCGGCCGCGCCGTAGTCGATCGCATAGGCGTGTTCGTACATGTCGCAGACCAGCAACGGTGTCTCGCCGGCGACGGCGGTGTGGTGGTCCCACGACCAGCGATTGTGCATGTCCCCGGTGTAGAGATTGATGGAAAGGGTTGCCCACCCCGATCCACCCCCGAGCCCCAAGGCAACCTTGCGGAATTCCGCTTCCCAAGCGGCTGCTGACCCGAACCAAATGCCCAACGAATCGACGATGTCGCCCGACACTTTCCCGTCGCCTCCCAGATTGCCGAAATACAGGGCGTGCATGATCATCGAACCGGTTCGCAGCAACTCTTCGCGCTTCACGTCGCCGAACAGATAGGGCGGCCAATCCTTTTCGGCTATCAGTCCCGGGAGCTTCGGCTCGATGACGTTCAGCGCGTTGATCGCACCCTGATAGTTGTTCTCCCAATGGGAGCGAATGAGCTTCTCCGACAGACCATCTAGTTTCGTCGGGTCGAAGGGCAACTGCTGCGGTGTGTGCTTGCCGAGAAACGCCTTGGGGAGGATCGGCGCCGGATCTGCACCGGGCGGCTCGGTCGCGGCTGCCGCCGCACTTACTCCGCCACCGAGGGACAACACCGCGGCGGCGCTCAGCAGATCGCGTCGTGACAACGGATTCATGGCGTTTTCTCCATCAATGTTTGTAATGATCTTAACGCTCCCGTTATCATCACTACAATGAAAGAAGACCTACAATCCAACTGGACGCTGCTGATTCTCACCATTCCGGGGCGCCAGACCGCGTTGCGCGTGCGCATGTGGCGCAAGCTGAAGGTGCTGGGTGCCGGAACGTTGCAGGACGGTGTCTACGTCGTGCCGGCGCGCACGGAGCTTCGCAGCGTGCTCGAGGATCAGACCGCGGATATCCGTGTCGCTGGTGGCACCGCGCAGTTGTTCGACGTGACGGGGCGCGCCGCAGACTTTGCGCCGCTGTTCGACCGCACTGCGGAGTATGAGGCGCTGACCGATCGCATTCGGAAGGCGACGCCGGGGAAACGACACACGGTCGCGCGAGCCGCACGCGCCGTAAATACGCTGCGACGCGAGTTCGAGGCGATTGCCGCGCGCGACTTTTTTCCGGGACCTGCACTCGACCAGACCCGACAAGCGCTCGACGCACTCGGCGCGCGAGTCGAGCGCCTGCGATCGCCCGATGAACCGCGACCGAAGCACGGGCGCATCAAGCGACGCCATCCCGCCGAGTACCAGAACCGCACCTGGGTGACGCGCGCCGGTCCGTGGGTCGATCGACTGGCCAGCGCGTGGCTGATCCGCCGGTTCATCGACGCCGGCGCAACGTTCAAGTGGAGCAAGCGCGTCGCGCGGGGGGCGGGCCGTGGAACCGGGTTCGATTTCGACGGTGCCGCGTTCACGCACGTCGATGGCAAAGTGACGTACGAAGTGCTGGTCGAGAGTTTCGGGTTGGAGGACGACGCCGCCATCGTGCGCATCGGCGCCATCGTCCACTTCGTCGACGTCGGCGGTATCTCAGTTGCTGAGGCACCCGTGATCGAGGCATTGCTGCACGGCATGAAGCGGCGGACGCGAAGCGACGCCGCGTTCTTCGCGCTTGCGGCGACTCTCTTTGACGACCTATACGCCGGATATCAGGTAGAGGAATCCAGACGTTGAGCGACGCTCTCGAAACCAACCAACGCCCCAACGAAATCACTCTTGCGCAAGCGACGCGCTTCTGGTTGCAGCTCGGCTTCATCAGTTTCGGCGGACCGGCCGGACAGATCGCCGTCATGCATCAGGAACTGGTGGAGCGGCGGCGATGGATCTCCGAACGGCGTTTCCTGCACGCGCTCAACTACTGCATGGTGCTGCCGGGACCGGAGGCGCAGCAGCTCGCTACGTACATCGGCTGGTTGCTGCACCGGACGTGGGGCGGGCTGATTGCCGGCGGACTGTTCGTGCTGCCGTCGTTGGTCCTGCTGATCATGCTGTCGTGGATCTATGTCGCGTATGGCCACGTGCCGTTGGTAGCCGCGGTGTTCGCCGGCATCAAACCGGCGGTTGTCGCGATTGTCTGCTTCGCCGCTTACCGCATCGGCAGCCGCGTGATCCACACGCCGGCGCTCGGTGCGATTGCAGCGCTCGCGTTTCTGCTGATCTTCGCGCTGAACGTGCCATTCCCGCTGATCGTGATCGGGGCCGGCATCATCGGGTTTGTCGGCGAGCGGATCGACCCGCGCCTGTTCGGCGGAAGCACCGGTCACGGCGATTCCGACAAATCGTATGGCGCCGCACTGATCGACGACGACACGCCGTCGCCAGCACACGCCGTAGCGACGGGTCGGCGGGCGGTCGCGACGTTCGGCGTGGCGATTGCGATGTGGGCGGGCGCGCTGTTCGCGATCGACGGGATGTACGGCAGCACCGGCACGTTGTTCCAGATGGGTTGGTTCTTCACGAAAGCCGCGCTCGTCACGTTCGGCGGCGCATATGCGGTGCTGCCGTATGTGGTGCAGGGCGCGGTCGAGCATTACGGCTGGCTGACTGCACTGCAGATGATCGACGGGCTCGCGCTCGGCGAGACCACGCCGGGACCGTTGATCATGGTCGTCGCGTTCGTCGGCTATCTGGGCGCATACGCGGATGCGGTGCAACTGGGTTTCTCGCCGGCGCTGGCCGGCGCATTGGGCGCGGTCTGCGTCACGTACTTCACGTTCCTGCCGTCGTTCTTCTTCATTTTTATCGGCGCGCCGTTCGTCGAGGCGACGCGCGGCAATCTGCACCTCACGTCGGCGCTGAACGGCATCACCGCGGCGGCCGTCGGCGTGTTGCTGAACCTCGCCGTGTTCTTCGCGTACCACGTATTCCTGCCGAGCGGCCTCGACGGCCCCTTATCGTGGCCGTCAGTCGCCATCGGCGGTGGTGCCGCCGTGGCGCTCTTTCGCTTCAAAGTCGGAATCATCCCCGTCGTGTTCGGATCCGGTCTGGCCGGCCTGGTGTTGACGTTGATTAGTAAGTAAGTTAAAACTTACTAATGGGCAGACCGAGAACCATTTCGAACGAAGACATGCTGGCCGCCGCGCGCGACGTATTCCTCAAACACGGCGTATTCGGTTCGACGAAGGAGATAGCGAAAGTAGCCGGCGTCTCCGAAGCCGCGCTGTTCAAGCGGTACTCGACGAAGGCGCAGCTGTTCATGGCGGCGATGGCGCCGCCGATCCCGGGCATCGCCGCGATCGTCGCGCGCGCTGCCTCGATGAGATCCGCACGCACGGGTTTGCACGCGCTGTCGATCGAGGTGCTCGACTATTTCCGCATCGCGATTCCGATGGTGTTGCCGCTCGTTTCGCACCCGACGTTTGCGAACGATGCGACGCGCAACTTCGACTCGAGCCCCGCGCTCGATCTGGTGCGCGCGATCGCGGAACACCTGCGCGACGAGCGCGCGCGCAAACGATTGAGGGTCGACGACCCTCGCGCCGCCGCGGCGCTGTTGGTGGCGGCGCTGCACAGCATCGCGCTGTTCGAACTCATGGGCTTCCACGATGGCGCGATGCCGAAAGCCGGCGTTCGCTCGCTCGTGGACGCGCTGTGGCACGGTCTCGAACCCGTTGGCCCGGGCTCCAAGCGTGGGAGCACATCGAGATGAGCGAAGTCGAACTGGCCGCAGATCCCATGCGGGAGCGTCGATCCACTCCGTGGGTCGTCACATGGGGAACCTGGCCGCTGCTGTTCGTGGCGAACGTGCTGACGATTGCGCATGCAATCGCATTCGGCTGGGACTTCAAGCTGGTGCTGGCAATATGGACCGGCGTGAGCATCGCCGCGTTGATCGCGCTGGAGTTTGCGTATCCCCTCGACGAACGCTGGCGAATGACGTGGCGGACCTTCTTGGGTCGCGACATCAAATACTTCGTCGGCGGCGGCTTGACCGGAGCAGCAACGAACTACGCACTCGGCGTGATCGGACTGTCGCTTGGCGCGGGTCACGTCGGCCCCATTACGCACTGGCCGATCTGGCTCGCGGTGCCCGCCACGATCGTCGCGTTCGACTTCTGCCAGTACTGGCAGCATCGCTGGAGCCACGAAGCCGACACTCCGCTGAAGCGCTTTCTTTGGAAGACGCACGCGCCGCATCACCTCCCGGAACAGGTATACGTGCTGATGCATCCGGCTGGCCATCCGCTGAACTTCATCCTGATTCAGGGAATCATCCGGGTGCCACTGTTCTATGTCCTGGGGGTCTCTCCGGAAGCGCTTTTTGCGGCGACCGCGATCATCGGGCTGCAGGGTCTCGTCTCTCACTGCAACGTCGATCTGCGCGCCGGATGGTTCAACCACATCTTCGCCGGCACGGAGCTGCATCGTTTCCACCACAGCGCCGACGTCGCAGAAGCCAGGAACTACGCGGTCGTCGTGTCGTTCCTGGACATTCTGTTCGGCACGTTCGTGTATCGCCCGGATCGGGCGCCGCTGCGGCTGGGCGTGGCCGATCCGTCGGCGTATCCGCTCTCCAATCAGTTCTGGCGCGTCATGCTGATTCCGTTCCGATCGAGCGGCGCCGCAGCAGCAGATACGCGGCCGGTAGCACGATCATCGACAGCAGCGGCGCCGTGATCATGCCGCCGATCATCGGCGCCGCGATGCGCTGCATCACCTCGCTGCCGGTCCCTTCGCCGACGAACAGTGGCAGCAGACCCGCAACGATGACCGCCACCGTCATGGCCTTTGGACGCACGCGCAACACCGCGCCGTCTGCGATGGCGTGGCGCAGATCCTCAACCGTGGTCAGCGCGCCATCCACCTGTCGTTGGCGGATCGCATCGTCCAGATAGATCAGCATCACGACACCGAACTCCGCGGCGACGCCGGCCAACGCGATGAATCCCACTCCGGACGCTACCGACACGTGGTGGCCGAGGAGGTAGATCAGCCAGAACCCGCCGACCAGTGCAAACGGCAGTGTCGTCATCAACAGTGCGGCGTGGCCGACCGATCGGAACGTCAGATACAGCAGTACGAAGATGATCGCGAGCGTGAACGGCACCACGATCGAGAGACGTGCGCTCGCACGTTCCAGATATTCGAACTGCCCGGACCACGTCACGGAGTATCCGGCCGGAATGTCGACGAGATCCGCTACTACACGCTTGGCATCGGCCACGTAGCCGCCGAGGTCGCGCCCGCGGATGTCCACGTAGATCCAACCGTTGGGGCGCGCATTCTCGCTCTTGATCATCGGCGGTCCGTCGGTGATCTCGACGCTTGCGATGTCGCCGAGCGTCAACGTCGCGCCGCGCGCGGTGACAATTGGCAGCGCGCGCAGGTCTTCGACCGAATCGCGCACCTCGCGAGGATAACGCACGTTGATCGGAAAGCGCTGCAGCCCTTCGACCGTTGCCCCGACGTTCTCGCCGCCGACCGCGACGCTGATGATCCGTTGGGTGTCCGCGACCGACATTCCATAGCGCGCGATGCGCGCGCGGTCGGGCACGATTTCGATGTACCGCCCGCCGGAAACGCGTTCCGCGAATGCGGACGCGGTGCCTGGCACAGTGCGCACCGCGGCTTCGATGTCGCGTCCTACGCGTTCGATCACCGTGAGATCGGGTCCCGCGATCTTGATGCCCACCGGCGATTTGATGCCGGTGGCCAGCATGTCGATGCGATTGCGGATCGGCTGCACCCAGACGTTGGCCATCCCTGGAAGCTGCAGTGCCGCGTCCATCTTCTCGATGAGTCCGTCGGTGGTGAGTCCGGCTCTCCATTGCGACTTCGGTTTCAGCACCAGCGTGGTCTCCATCATCTCGAGCGGCGCCGGATCGGTGGCGGATTCGGCGCGTCCCATCTTGCCGAACACGCTCTGCACTTCCGGGAAGGTCTTCAGGATGCGATCGGTCTGCTGCAGGATCTCTGCCGCTTTGCCAACGGCCAGACCCGGCAGCGCGGTAGGCATGTACAACAGATCGCCTTCGTCGAGCGGCGGCATGAACTCGCTGCCCAGTCGCGCAAGCGGCCACAACGTCGCAGTGAGCACGAGCGCGGCGCACAGCAGCGTCGTGCGGGGGTGCGCGAGCACGGCTGCTATGACGGGTCGATAGAGCCGGATCAACAGGCGGTTGAGCGGGTTGGCCGACTCGTCGGCGATGCGGCCGCGGATGAACGCGATCATCAGAACCGGTACGAGCGTGACGCTGAGGCCTGCTGCGGCTGCCATCGCGTACGTCTTCGTATATGCCAGCGGTGCAAAGAGGCGGCCTTCCTGCGCCTGCAACGTGAACACCGGAACGAACGACAGCGTAATGATCAGCAGGCTGACGAACAGCGCTGGACCAACTTCTACCGCGGCCTGCGTGATCAATTCGACGCGCCGTGTCGCGGCGGGTTCGTCGCCGCCGTGCGCGTGCCGCCAGGCTTCGAGCTTCTTGTGCGCGTTTTCGATCATCACCACGCCGGCATCCACCATCGCGCCGATGGCGATCGCGATGCCGCCCAGCGACATGATGTTCGCGTTGATACCCTGCGCCTGCATGACGATGAACGCCGCCAGGATGCCGATCGGCAGCGTGACGATCGCGACCAGCGCCGAACGCAGGTGCCAAAGGAAGAGCGCGCAGACCACGATGACGACCAGGAATTCTTCGATCAGCTTTTCTGACAGGTTCGCAACGGCGCGCTCTATGAGAGAGGACCGATCGTAAGTCGGCACGATCTCGACGCCGTCCGGCAGACCCGCTTGCAGCGTCTGCAGCTTGGCTTTCACGGCCTCGATCGCCGCGAGCGCATTGGTTCCGGAGCGCAACACGATCACGCCGCCGACCACTTCGCCTTCGCCGTTCAGATCGGCGACCCCGCGCCTGATCTCCGGACCGAGCTGCACGGTTGCTACGTCGCCGAGCCGGATCGCGGTTCCGTCGTCACCCACGGCCACGCCGATGGCGCGGAAGTCGTCGAGCGAGGCGAGGTAGCCGCGCGCGCGGACCATGTACTCCGCCTCGGCGAGTTCGAGAACGGACCCGCCGGTTTCGGCGTTCGCCGATCGCACGGCCTCGACGACCCGATCCAACGGCAGCGCGAAGGCGCGCAGGCGGCCGGGGTCCACGATCACCTGATACTGGCGGTTGAAGCCACCGATGGTCGCCACTTCCGCCACGTTCGGCACGGTCTTCAGTTCGTATTTCAGGAACCAGTCCTGCAGCGCGCGCAGTTCGCCGACGTCGTGATGCCCGCTGCGATCGACCAGTGCGTACTCGTAGATCCAGCCGACGCCGGTGGCATCCGGACCCAGCGCCGCCGACGCGCCGACCGGCAGCCGCGCCTGCACCTGTGACAGATACTCGAGAACGCGCGAGCGCGCCCAGTACAGGTCGGTGCCGTCGTCGAACAGAACGTAGACGAACGATTCGCCGAACAGCGAATAGCCCCGCACGGTCTTGGCGTGCGGCACCGACAGCAGTGTTGTCGTCAGCGGATAGGTGACCTGATCCTCGACCACTTGAGGCGCCTGCCCAGGAAACGTCGTGCGCACGATCACCTGAACGTCGGAAAGGTCGGGGATGGCATCGAGCGGCGTCCGCGACGCTGCAACGAGCCCCCACGCGATGACGATGGCGGTGGTGAGCAGCACCAGCAGGCGGTTGTCGACCGACCAGCGGATGAGCGCCGCGATCACGGCGTTGCACCGTGCGGGTGCTCGCCGTTCTGCATCCGGTTGTACGCGCCGCGCAGGCTCGCTTCCGAATCGATCAGGAACTGGCCGGAGGTCACCACGACGTCGCCCTCGTCGAGCCCGGAAGTGATGGCGGTTCTGCCGTCGCGCTCGGCACCGACGACGACGTGCACCGGCCGGTATGTGCCTTGTTCCGCGGCGACGATGACTACGTCGCGATGGCCGGTGCGGATCACCGCCTCGCTCGGCACCAGCAACACGCCGTCCTGCGACCGCACGGACAGCGACACGTCGACGAACATGCCGGGATGCAGCGCGTCGTCGGGGTTGTCGAGCACGATGCGGGCGCGACGCGTGCGCGTGCTCATGTCGAGTTCGGGATACAGATAGTCGACGGACCCTTTGAACGCGCGTCCCGGGTAAGCCGCCGCGCGCACTTCTACCGCGCTTCTGATCGCAATCAAAGCCGATTGCGACTCGGGGAGATTCACCTGTATCCAGAGCGGGTCGTGTCCAACGAGCTCGAACAGGGGCACATCGGGGGTGATGGCGGCGCCTTCACGCGTAGACAGCGTCATGACGTAGCCGTGCATCGGAGCCCGAACGTCGATGCGGCGCTTAGCCCGTCGGTCGCGTTCGAGGCGGGCGACGTCTGCGTCCGCGAATCCGAGCGCGCGGAGTTTGTCGCGCGCCGCGTCGATCAACGTCGATTGGCCCGATTCCAGCGCCAGCAGAAACTCCTGTTGGGCCGCATCGAGCGACGGGCTGTATACCTCGGCCAACAGTTCTCCCTGCCGCACCGGATCGCCTTCTGCGCGCACGTTCAGTACTTCCACCCAGCCGGCGGCGCGAACCGAGACTTTTCGCAGGCTGCGCTCGTCCGCCTCGATGCGACCGCTCGCCTCGATGCGATCGCCGAGATCGCCGCGCACGACCGTTGCCGTTCGCATCCCGAGGTTCTGCGCCATCTGCGGGGAGATGCGGACGCTCGCGTCGTTTTGCGGTTGTTCGTCCGCGTACTTCGGTACGAGTTGCATGTCCATGAACGGCGACTTCCCGGGCGCATCGAAGTGTTGATCCGGCCGCATCGGGTCGTACCAGAACAACACTTTTCGATCGCCCGCCGATTGAGCGTCGGTACCGGTTCCGTTGTGGCGCGTCTGGCGGTCGCCGAAAATCCACCAGCCCAGCACCGCGACGATGACGACGGCCGCCGCGACGATCCAGAGCGATGCGCGCATCATTCGTCCCCCATCAGGTAGTCGAGCTCGACGCGGCGCTTCAGCGCGTCGTATTGCAGGTCGAGCCGGGCCAGCAGCACGTCCAGCCTGACGCGGCGCGCCTCGACGACCTGGCCGAGCGTGCCCCGGCCGGATCGCCACGCCGCCGTGGCCGCTTCGATGCCGACGTTCGATTGCGGCTCGATCGTGCGGTCGTACGCGGCGACCCGCTCGTTGATCCGTTCGAGGTCGTGACCGGCTTCCATCGCGCGCGATTCCAGTTGGCGCTTGCCGTCTTCCCATTGCGCAGCGGCTGCTTCACCGGTCGCCAACGCGCTCGCAATGTCGCGGTTCTGGCGATTGCCGCGGAACACCGGCAGATCCATGCCGACCTGCAGCATCACCATGTCGGAATAGTCGCGACGGTAGCCGTAGCCGAACTCCACCCGCCAATCGGGCAAACGACCGGCCTCGGCGAGTTCGACTCCGGCGTGCGATTCGTCGATGCGCTGCTCCAGCACCGCGAGCTCCGGATGCGCCGGGAGGCGCTCAATCAGCGCGGCGGCGGCCGGGGCCGGACCGAATTGCGGGGGCTCGAGCGGCACCGGTCGCTGCGCGGCCACGCCGATCCACCGTTCGAGCCGGAAGCGCGCTTCGTCCGACGCCTGCTCCTTTTGCGCGACCACATCGCGTGAACGCTCGACGTTCAGCAACGCGGACACGTAGTCGGACTGGGTCGCGGCGCCGGAGCGAACGTCGATCGCCGCCGCGTCGGCCTGAAGTTGCGCCGCGTCGAGCATCTGCGCCGCGATGTGCCGCGCCGACTCGGCGCGCCAGCGATCGAGCCATGCAAACGACGCGTCGCGCCGGATCGACAGTTCGGCCAGCCGGCGTTCGACCGCGAGGCGATCCGCTTCGAGCACGCGCTGCTCCGCGCGCAACTTTCGTTTGACGGCGCGCGGAAATTCCTGGCTGACGCCGAGCACGAGCTGCGTGTCGCTGTCGTTGCTGATCGAATACGCGTCGTGCGTGTCGATCGGCAGATCGCGAATGCCGCCGACCAGTCGCGGATCCGGCAGCTGCGCCGAGGACACCGATGCTTCGCGCGCGGCGCGCGCCTGCGCGTCGAGGCTCGTCAGCAACGGCTGCTGTCGTATCGCGAGCGCCGCCGCCTCGTGCAGGTCGAGGACGGTGCCGGATGAGGATTCGGCCGCGTGAGCGGCGATCGCGCACGCGCATCCAACGAGAGCGACGCCGAGCACGGACCGCCGTACGCGCTCGGACGTGCCCGAGGAATTCCGGAACTGACGCATATGCACCTCGAAATGACGTTGAGGAAGGCGGCGATGCCGCTCGTCAAAATGCAGCCGGATGACCGGCGAGGTGCGTTCTTAAAGGCGCAGGCGCGCAGTGCGGAGATACAGCCGGTCCGGCGCGTGTTCTGGTAGGTGGAGGTAAAGAGATGGACGCTGCGAGAAGGAGTACGTCGAGACGAACGGCGCGGCCGGCGCGGTTACGACCGCGTCCTGAACGTCGTGACTCGCGCGTTTGAGCGTCGGCTGCTCGGTGCCGATACCGGCAAACGTCTCGTCGCTGGCCTGCATCATCACGTCGCAACACGTTGCGTCGGATGCCGGCTGACGCATGGGCATGCGGTGCTCGCCGTGACCGGGGCAGTGGCAGCGCTCGACGACCTGGCCGTTCATCATCGAGCAGATCAGCACCGCGCGCGCTTGCGCGAACGGCGTGGTCAGCAGCAGAAGGACGATGACGGCTTTCTTGAACATGACCCTAGCTTAGTCGATTGCGGCTTCGAAAATGCGGTATCGGTCCAGAAATCGCGGGTCACCTCATCGGCGCGTCAGCGGATGCGACCACAGCGTAAATCCGATCAGCGCGGCGCCGATCACTGACGGCAGCAGCCAGTACGCGACCGGTGGAAGCAGACTCCAGCCCGGCAGGCTGTGTCCGTTGTCGACGTAGAACGCAATCAGCAGCAGCGTGTACGACGCTCCCATTGCCACGAGGTGCAGGCGCATGGCGCTGTGCCAACGCCTGCGTTGCGCCGTACGGCCAACGGACGCTGCGGCGAATGACAGCAGGCCGAGGATGAACAGATGGTAGTCGTCGGCCCAGCGCATCGTCGCCAGGACGCTCGACGATGCGAATACCGCGGCGAGAAAGTAGTAGTAGAGCGTGCCGAAACGACGATGCCGGGCGGAGCCCTTCTCGCTGAGGATTGCGCACAGGCCGGTTACGGCGCAGACGATTGCAATCGCCACGTGCAGCGCGACGATGCCGAGAAAGACCGGATCGTCCGAAGGAACCGTGATTCCTGCGAAGGTGGTTGCGCCATCGGGACTCACCTAAATCGTGCTCGAGCGGAAGTAGCTTTTCTGCGCCCACAACGCAACGTTGACCAGCCCGACCAGCACGGGAACCTCGACGAGTGGTCCAATTACCGCGGCAAATGCCGCGCCGCTGTGGATTCCGAAGCTGGCGATGGCTACGGCGATGGCCAGCTCGAAGTTGTTCGACGCCGCGGTGAACGAAAGCGTCGCCGACTGCGAATAGCTGGCGCCGATGCGTTTGCTGACGAAGAACGTCAGAGCGAACATCAAAAGAAAGTACACGAGCAGTGGGCCTGCGATCCGCAGCACATCGAGCGGGAGTTGCAGGATCGCCTCACCCTTCAGCGAAAACATGACGACGATCGTGAACAGCAGCGCCACCAGCGTGATCGGGCTGATGCGCGGAACGAAGACCTGCTCGTACCAGTTGAGCCCCTTCGCACCGACCAGCAAACGCCGCGTGACGAATCCGGCCGCGAACGGCACGCCAAGGTAAATGGCTACCGTCCTGGCCACCTCGCCGATCGAGATCTCGACGACCGCGCCGTGAATGCCGAGCCAGCCCGGCAGCACGGTCACGTAAAAGTAGGCATACACGGAGAAGAAAAGAACCTGAAAGAGCGAGTTGAAGGCGACGAGGCCGGCGCAATATTCGGCATCCCCCTTCGCCAATTCGTTCCACACGATCACCATCGCGATGCAGGGCGAGATGCCCACGAGAATCAGACCGACCATGTAATCCGGCTTGTCGGGCAGCATCGTGACAGCCAGTGCAAACATCAACGAAGGCGCGATCACCCAATTGAAGAGCACCGACAATCCGAACACGCGTTTGTTGCGGAAGACCTTGCCGAGTTCTTCGTAGCGCACCTTGGCGAGCGGTGGGTACATCATCAGGATGAGTCCGAAGGCAATCGGGATCGACGTGGTTCCGACACTCAGCCTGTCGAGCGCCGTCGTGACTCCTGGCGCGAAGAAACCCAGAGCAACGCCCGTGACCATCGCAAGCAAGATCCACAGCGTGAGGTAGCGGTCGAGAAAAGACAGCCTGCTGGCAATGCCCGCAGTTGGGTTCGTTATGACTGCATTCATCCGTGTTGCCCCTTTTAGTCATCGTCAGTCGTTGACCCGAGGTCTTCGTTCGGCGCGACCCCAGGCGATCGATCGATGAAATGTTCCATTTCTCTCCGCTTCTTGACGAGAACTATATTTCCAATATTATGGAAATGTCAAAACATACCGGAGCACCGGAAAAATGAAACGTCTCCATGTCCACGTCGGCGTTGCCGATCTCGACGAATCGGTCCGCTTCTATTCGACCCTGTTTGGCGCGCAGCCCACGAGGCACGAATCGGACTACGCGAAATGGATGCTCGACGATCCTCGCATGAACTTCGCCATTTCGACGCGCAGCGAGGGCGCGGCAGGGCTCAGCCACCTCGGCATTCAAGCTGAAGACCAGGACGAACTGGATCAGGTCGCCGCGCGAGCGAAAGATGCCGGCACGTCGGTTCTGATCGAGAAAGGGGCGTCGTGTTGTTACGCGCGATCGAACAAAGCGTGGGTGGAAGACCCGACCGGAATCCGTTGGGAGACTTTCTACACCTTCGGCGACATCACCACTTACGGTCAGTCGGCGGAAGAGACCCGCGTCGAGTCGAAAGTGCCGTCGACGGCTCCGGTCGAAGCGGCAAGCTGTTGCGGGTGAGTGCCGCAATGAGCACCAGCGCGAAGGCAGTACGGAATCATCCCGCTGCTTGGATCGGGCGGGATCTGCAGCAGCGTACCGACTGGATGCATCGACTCACGGCGGCGGAACTCGACGAACTGGACGCGGCGATTGTCGCGCTTGGTGGGTCCGGCAAACCGATTGGCTCCATCACCGCAGCCGACTATCCGCTGCGCGAACTCGGCGCGTCCATTCGTCGGTGGCGGCATACGCTGGAGTCGGGCAGAGGGTTCTTCCTCGTGCGCGGTTTTCCGGCGCGCAGGTACAGCGAGGAACAGGCGGCGCTCGCGTTCTGGATCGTCGGTGCGCACCTCGGCGATCCGGTGTCGCAGAACTCGGACGGCGACTTACTGGGACACGTGCGCGACACCGGTGCGAGGCCGAACAGCCTCGAAACGCGTCTCTACAAGACGCGCGCGGAGCTGACGTTCCATACCGACGGCGCCGACATCATCGGGTTGTTCTGTCTGCGCACGGCGAAGGCAGGTGGCATCAGCCGCATCGCGAGTTCGGTCGCCGTGTACAACGAGATCGTCCGGCGCAGGCCCGACCTTGCGCCGCTGCTGTTCGACAAATTCCCGAACTACATGCCGGGACCACAAGGCATCGCCGGGCAGGGCTCGGTGTTCAAGTATCCGATCGTTACGATCGACGACGACCTGTTCCGGATGCTGTTTCTAGGCTGGTACATCCGCGACTCGCAGTCGTTGCCGGAGACACCGCGGTTGACGCCGCAGCAGCTGGAACTCGTCGACGTGCTCGAGCAGATCCCCAACGAGCCGGGTATGGCGCTCGACATGCAGTTCGCCGAAGGCGACATGCAGTTTCTGAAGAACTCGGTGATCCTGCACGCGCGTACCGGATACGAGGACGCCGCCGCACCGGACGAGAAGCGGCACCTGCTGCGGTTGTGGCTGAGGGCCACCTCGTTCCGTGACGGCGACGAGGTGCTTCGAAGAGGTGTCGCGGCTCAAACGATGACATCGTAAATTCAGGTGGGTATCGAGAAGGGCAATATGGAATCGAAAGAGGCCGTTACAGTACTGGCGTCGCTGGCACAGGAGACGCGACTGGCGATCTTCCGGCATCTGGTTACGGCGGGCGAGGACGGCACGTCCGCCGGCGAGATCGCAACGGCGCTCGACGTTCCCGCGCCGACCCTGTCGTTCCATCTGAAGGAACTCGAACGCGCGTCGATCATCAATTCGCGGCGCGATGGCCGGCTGATCTACTACAGCGCGAATTACGCCGGCATGAAGGCGCTGATCGCCTTCCTGACGGAGGACTGCTGTCGCGGACATCCGGATGTCTGCTTCCCGGCGAAGCGCCGCCGTACGTCCTGACCCGACCGTTCAGTCGCCGTGCACCACCGGATGCACCCACCCGAGACGGGTGTCGGCGAAAGCATCGTACGTAGGCTCGAATCGCTCCGGTGCATCGAGGCTTCCTGCGGACACGTCGATGATCTCGGGATGCGTCGCGTTGATGCATGCGACGTGCGTGCCGCACGCGGGACAGTAGAAGCGCGTGCCGTCGGCGGACGATTCGAGCTGTGTCGGCGCCACGGCGAGATAACGGAATCGATCGACCGGAACGACAAGCCACGTCACGTACGGTGCGGCGTGAATGCGCCGGCACATCGTGCAGTGGCAGTTGACCGCCAGGTAGCTGCCGTCGTCGATCGCGTAGCGAACCTTTCTGCAGAAGCATCCGCCTTCGATCATGGATTGGGTCATCTTATGGGTCCTCGATGCATGGAATCCGGCGTAGGCCACGCCAGGCGCGCCAGCGCGCTCAGCATCGCCGCGTATGAAACCGTGGCACAAACGAAGCGCGGATAGGTCCAGACCGCAAAATCGTCGAGCAGTTGCGAAAGCAGCGAAGGGTCGTTCGGCGACGAACCCAGACGAATCATCAAAGGGGCGGCCTGCGTGGTGAAAGCCAGTATCAGCAGAGAGCAGACGGTCGAGATCGCCGCGAGTCGCCGCACGTAGAGCGGTGCACGGGTGCGTGCGGCGACGATCCACGTCGCACCGGTCAGCAGCAAGCCGCCGATCCCGAAGGTGCCGTAGAAGATGAATCCGGCGGGCGAAAGGTCGGTCGCACGAGAGAAGTCCGCGAATGCAACAGAGCCGATCTTTTCTCGTGCCGGCAGATCGATGAGGCCGCGGAACACGCTCGCGCCCATCCGCACCGACTCGAACGCGGTGGTCGCGATGAGCATCGTCACCGCGGACTTGGCGATGCGAGGTACGTTCCCGGTCATGCCCGAATATTACGCTCGTCGGCATCGGTGTGAGCTGAGTCACCTTCCAATCCGCATCGAGGTTGAGCAGCGGACATCGATCGGGCATGCTCGCGAACATGAATCGACTCCGGATGCCCAAAGCGCCTCACCGCGGATGGTTGATGTTGATGCTGCTCATCATCAGCATGCGCGTCGTCGCGGGCGTGCCGGATCTCGACGTATCGAACCATCCCTCGGACGCGCATTCGAGCAGCCTCAGCCTGTTACTGGAGCACGTTCACGATGCGAGCGCGGACGGCAACGCGCCTGACGCTCACTACCATTGCCACAACTGTTGCGCACACGCGCCGATGCTCGTCTCGTCGGTTCCTCCGTTGGCGCTGACCAAGGCGGCAATCGACACGTCCGTTGTCTCCGCCAGAACCATCACCAGTCCCGTTTCCACGCACTTCCGCCCGCCCCGGATCTAACCGTTCTCTCCGGCCGCAAGAGCGGCGGTTCGCGCCATTGGGCGCGTATTTGGAATCGAACGGAGGATCGGTGTGTTCCGCCATATCGCGATCTGGATTGCAGCGCTGCTGATCGGTGCGCGCGCGCTCGCAGCTGACCCTGGCACCGTGCCAACCGAAAATCTGCCGCCGCTGACGTTGCGTCAGGCGATCGATGCAGCGCTAGACGGCAATCCCGCACTGAGAACGTTCGAATTCGAGTTTCGCGCGGACGATGCGCGCGGTCGGCAGGCAGCACTCGGCCCCGCGCCCGAGGCGTCGCTCGAGATCGAAGACGTATTGGGCACCGGCGCCGCTCACGGCGTGGATTCCGCGCAATACACCTTCGCCCTGTCGCAGGTGATCGAACTCGGCGGCAAACGCGATGCCCGCGTCGCGGTCGCACAGGCAAGTCGCAGCGCGCTTGTGGTGAGTCGCCAGGCGACACAGCTCGACGTGCTGGCTGACGTGACGCGTCGTTTCATCACGGTAGCAGCGCGCCAGGAACACCTTCGCCTCGCGGTCCGCGAGGTGGCGCTCGCCGAACAGACCGTCAGCGGGTCCGAGCGGCGCGTGAATGCGGCCAGGGCGCCCCACGCGGAGTTGGATCGCGCGCGCATCGCGCTGGACCGCGCACGCCTCGATCAGCAGCGCGCTGCGCTCCAACTCGAGTCGGCGCGCAAACACCTCGCTGCGACATGGGGAGAATCGCAACCGGTCGTCGGTGAACGGCGCTTTGGCGAAGTGACAGCGGACCTGTTCGCGCCGCCGCGAACCGGAGACTTCGACGCACTCGTCGAACGCCTCGTTGCCAATCCCGATTTCCTGCGGTTTACCTCGGAGGCGCGCCTGCGCGACGCGGAATTGCGCCTCGCAAGTACTCGTAGACGCCCGGACATCGCGGTGTCCGGCGGTGTTCGCCGCATGGAGGTAGGCAACGACGAGAGCTTCGTCGCGTCGATCTCCGTGCCGCTGTTCAGCGGCGGGCGCGCCGACGGCTTCGTGGCCGAAGCGACTGCGAATCGCGATCTCGTCACAGCGGAACGCCGCATCGCATTGATCAAGGCGGAGGCTGTGCTCTACGAGTTGCATCGCGAACTGCGAGGGGCAGTGCTCGAGGTCGAAGCGTTGCGCGGCGGGATTCTGCCGCGCGCCGAAGAAGCGATGAACGAGACCGGGTACGCCTATGAGCGAGGGCGTTACAGCTATCTGGAACTCGTCGATGCGCAGCGCGAATTCCTCGCGCTGCAGGCAGCAATGATCGATGCCGCTGCGAATGCGCAAACCCTCCGGGCCGAAATCGAGCGCCTGACCAATGCGCCGCTCGCTGACCCGAACACATGAACTGATTTGAGATGCCACGCATGAACACGAAAGTCATTCTCTCGGCGATGCTGCTCGCGGCAATTCTGTCGGGTTGCGGTAATTCCGAATCCAAAGACGCGGCACCTGAAAGCGAAACAGGCCACGACGCCGATTCCGACGAGGCACCGCGAGGTCCGCATAGCGGCCGCGTATTGCAGGATGGTTCCTTCGCGCTGGAACTCGCGATCTACGAAGCCGGTGTGCCCCCCGAGTTCCGCGCATGGGCAACGCTGGATGGCAAACCGTTGGCGCCGGATCGCGTGCAGTTGACGGTTGCGCTCGAACGCCTGGGTGGCGTGACCGATCGCATCGAGTTCACGCCGCAGGAGGACTTTTTGCGCAGCACGAGCGAGGTCCATGAGCCGCATTCGTTTGTGCTCGGCATCGAGGCGACCAGCGGTGGAGCGGCGCACCGGTGGATGTACGACACGTTCGAGGGCCGCACGACGATTCCGGCCGAGACAGCCAAGCAGGCCGGCGTGGTGGTAGCGGTTGCAGGTCCGGGCGCCATTGCAGAGGTGTTGCCGCTCTACGGCGTGATCGCACCCGATCCGGAAAACGTGCGGACCGTGACCGCGCGGTACGCCGGGGTCATCCGCAGCGTCGGCAAATCCATCGGAGATGCGGTGCGACAAGGCGACGTTCTCGCGCAGATCGAGTCCAACGAGAGTCTGCGAAGCTACGACATCACGGCGCCCATTGCGGGCGTGGTCACGCAGCGCAATGCGAACCCGGGCGAGAACAGCGCAGACCAAGCGTTGTTCACGATCACCGATTTGTCGCGTGTGGTAGCGGAACTGTCGGTGTTCCCGCGCGACGTCTCTCGTATCAAAACCGGACAGCGCGCCCGCATCCGCGCGGTGGACGGCGGCGGGCCCGTAGACGGCGAGGTGGTGCGGGTGAGCCCCGCCGGAGCGGGAGCCAACCAGGCGTTGAAGGTGCGCATTGCGCTCGGCAATGCCGATGGTCGATGGACCCCCGGACGCTACGTGACCGGTGAGGTGATGATCGCGACCGCCGAGGTACCGGTGGCGGTCCGAGCCGACGCCGTTCAACGCCTGCGCGACTGGAACGTCGCGTTCGAGAATGTCGGCGACGTCTACGAAGCGCGCCCGTTGCAACTGGGGCGCAGCGATGGCGTGTGGGTCGAGGTTACGGCGGGGCTCGCGAGCGGCGCACGCTACGTGTCGCAGAACAGTTTCCTGATCAAAGCGGACATCGAAAAGTCCGGCGCCAGCCACGACCACTGAGGGGTGACCATGATCGATGCATTGATCCGATTGTCGATCGCCCGCCGTTGGCTGGTGCTGTTTCTCGTGCTGACCGTGGCTGCGGTTGGAGTCTGGAATTATCAGCGTCTTCCGATCGATGCAGTGCCCGACATCACCAACGTTCAGGTGCAGATCAACAGCGAAGCGCCCGGTTATTCGCCGCTCGAAGCCGAACAACGCGTCACCTTCGCGGTTGAAACCGCGATGGCCGGGCTGCCGAAGCTCGATTACACGCGGTCACTGTCGCGCTACGGCTTGTCGCAGGTGACCGTGGTATTCGAGGACGGTACCGATATCTATTTCGCGCGCAACCTCGTCGCACAAAAACTCCAGGAAGCGAAGAGCCTGCTGCCGCCCGGGATCGACCCGACGATGGGTCCGATCGCGACGGGTCTCGGCGAGATCTTCATGTACACGGTGACGGCGCAACCGGATGCCCGCCAGCCAGATGGTCGTCCGTACGACGCCACGGCACTGAGGACGGTGCAGGACTGGATTGTGCGTCCACAGTTGCGACAGGTGCCGGGGCTGTCCGAAGTCAACAGCATCGGTGGTTACGCGAAGCAGTATCACGTAACGCCCGATCCGGCGAAGCTCCTGGCATTCCAGCTCACGCTGGACGACCTGACCCGCGCATTGGAATCCAACAACGTCAACGTTGGCGCGGGCTACATCGAACGCGGCGGTGAGCAATACCTGATCCGCATGCCGGGTCAGCTCATCGAGTTGCCGGACATTGCGAGCGTGGTGATCGCGCAGCGTGACGGCGTGCCGGTGCGCGTGAGCGACCTGGCGGACGTCGCCTTCGGCAAGGAACTCCGCACCGGAGCTTCGACACAAAACGGCGATGAAATCGTACTCGGCACCGCAATGATGCTGATCGGCGAGAACAGCCGCACGGTGAGCCTGCGGGTCGCCGAAAAGCTCCAGCAGATCAACAGATCGCTGCCGCCGGGAGTTACCACGACGCCCGTTTACGATCGCACCATCCTGGTCAACAAGACGATCGCGACGGTGCAGGAGAACCTTGCAGAAGGCGCCATCCTGGTGGTCATCGTGTTGTTCGCGCTGCTGGGCAACCTGCGCGCGGCATTGGTCACCGCGTTGGTGATTCCGCTGTCGATGCTCATGCTGGTCATCGGCATGGTCGAACAGAAGGTCAGCGCCAATCTGATGTCGTTAGGGGCATTGGATTTCGGCCTCATCGTCGATGGTGCCATCATCATCGTGGAGAGTTGTCTGTTGCGTCTCGGGGAGCGGCAACAGCAGCTCGGCCGGATTCTGAACACCGACGAACGTCTCCATACGGTCTACACCGCGACGCGCGAAGTGTTCACGCCGAGCTTTGTCAGCGTCGTTGTCGTGGTGCTCGTGAACCTGCCGATCTTTGCGCTGACCGGCGTTGAGGGAAAGATGTTCCAACCAATGGGGTTCGCCGTGGTCATCGCGTTGGTCGCGGCACTGGTGCTGTCGTTGACGTTCGTGCCGGCGGTTCTCGCGCTGACCCTGACGGGCAACATCACCGACAAGGAGAACCCGATAGTAAAGGCGGTGCGCCGCGTCTATGAACCGTCGCTACGCCGTGCGGTGCGCCATCGCTGGGTCGTTGTCGGCGCTGCAGTCGCGCTCGTCGTCGGCGCTGGATTGCTCGCAACCCGTATGGGTACGGAGTTCATCCCGAGCCTCGATGAGGGCGACATTGCGCTCCACGCGCTGCGCATTCCGGGCACGGGCCTCGAGCAGGCCGTCAGCATGCAGTCGCAACTGGAGGAACGAATCAGCCGGTTTCCGGAAGTCGAGCGCGTGTTCGCCAAACTGGGTACTGCCGAAGTTGCCACAGATCCGATGCCGCCTTCGGTGGCGGATACGTTCGTGATGCTGAAGGACCGCGAGCAGTGGCCTGACTCGAACAAGACCAAGGCCCAGCTCGTCGCAGAGATCGAAGTCGCCGCCCAAGCGGTGCCGGGCAACAATTACGAATTCACTCAACCGATTCAAATGCGCTTCAACGAACTGATCTCCGGCGTGCGGTCCGATCTGGCCGTCAAGGTTTACGGCGACGATCTCGAGACCCTGGTGAGGCTTGGTCAGGAAATCGAAGAGACCATTACACCGATCGAGGGCGTTGCGGACGCGAAAACAGAACCGATCACGGGACTGCCGATGCTGTCGATCATTCCAAAGCGGGAATCGATCGCGCGTTACGGGCTCAACATTGCCGACGTGCAGAATGTCGTGGAAATTGCGCTCGGTGGTCGCACTACGGGTCAGATATTCGAAGGCGACAGACGCTTCGATCTCGTCGTGCGCCTGCCCGAGGACCTTCGAGGCAATCTCGCCGCAGTGGAACGCCTGCCGGTGCCGCTGCCCGACGACGCAGGCTACGTGCCGCTGTCGGAGGTTGCGACGTTGAACATTGCCGCCGGACCCAACCAGATCAGTCGAGAGAACGGCAAGCGACGGATCGTGGTTACCGCCAACGCGCGCGGTCGGGATCTGGGTTCGATGGTGGCCGACGTTCAGCGCGCTGTAGACGACAACGTCGAATTGCCCCCCGGCTATTGGTTGGAATACGGCGGAACGTTCGAACAACTTCAATCCGCGGCGAGTCGCTTGCAACTTTTGACGCCGCTGACTCTGCTGTTGATCTTCGCGCTGCTGATGATGACGTTTGGATCGGCGAAGGATGCGCTGCTCGTCTTCAGCGGGGTGCCGCTCGCACTTACCGGTGGCATTGCGGCGCTATGGCTGCGAGACATCCCGCTGTCCATTTCGGCCGGCGTGGGATTCATCACCTTGTCGGGCGTTGCGGTGCTCACCGGCGTCGTCATGGTCTCGGAGTTCCGTCAACTCGTAGAAAAAGGCAAAACGCTCGACGAGTCGATCTTCGAAGGTTCGATGTTGCGGCTGCGGCCGATTCTGATGGTGGGTCTGGTCGCGAGCCTCGGCTTTCTGCCGATGGCGCTCAATACCGGCACCGGCGCGGAAGTGCAGCGGCCGCTGGCAACCGTCGTCATCGGTGGAATCATCAGCGCAACGTTGTTGAGCCTGTTCGTGTTGCCGGCCCTGTATCGAATTGCGTATCGAGCGATGCCAGCGCAGATCACCGCGTTCCCACTGGAGGCTACACCCTGAAACCGATCCGCAGCGCGGCGAGCGGTCGCAGGCTCACTGCGGCGACGTGTAGTGCTGATGCAGCATCGTCTGATTCATCCTCCGCAGTTCGAGCGGTTTCAGCGGGCGGAGAACGGTTGAACGATCAGCGAATGAAGCTGCTGATCTGCATCGGAGCGGAACGCGGATAGTCCGATCGGCATCGTGCTCGCATCTCCGCGCGGAACTGCGCGGTAGGTGTGGAACAGACGATCCCACCACAGCAGCAGGAAGCCGAAGTTGCGGTTGTGTTCGTCGCGCTCCACGGAGTGGTGAACTCGGTGTACGTCCGGCGTCACGATTGCGTGACGCAACAGCGCGTCGATGCGCGGCGCGATGCGCACGTTCGAGTGCTCGAAGAGCGACGCGGAGCTCAGTAGTGCTTCGAACACCAGAACGGCCCACGGCGATGCGCCGAGCGCGACCACGACAGCGGCCTTGATCGCCAACGACAGGAGAATCTCGCCGGGGTGAAAGCGGATGCCGGTCGTCACGTCGAACGCGGTGTCCGAGTGATGTACCGCGTGCAACCGCCAGAACCACGGAACCAGATGAAACAGACGGTGTTGCAGATACATGCCCGCATCGAGCAACAGGATCGCGATCGCGAACTCGATCCATGTGGGGGCAGCAACGTGCGTCAATGCGCCCCACTGCATCGTCTGTGCGGTCACTGCCACCGCGACGAGCGACGTCGTGGTGATGGCGCGCACCAGCAGCGTGTTCAGCAGCAGAAGTGCAACGTTGGTGAAACGGCTTCGAGTGGAACGGTTGGGTCGTCGAGGCCGCCGCCGCTCCGCCAGAGCCAGTGTCGAGATCGTCGCCAGGAATATGCCCGATCGCACCCACGGCTCCAGCGAAGCCACGTCGTCGATCGAAGCGTGCAGAATCACGATTGTGCGGGCGGTTCGTCGCGCAGCCGCCGCTGCAGCCATGCGACATCGTGCCATCGATCGAACTTCCGCCCCACGCGACGGAACACGCCGATCATCTCGAAGCCCAGACGCTGGTGCAGCGCCACGCTGGCGTCGTTGGGCAGCGCGATGCCCGCAAATGCGTTGCAGTAGCCTTTGACCGTCAGCCGCTCCAGAAGCTCCGCATACGCGGCCGTTGCGATGCCGCGACGTTGATGATTCTCATGCACGTACACGGAGGTCTCCACCGACCAGCGATACGCCGCGCGTTCGCGATGCGCAGAGCCGTACGCGTAACCGAGACAGGTGCCGTCTTCTTCTGCGACGACCCAGTCCCAGCCTTTTGCGTACTTGGCGATGCGGCCTGCGAATTCCTCTACGGACGGTACCTCTGCCTCGAAGGAAATCGCCGTCCGTTCCACGTACGGTCGATAGATTTCGCGTAACGCGGCGGCGTCGGCCTGCGTGGCGGCACGAATGCGGATCACGGACGTTTCTCCTTGCGGTCGATCGCACACCAGCTTTCCGGAACAGTGTCGCCGATTCGCCGAAGGTCGACACGCAACGTGCAGCCCATTGCGGCATTTATTGCGATTGTTTATGGTCGGCCGCCTTCCGAACTTCTTCACTGCCCAAGGATCGATTGCCGTGGATTGCACCCCGCAACGCGTCGAACATTGCGATTGAGGTCGTTCCGCGTTGTCGCAGTCGCATCGCTGCTGCTGAGCTACGGCGTCGCTTTCGCGGAATCGGCGAGCGAACCGCCGTCGTCCATCGAGCAGGTCCTCGTCACCGGCAACGCGTCTGTAGCCGAGCGGCTCAACGGAGTCGGCAGCGCGACCGACATCGACGCAGAGACGCTGCGCCTCGTCGGACAGACACATATATATGAAACGATGGTGCGCGTGCCGGGCGTCTGGATCTCGAAGGGTTCCGAAGAAGAGCACCTGACGGCGATCCGGTCGCCTGTGTACACCGGCACGGGCGCGTGCGGCGAGTTCCTTTATCTGGAGAACGGCGTGCCGATCCGGCCGGCCGGCTTCTGCAACATCAACAATCTGTTCGAAATCAATTCGGAGCAGGCGGCGCGCATCGAAGTGCTGCGCGGAGCCGGCAGCGCGCTGTTCGGGAGCAACGCGCTGCACGGCGCGATCAACGTCGTAACGCCCATCACGGGGGAGCCCGGGCGGTTGTACGTGGAAGGAGGACCGGACGACTACGGTGCGGTTCGCTTGAGCGCGAGCACGATGGCGGATGAACAGCTGTTGCGGATCGACGGCATGGGAGTGTCCACGAACGGTTACCGCGACGCGACCGGGCACGACGAACAGAAAGTCACGCTGACGCAGCTCGGCCCCGTTGCCGGCTTCGATGTGCACACGACGTTCGAGTGGACCAACCTGAACCAGGAGACCGGCGGGTTCGTGATCGGTTACGGCGCGTACAAGGACAACCAGTTGCGCAAATCGAATCCGAATCCGGAGTCGTATCGCGACGCGTGGTCGCTGCGGTTCGTCAGCGAGTGGGTGCGGGAACTCGACGACGGCCTCCAACTCAGCATCACGCCGTACTTCCGCCGCTCGCAGATGCAGTTCCTGCAGCACTTCCTGCCTGGCGAGCCGTTGGAACAGAACGGCCAGAACAGCGCCGGCGTGCAGACGTCGTTGTCCGGCACGCGCGGCGCGCTCGACTGGCGCGGTGGGGTCGATCTCGAATGGGCTTACGGCAATCTGTACGAGTTCCAGCAGAAGCCGGCGCTGGGTTCGGCGTTCATCGTCGGCACCCGGCCGGTGGGCGTGCATTACGACTACGACGTGACCAGCCTCATGGGCGCGCTGCACTACGATGTGCGCTACGCGTTATCTGACGACGTAGCACTGGTGCACAGCGCGCGCCTCGAGTACCTCGGCTACGACTACACCAATCACGCGCTCGACGGAAACACGCGGGACAACGGTACGCCGTGCGGGTTTGGCGGGTGTCTTTACACGCGGCCGCCGGATCGAGACGATTCGTACACGAACACCGCACTGCGGCTCGGTGTCGATTGGTCGGCGCTGCCCGAACTGACGCTGTATGCGCTGGCGGGCAACGGCTTCCGGCCGCCGCAGGCGACCGAGCTGTATCGCCTGCAGAGCGGCCAGAACGTCGCCGACCTGAAGAGCGAAGAGGTGACCTCGTACGAGATCGGCGGACGCGGTTCGGCGCGAGCGTTCGATTACAGCGCCGCGATTTATGCCGAACGCAGCACGCACGTGATCCTGCGCGATGCGAACGGATTCAACGTCAGCAACGGCAAGCTCGAGTCGGCCGGCATCGAATGGGACCTCGGCTGGACGCCATTCGAGGGCAACCGTCTGTCGGTCATCGGCACCTACGCGCGACACACGTATGCGTTCGATCGCACGGTTACCGGCGGCGAAGTCATCAAAGACGGCCACGACGTCGATACTGCGCCGCGCTGGCTCGGCAGCGCGCACTGGATGTATCAACCGACGCCGAGCATCGAGAGCGAAGTAGAGATGGTGTATCAGGGCAAGTATTACCTCGATGCGGCGAGCACCGCGAACTACGACGGCTTTACGCTGTGGAACTGGCGCGGCTCATGGCAGGCCACGCCGCACTGGCGGTTCTTCGCACGCGTGATGAACATCGGCGACATCCGATATGCCGATCGCGCCGATGTGGCGTTCGGAAGCTACCGATACTTCCCGGGCACACCGCGGCAGGCGTACCTGGGATTCGAAGTCAGCCTTGGAGAGGCGCGATGAAGTGGTTGAAACGCATTGCCATCGCGCTGATCGCAGTCGTCGTGCTTGTTGTCGCTGCGGCGTGGTTGTGGCTGCCGCCGGTGAACGTCCCCTTCAAGGGTATGTTGGCGAATTTAGCGCCATCGGTGTTCCCGGTTCCGACGGCAGATGCGGCTACCGTCAAGTCGCGGTTGATCGTGCCCGCCGGTTACGGAATCGGATTGTTCGCGCGCGACATTCCCAATGCGCGAATGGTGCGCATGACCGCGCACGGTGACGTGCTCGTGGCATCGCCAGGTCAAGGCCGCGTCTATTGGCTGGCGCAGGACGCAAACGGCGACGGCGAATCGGACGACCGGCGCGTGTTGCTCGACGCACTCGACGGTCCGAACGGTCTCGATCTTCTGAACGGTTACCTGTACGTCGCCGAGCAGGGCAAGGTCGGCCGCGTGCGGTTCGACGATGTCGCAGGCAAGGTCGACGGCAAATACGAGATCGTCATCGATGGGCTGCCGACCGGCGGCAATCACTGGAAGAAGACGATCCGGTTCGGTCCGGACGGTCTGCTGTATCTGAACGTCGGTTCGTCGTGCAACGTCTGCATGGAAGAGGACGATCGTCGCGCCGCGATGCTGCGCTATACACCCGATGGCAAGTTCGTCGACATCTACGCGACCGGCCTGCGCAACAGCGCCGGCTTCGACTGGCGCGCCGATGGGACCCTCTACGCCACCGACAACGGGCGCGATCTGCTCGGCGACGATTTCCCACCGTGCGAACTGGATCAGATCCGGCAAGGCGCCTTCTACGGTTGGCCGTTCGCGAACGGCGATCGCGTGCCCGACCCCGACCTGGGCGCCGGCCGCGAAGCGGTGATCGATGCCTCGATTCCACCGGCGTTTTCCTTCCGCGCCCACAATGCGCCGTTGGGCATGGTGTTCCTGCGCAGCGAAAAACAGCTCGACGAGTTCCGCGGCGACGCGCTGGTCGCGCTGCACGGATCTTGGAATCGCAGCCGGAAAGACGGATACAAGGTGGTCGCGCTGCACTGGGCCGCCGACGGCATGATCAGCGCGCGCGATTTTCTGACCGGATTTCTCACCGACGAAAACGTCATCGGGCGGCCGGCCGAAGTCACCGAGGCCGCCGACGGTTCCATTTATGTATCGGACGACTACGCGAACGCGGTATACCGCATCGTTCCGGGTGGCACGCAGACGCTCGAAATCGGCAGCCGGAAGACACGAGCGGACACCGCGAACGCCGGGGTCGCGGATCCGCGTCTGATCGCGCGCGGCGCCACGGTCTTCGGCCAGCGCGATTGTCAGCAGTGCCATGCGCTCGGTGGCGACGGCAAAGACGGCCGCGTCGTGCTCGCCGGATTGTCGGCGCGTTACGATTCGGCCACGCTCGCGGCGTATCTGGCGCAACCGCGCCAGCCGATGCCGGCGGTCGAAGACGCGGACGCGCGCACGGCGCTGGCGGCGTTTCTGCTGGATCGTCCGCAGCCGCACGGGAAGACGCTATAGACAGGGGCGGGTCATGAACAAATCGGAAGTGTTGCTGCGACGGCCGACGATCGATACCGAAGTCACGCCGCGCGGCACACTGGAGCTGTTGTCGCAGCGCGAGGTGCAACAACTGCGCAGTACCGCCGACTCGCGCATTCTCGAACTGTTTCGCCGCTGTGCGCTCGCAGTACTGAACACGGGCGACGATACCGACGATGCCGCGGCGTTGTTCGACGCCTATCACGACTTCAGCATCGAGATCGTGCAACGCACGCGTGGACTGAAGCTGAACATCAAGAATGCACCGGCGAGCGCGTTCGTTGACGGCCGCATGGTGGAAGGCATCCGCCAACACCTGTTTGCGGTGTTGCGCGACCTCGTCTACATCGGCACCGAGATCGAGAACAACAGGCACTTCGATCTGAATTCCAGCGAAGGCATCACCGACGCGGTGTTCCACATCCTGAAACAGGCGCGCGTGCTGGTGCCGGACGTGCGGCCGAATACGGTCGTCTGCTGGGGTGGACATTCGATATCGCGCGTCGAATACGAGTACACGAAAGAAGTCGGCTATCACCTCGGTTTGCGCGGGCTCGACATCTGCACCGGGTGCGGACCCGGCGCCATGAAAGGGCCGATGAAAGGAGCAGCGATCGGCCACGTGAAGCAGCGTCAGGCCGATGCGCGCTACATCGGTCTGACGGAACCCGGCATCATCGCTGCCGAGCCGCCGAACCCGATGGTCAATCACCTCGTGGTTCTGCCCGACATCGAGAAGCGCCTCGAAGCGTTCGTGCGGATGGGACACGGCATCGTGGTGTTTCCCGGTGGCGTCGGTACCGCGGAAGAAGTGTTGTACCTGCTCGGCGTGCTCACCGATCCGGCAAACGCCGGTCAGAAGTATCCGGTCATATTCACGGGGCCCGCATCGAGCGCGGACTACTTCGAGAGCCTCGACCACCTCATCACGGTCGCGCTCGGTGACGACGTGCGACGGCTCTACCGCATCATCATCGGCGACGCGCCCGGCGCCGCGCAGTGGATCGGGCGCAAGATCAGGAAGGTGCAAGGACAGCGGCGCACCTCGGGCGATGCGTACTACTTCAACTGGCTGTTGAAGGTGCCGATCGCATCGCAGTTGCCGTTTCACGTCACGCACAAGAGCGTCGCCGAGTTGCGGTTGCGGCGCGACATGTCGCGGCACGAGCTCGCCGTGAATCTGCGACGCGCGTTCTCGGCGATCGTCACCGGTAACGTGAAAGACCACGGCATCCGGATGATCCGCGAGCACGGTCCCTTCGTGCTGCACGGCGATCGCGCCATCATCGACGTGTTGGAGAAGGTGCTCGGCGAGTTCGTAGCGCAAGGTCGGATGAAGCTGCCCGGCGCGCGATACGAGAGCTGTTTCCGCCTGGCGGCAGATCCATGACCCCGCCTGGCCCACAGCCTGCTTGGCTCGCGCGTGCGGTGTTCTATCAGATCTACCCGCAGAGCTTCTACGACGCGAATGGCGACGGCGTCGGCGACCTCGCCGGCATCGAGGCGAAGCTCGACTATCTCGCGGAACTCGGCGTGAACGCGGTGTGGATCAATCCATGCTTCGTATCGCCGTTCAAAGACGCCGGCTACGACGTTGCGGACTACTGTCGCATCGCACCGCGCTACGGCACCAACGATCAGTTCAAGGCGCTGCTCGACGCAGCACACGATCACGGCATCCGTCTTTGTCTCGACCTGGTGGCGGGCCACACGTCCGATCAGCATCCGTGGTTCCTGCAGTCGCAACGCGCCGATCCGAACGAGTTCACGCACCGCTATGTGTGGACCAACAACCCGTGGACCAAACGCGACGGCGACCTCGACTTCATCAGCGGCAACTCAGACCGCGCGGGCGCGTATGCAGTCAACTTCTTCGCGCACCAACCGGCATTGAACTACGGCTTTGGTAGTCCCGAACGTGGCTATCAGCAGGACGTCGACGCGCCGGCCCCGCGCGCGACACGCGCCGCGCTCAAAGACACCATGAAGTTCTGGCTCGATCTCGGCGTGGACGGCTTTCGAGTCGACCTCGCCGGCAGCCTGGTGAAACACGATCCGCAGCGCGTCGGGATCCGCCGTTTGTGGCGCGAGATCCGAACGTGGCTCGACGATCAGTATCGGGATCGCGTGATGATCTCCGAATGGGGCAACCCGGAACTCGCGATCGACGCCGGCTTCCATGCCGACTTCATGCAACACGTCGGCGTTGCCGGCTACGACGCGCTCGTGCTCGGACCAGAGACGTTTCCGAAGCGCCGTGCGTCGCCCTACTTCGATAGCTTCGGGCGCGGCGACTTCCGGCGTTTCTGGACCGCGTTCGATTTCCAGCAGAGCCGGATCGCCGGACGCGGACTGATCAGCCTGCCGTCCTCGAACCACGACTTCGTGCGCCCGCGGCACGGCCGCGAGCCGGACGACCTGAAGGTGCTCTTCACGTTTCTGCTGACGTGGCCGCAGTTACCGTTCATCTACTACGGCGACGAGATCGGCATGCGATACGTGCCCGGGCTAACGAGCAAGGAAGGGGGCTTCGAACGCACCGGTTCACGGACGCCGATGCAATGGGACGGCTCGCTGCTCGCGGGATTCTCGACGAACCCGAACGCCACGCCGTACCTGCCGATCGACCCGCTCGCGGATCGCCCGACGGTTGCTGCGCAGCGCGCCGATCGCGATTCGCTGTGGCACCACGTCGAACGCCTCATCTACCTGCGCGTGACCGAGTCCGATCTCGCGCCCGATGCCCCGCTGGCGGTGCTGAGCGATGCATCGACCGGCTATCCGCTGCTGTATCGGCGCGGCGGTTCGTTGATCGTCGCGATCAATCCGGGACTCGACAGCCATACCGTATCGCTGCCACCGCTCGGCGACGCCGCGCCGGTGCTTGCACACCGTTGCCAGGCGATGCACGGGCCTAACGGGTGGCAACTGCGGATTGGCGCGCGCGGGTATGGGGTGTTTTCGGTTCGATAGCGATCTCAGTGCGATTTCACCTTCCACATTCGACACCCTCCACATTCGAAGTCGCGCCTTCGGCCCTGGGTTCATGCCTGAACCAGAGTAAAAGTGCGATACGGGGCCGAAATTCGCGTCCACACGCCCGGAAATGCGGCCACGCCTGGCTATAATGCGCGCGGCTCCATGGACGGCCTCCGCAATTGCAGGCATCACTTCTGACCGCGCGCGCGCTCGGGTGCGAAAGGGACGGGCGCGTGCTGTTCAAAGATCTCGACCTCGAAATACGCCCGGGCGACCTGATCGAACTGACGGGTCCGAACGGTAGTGGCAAGACCACGTTGCTGCGGTGTCTGGCCGGACTCACCGGGGACTTCGACGGTGAAGTGCGTCGTGGCGGCAGGTTCAGCTACGTTGGACACAGAGGCGGATTGAACCTGCAATTGACGCCGCTGCAGAACTTGCGCTGGTCAGCTGCGATCGAAGGGTCGGATGCATCGGACGGATCATTGTCATCGCTGCTCGAAAAGGTCGGACTGGCGGGCTATGAGCTCACCCCGTGCCAGCAGTTGTCCGCAGGTCAACAGCGGCGCGCGGCGCTCGCTCGCCTGTGCTTCGGCAACGCACCGCTGTGGCTGCTCGACGAACCGCTCACCGCGCTCGACGACGCCGGGTGCGGGCTCGTCCGCGAGCTGCTCGAGCGCCATCGTGCTGCCGGCGGTGCCGCCTTGTGCGCTACACACCAGCCTTTGGGTCTCGAACGGACGATGCAGCATGCACTCGGACGTGCCGCGTGACCGCCGCCGCACTCGATCGCGCGCCGTCGATCGGCCGGGCATTCACGGCGCAGTTGCAACGCGACCTGACGATCGCGTTCCGTTCGCGCAGCGAGCTGATCAACCCGCTGATGTTCTACGTGATGGGCATCTCGATGTTCCCGCTGGGCGTCGGGCCAGGCGCGGAGAGGTTGTCGGAGATCGCACCGGGCGTGTTGTGGGTGCTCGCGTTGCTGTCGACGCTGCTGTCGCTCGATGCGCTGTTCCGTCGCGATTTCGACGACGGCACGCTGGAGCAACTCGTGTTGAACGTCGACCCGCTCTTTGTCGGCGTGCTGGCGAAGGTGCTGGCGCACTGGTTGGTGATCGGCCTGCCGCTCACGCTGCTGTCGCCGCTCGCCGCGCTGATGCTGTTTCTGCCGGGCGCGGCGGTTCCGACGCTGGTGCTGACGCTGCTGCTCGGCACGCCCATCCTGAGTTTGCTCGGCGCCGTTGGCGCGGCGCTAACGGTTGGATTGAAGCGCGGTGGGTTGCTGCTGACGCTGATCATTCTGCCGCTGTACGTGCCGGTGTTGATACTCGGCGCCGGCGCCGTGACCGCGGTGATCGACGGCGTGGATCCGTCCGCACAGCTCGCATGGCTGGCGGTAATTCTCGCGCTGATGCTGACGCTTACCCCCTTTGCTGCGGCGTTGGCGCTGCGCGTGGGGCTGGAGTGACGCGATGGGCCGATTGAAAACGGTGTGGCATCGGCTGGGTTCGCCGCGCTGGTTCTTCGAGATCAGCGGTCCCTGGGCAATCGGCGCGACGGCGATCGGCTTGACCGGCATCGTCGTGGGGCTCGCTTGGGGTCTGGCCATCGCGCCGCCCGACTATCTGCAGGGCAACAGCTTCCGCATCATGTATCTGCACGTGCCGGCAGCGATCCTGTCCGAGAGCTGCTACATCCTGATGGGTCTCGCGGGTGCGGTGCTGCTCATCTGGCGCATGAAACTCGCCGACATGGTGGTGGCGGCCGCGGCGCCGATCGGCGCGGTGTTCTGCGTGGTCGCCTTGCTGACGGGCGCAATCTGGGGACGCCCGACGTGGGGCACGTGGTGGGTGTGGGATGCGCGCACGACGTCGATGCTGGTGCTGCTGTTCCTGTACTTCGGCGTGATGGCGCTGCGCCAGGCGGTGCCGCGCGAGGAAACGGCCGGCCGCGCCGCAGCGATTCTGGCGGTGGTCGGTATGGTCGATATCCCGATCATCAAATACTCCGTGGACTGGTGGCTGACGTTGCACCAGACCTCCACGTTCAAACTGACGTCGGCGCCGTCGATGCCGGCCGAGATGTATCTGCCGCTGCTCGTCAGCGTGCTCGGTTTCTATGCGTTCTTCTTCGGCGTGTTGCTGTTCGGCGTCGGCAACGAAGTACTCGTGCGCGAGCGGCGCACGCAGTGGGTCAACGATCTGGTGCGGAGCCGCCAGCCGTGAGTTTCGCCAGCTGGCACGACTTTCTGTACATGGGTGGCCACTACCCGTTCGTGTGGAGCGCCTATGCCATCGGCGTGCTCGGCATCGTCGTCACGCTGCTGCGCCCGTTGCGCGCGCGGCGGCGCTTCTTTGCGGAACAGGGCCAACGCCTGCGACGTCAAACGAGTCTCGAATCCGGCAACGCGGAGCGCGTCGATGCATCCCGTTCGTCGTAACCGGCTCTTCGCAGTCGCGTTCCTGCTGGTCGGCGTCGCCGTGACGGTGATGCTGGTGATGCGTGCGTTGAACGAGAACATCAACCTGTTCTATCCGCCGGGCGAAGTGGTCTCGGGGAAAGCGCCGGTGGGGCCGCGCATCCGCGCCGGCGGCATGGTGAAAGACGGCAGCCTGCAACGCGCGTCGGACGGACTCGAAGTGCGCTTCGTCGTAACGGACCTCGCGGGTTCCGACTTCATCGTCGTCTACAACGGCATCCTTCCGGACCTGTTCCGTGAAGGCAAAGGCGTGCTCGCAACCGGCCACCTCGGCGCCGATGGCGTGTTCAAGGCCGACGAAGTGCTGGCCAAGCACGACGAAAACTACATGCCGCCGGAACTCAAAGGGATGCAGAAGCAGACATGATTCCGGAACTCGGGCACTTCGCGCTGATTCTCGTGTTCACGCTGTCCCTGATGCTCGGGGTGATACCACTGATCGGTGCGGCGCGCGGTTATCAGGCTTGGATGCGCTCTGCGTTCACGCTCGCTGCCGGCGTGGCAGTGTTCGCCCTGCTCGCGTTCGGCTGTCTCGTGTACGCGTTCGTCACCGACGACTTCTCGGTGCGATACACCGCGACGAACTCGAACTCGCTGCTGCCGATCTATTACAAGGTCGCGGCGGTGTGGGGCGCGCACGAAGGCTCGTTCCTGTTGTGGATACTCATCGCGTCGCTATGGACGCTCGCGGTCGCCGCGTTCAGCCGTCACCTGCCGCTCGCGATGATCAGTCGCGTGCTCGCCGTCATGGGGTGGCTCGCCGCCGGATTCGCGGCGTTCTCGCTGTTCACGAGTAACCCTTTCGAGCGCGCATTGCCGATCGCGCCGAGCGAAGGCTCCGACCTCAATCCGCTGCTGCAGGATTTCGGCCTGACGATCCATCCGCCGATTCTGTATACCGGTTACGTCGGCTTCTCCGTGGCGTTCGCGTTCGCGCTGGCCGCGCTGATGACCGGGCGTCTCGATGCCGCCTGGGCGCGCTGGTCGCGGCCGTGGACGAACGCGGCGTGGGCGTTCCTCAGCGTGGGTATAGCGCTCGGCAGCTGGTGGGCTTACTACGAACTCGGTTGGGGTGGCTGGTGGTTCTGGGATCCGGTCGAGAACGCGTCGTTCATGCCGTGGCTGATGGGAACCGCCCTCGTGCACTCGTTGGCGGTCACCGAGAAGCGCGGTGCGTTCAAGAGCTGGACCGTGCTGCTCGCCATCGGGGCATTTTCGCTGTCGCTGCTCGGCGCGTTCATCGTGCGGTCCGGCGTGCTGACTTCGGTGCACGCATTCGCGGTCGATCCGAAGCGCGGCCTGTTCATCCTCGCGTTCCTCGTGATCGTCGTCGGCGGATCGCTGACGCTGTATGCCGTGCGCGTGCCGCTGATCCGTTCGCGCGTGCATTTCGAAGGCTGGTCGCGCGAAGTGCTGCTGCTGGTGAACAACGTGGTGCTGGTGGTGGCGATGGCGTGCGTTCTGCTCGGCACGTTGTATCCGCTGGCATACGAAGCGATCACCAACGGCGGCAAGATTTCGGTGGGACCCCCTTACTTCAACAGCGTGTTCATTCCGCTGATGGTGGTGTTGTCGCTGGCGCTCGGGGTCGGGCCGTCGACGCGCTGGAAACGGACCAGCGTCGAATATCTGCTGCGTAAGCTGGGCGCTGTATTCGCGGCGAGCGTGGTGATCGGAGTGGCCTTGCCGCTGCTGATCAGCGGCGCGTTCAAGTGGCAGATCGCGGTGGGATCCGCGATCGCACTATGGATCGTCGGTTCCCATCTGCAGGATCTCTGGCAGCAGTCGGGTGGTCGCCTGTCGGGTCTGCGACGCCTCACGGCTGGATATTTCGGCATGACGATCGCGCACATCGGCTTTGCGGTAACGCTGATCGGCATCGTCGTGACCAGCCACTCGTCGATCGAGCGCGACGTGCGGTTGACCAACGGCGCGTCGACGCAACTCGGCGCGTTGACGTTCACGCTGGTCGCAGTCGATCGCGTACGCGGACCGAACTACATCGCCGATCGCGGCAGCGTGCGCATCGACGGCGACGGCACTTCGTACGTGATGTTCCCCGAGAAGCGCCGTTACCTGTCGGGCGGCAACGTGATGACCGAAGCGGCCATCGAACCGGGCGTGACGCGCGACGTGTATGTCGCGATGGGCGAACCGCTGGCCGATGGTGGCTGGACGCTGCGATTGCACTACAAACCGCTGGTGCGATGGGTCTGGGTCGGAGCGCTGCTGATGGCGCTCGGCGGGGTCACAGCGGTGGCCGACGCGCGCTATCGACGCTTGCGTGTCCGCCGCGACGTCTCCATTCGGGCGGCCGAGTCCGGCGCGTGAGGAGCGCCCACTGCCTATGACGGAGAGGGGCGCGTGAGCCGGGCCAGCCTGTTCATACCGTTGACGGCATTCGTCGTGATCGTCGCGTTGCTGTACGCCGGGTTCAGCCTGAACGACCCGCATCAGCTGCCGTCGGCGCTGATCGGCAAACCGTTTCCGACGTTCGATCTGCCGGCGTTGAGCGCGGAGGGTTCGGCTGCCGCGCGCGTCACCCAGTCCGACATACGCGGCCCGGTGCTGGTGAACGTATGGGCCACCTGGTGCCCGACCTGCCGCGCCGAGCACGCGGAACTGTTGCGCATTCACGACGAAAGCGGCCTGCGCATCATCGGTATCAACTACAAAGACAACCCCGCGCAGGCGAGGTTGTGGCTGGCGCAACTGGGCAATCCGTACGAGTTCAACGTGGTCGATGCCGACGGCACGCTTGGCGTGGATCTGGGTGTTTACGGCGCTCCCGAGAGTTTTCTGATCGATGCATCGGGCACGATCGTCTACAAACGGGTCGGCGACGTGAACCGCCGCGTCTGGCAGGAAGAGATCAAGCCGCACGTCGACGTGCTCGCGAAGTCCGCGGCTGCGGCCGGAGCGCCGCATGGTTGAGCCGCGCATTGCAACGCTCCTACTGATGCTCGCACTCCTGGTCGTACCGCTGCGAGCCGGCGCAGAAGGTGCGATCGAAGCGTTTCAGTTCGACGACGCGACGCAGGAGGCGCGGTATCGCGCGTTGACCGAAGAGTTCCGTTGTCCGAAGTGTCTGAACACGAATCTGGCCGGTTCCGACGCACCGATCGCGGCAGACCTGCGCTCGACGGTGCACCGACTGATTCTCGAAGGGGCGACCGATCAGGCGATTCGCGACTTCTTGCAGGCGCGGTACGGCGACTTCGTTCTGTACGATCCGCCGCTGCGCCGCGACACGCTGCTGCTGTGGCTTGCGCCGGCGCTGTTGCTCGCCGTCGGTCTCGCAATGGTCGTGGTGATGGTGCGACGTCGCCGCGGCATCGCCGAACCGTTGAGCGAAGTGGAGCGGGCGCAGCTCGACGAACTGCTGCGCGATAGCCCGGAAAAAGACGCGAAATGACGCCGACCGGGTTCGTATTGGCCGCGAGCGTGTGCCTGATCGTGGCGGCCGCGCTCGCAGCGTGGCCGCTGCTGCGCCCGCGCACCGTGGTCGATGCAGCCGATCGTCGCGGTACCAACGTCGGGTTGTACAGGCAGCGTGTCGAAGAGATCGAGCGCGATCGCGAAGCGGGGTTGCTGACAGCAGACGCGGCCGCGTCGCTCACGCAGGAACTCGCGGCCACGCTGCTCGATGATGCCGCAGCGAACGACACGGAAATCGGTTCGAGTGGCCGCTCGGTCCGGGCGGCGGTCGCGGTGGTGGCGGCCGTGGCCGTCATCTCGCTGTCGATGTATCGGGAGCTCGGCGCGTACGACGCGGTGCAGCTCGGCGAATCGGCGAAGGTGCTGCGCCAGGCCGACGCGGATCCGACCGCACTCGGCGATCTGGTGATGCGCCTGCGCTCGCGTGTCGCTGCGACGCCCAGCGATCTCGAGAGCTGGTATCTGCTCGGCCACACGCTGATGCGGCTCGACGATGCGCCCGGCGCAGTGAGCGCGTTCGAACGCGTCTATGCGGAGGAATCCGACGATCCGTCGGTGCAGGTCGCGCTCGCGCAAGCGCGCTTCGTCGCCGACCGCGGCACGGTTACCGACGAGAATCGCGCGTTGCTCGACAACATTCTCGTCGCGGATCCGCAACAGCCCGTTGCCCTCGAAATCCTCGCGCTCGATGCGTTCCGGAAAGCGGACTACGCGAGCGCCGCGCGGCATCTGCAGACGGCAATTGCCGGCGGCGCGGCCGGTGCCCGCACCGATGCGTTGAAGGAAGGTCTCGACCGCGCGCGTGCGCTGCTCGGCGACGCGGTGGGACCGTCGCTCGATGTGACGATCGACATCGGCGACGCAATGCGTGGCTTACCGCCGAGCGCCGCGCTGTTCGTATCGGCCCGCAAACCGGGCGAGCGGATGCCGCTGTTGGTCGCGCGCCAACCAGTCGACGCCGCCACGATGACGGTGCGGCTCGATCGAACGAACGCGATGCAGGGCGACGTGACGTTGAAGGAAGGAGAGCGGCTCGACATCGCGGCACGGGTGTCCGCGAGCGGTGCCGTGTCCGTCGGCGGCGACGATCCTCACGCGAACCAGGAGGGCGTCACGCTGCACGGAGGCGTAACGCCGGTGCGGCTCACGCTCGCTGCCGCGCCGGCGGACGCGACGGCCGCCGCGCCCGCGCAGGACGCGAAACCGGCGGCCGCGGTGGCGGTGCGTTTGAACGTTTCGCTCGCACCCGGCGTGGAAGCGACGCCGCCGGCGCGGGTTTTCGTCATCGCGCGCGCGCCGTCGGGTCCGCCGATGCCGATTGCCGTGAGGGCGCTCGACCCGCTGGGTCTGCCGGAGCAACTCGTGCTGACCGATCGCGACGCGATGCAGCCGAATCGGGTATTGAGCATGTTCGATCGCGTGGAAGTGCTGGCCCGCCTGTCTCGCTCCGGCGACCCGATGCGACAACCGGGCGACGTCGAGAGCGCGGCGCGCGTGCTGGATCCTCGCAGCGATGGAACGATCGAGTTGATCATCGGCGGTTGACCGCACGTTTGCGAAACAAAATCGGTCGGGCGCTGTCGAACCGTCTACCTTGCAGACCACAGAGACAGCAGCATGATGGGATTCAAGCCGGCGGCGAGTCTTACCGAACAGATCGCCAACCACCTGAGCGACGAGATCATCAACGGGCGGCTCGCCCCGCTCGAACGGATTCAGGAATTGAAAGTGGCGAAGGATCTCGGTGTTTCGCGCGGATCGGTGCGGGAGGCCCTGTTGATCGTCGAAGGACGCCACCTGATCGACATCATTCCGCGCCGTGGTGCGGTGGTCAGCGGGCTCGAACCGGTGCGGATCGGCGACCTGACCGAGTTCTTCGGCGAGTTGATCCTGATGCTGCTCGTGCGCGTGGCGGCCAAGGTGAACGGCAACGGGCGGCCGCACGCGCTCGACGGCTTCAAGTGCGCATTGACGCAGATGGGCGATAGTCTGGCGCCCGAATCGATCGACGCGCTGGTGTCGGCAAAGCTAGCTTTTTTCCACGCCGGGCTCGAACTCGCCGGCAATTCCTATCTCAGCACGGTCGTGCACGATCTGACTCCGGCGATGCACCGGGTATCGCGACGCGCGGCCGAACACAGTCACTTCGATCCGCGTGATGTGACACGGTTTGCGCGGGCGCTGCTCGATGCGGTGGTGGCGAACGATCGGACGCGCCTCGGTGAACTGGTGCGGGCGCACTTTCGTCGCGAAGCAACGCTCGCGCTCGACGCCGCGGTTCACTGATCGATCGCGATCGCGCTCCTTCGAGAGCAACGTCGGTGTGACGCATCGACACATCGATGAAGAATCTCGCGCGCATCAATAAATTCCCGCACGCGCGCGTAGTGATCGCAAAACAATTTCTATACACTACGCGCGGCCCCGCCGGGGCCGTCGGCCCGAAACGGTCGTTATCAGCAATTTACTGAGCCGCGGTTCGTCCGCCGCTTTCGGAAATACACGCAGCAGTCGATGCGACTCAAGCAAATCAAGCTGGCCGGCTTCAAGTCGTTCGTAGATCCGACAACGGTCAGTTTCCCCGGAAATCGCTGCGCAATCGTCGGTCCCAACGGGTGTGGTAAATCGAACATCATCGACGCGGTGCGTTGGGTGATGGGCGAAAGCTCCGCGCGGCAGTTGCGCGGCGAAGCGCTGACCGACGTGATCTTCAACGGCTCGACGTCGCGGAAGCCGACCGCCCTCGCCAGCATCGAACTCACGTTCGACAACTCCGACGGCCGCATCGGCGGCGAATACGCCGAATACGCGGAGATCGCCATCCGCCGCCAGGTCACCCGCGACGCGCAATCGGCCTACTTCCTCAACGGCACGAAGTGTCGTCGCCGCGACATCATGGACATCTTCCTCGGCACCGGATTCGGTCCGCGCAGCTACTCGATCATCGAGCAGGGCATGATCAGCCAGCTCGTCGAAGCGAAGCCGGAAGACCTGCGCGTCTATCTCGAAGAGGCGGCCGGCATTTCGAAGTACAAAGAGCGCCGCCGCGAAACGGAAACGCGGATACGGCACACCGAAGAGAACCTCGAACGGCTGAACGACGTGCGCGAGGAACTGACGCGGCAACTCGACCATCTGCAACGCCAGGCCCGTGCCGCCGAGCGCTATCGCGAACTGAAGGAAGAGGAACGCAAAGCCACGGCGGAATTGCACGCACTGCGGTTGATCGCGCTGGAAGAGGCCTTGCACGCGCGCGAAACCGAGATCCGTGCGTTGGAGGTGGCGCTGGAGCGCGCCATCGCCGAGCAGCGCGCGGTCGACGCCGACATCGAGAAGAGTCGCGCGCAGCACACCGAGCACAGCGACGAGTTCAACAAGGTACAGGGACGCTACTACCAGCTCGGCGCCGACATCGCCCGCATCGAAGAGGCGATCACATACAACCAGCAGCGCGTGGCCCAGCTGGAACTCGACCTCGACTCGGTGTCGCAACGGCGGAAAGAAACCGATCGCCAGCTCGCGATGGACGAAGAACAGATTCTGACGCTGCGCTCCGCATTGGCCGAAGCAGGGCCGCGCGTGGACGCTGCGCGCACCGAGGACGAGCGATCGAACGTCGCGCTCGAAGCTGCCGAAGCACGCCTCAACGAATGGCAGGCGAGCTGGGAATCGTTCAACGAGCGCGCCGCCGCGAACCAGCGCGAATCGGACGTCGAAGCGTCGCGCATCGAGCATTTCGAACAGGTGTTGCAGCGACTGCGCTCGCGCGCCGCGCAACTCGACGACGAGGCGCGCAACCTGGTTGCCGGCGATACGTCGGACGACATCGGCGAACTGGCGGCCGGCATCGCCGCCGAGACGGCGTCGTTGAAAGCCGCCGAACTCGACATGGAGCATTGCCTCGCGGAGCTCGGCGCTTCGCGCGAAGATCTGGTGATCCGCGAGCAGGTGCTCGAAGAAGCGCGCGGCGACGTACAGGTGCTGCGTCACGAGCTGGCTTCGCTCGAAGCGGTGCAACGCGCCGCGCTCGGACGCACCGAAGGCGCCGCAGACGACTGGCTGCGTTCGCAGCGGCTCACCGATGCGCCGCGGGTCGGCGACAAGCTGTCGGTGACTTCCGGTTGGGAGCGCGCGGTCGAAAGCGTTCTGGGCGATCGGTTGCAGGCCGTGCACGTCGACTCGATCGCCGCGTACACGCAGCAGTTCCAGAGCCTCGAACACGGTCTGGTGACGCTGGTGGACGGCGGTCGTGTCGAAGCGGGCAGCCGCGATCTGCCACTGCTCGCGAGCTTCGTGAAGGCGTCGGTGCCGCTCGGCTCGTTTTTGAACGGCGTTTACGCGGCGCCGTCGCTGTCGGTGGCGCTCGACCATCGCGCCAAGCTCGGCCATGGCGAAAGCGTAATCACGCGCGACGGCATCTGGCTCGGCTCCGACTGGCTGCGCATCGATCGTGGCGAAGACATCGGCCACGGAATCATCGAACGCGGCCAGCAGCTGGAGGTTCTGCGCGAACGGGTCGAGCAGGCCGAACTGAATCTGACCGACCTGCAGGGTCGCGTCGCCGACGGGCGCGCGCGCGTCGATGGTCTCGATCACCGCCGCCACGACCTGCACGGCACCATCAACGCGCTGTCGCAATCGCTGGGGCAACTGCGCGCGGATCACGGCGTGCATCGGGTGCGGCTCGAAGAAGCGGACGCCCGCCGCGAACGGTTGCGGCGCGAGGCGGCCGACATCGAACAACAGGTGGCGCACGAAGCCGGTCGTCTGCAGTCGGCCCGCGAACGGCTGGTGCAGGCGGAGCACGCGCGCGAGGGCTTCGAGGCCGATCGCGCGACGTTGGCGTCGGCGCGCGAAACGAACATGCACGCAGTGGAACAGGCACGGCAGCAGGCGCGCGCCGACCGCGATCGCTTCCATGCACTGAACGGCGAGAAGCAGAACCTCGTGTCGCGCCTCGACGCGACGCAAACGGCGCGGCAACGGCTGTTGCGCCAGCAACAGGAGCTCGCCGAGCGGCACGACGAATTGACGGCCGGCGTCGAATCGAGCCAGGCGCCGTTGCCGAATCTGCGCGGCGAACTCGATGGCAAGCTGTCAGAGCGTCTCGCGGTGGAAAACAAGCTGGGAGACGTGCGCCGGGCGCTCGAATCCGCCGATCTGCAGGTGCGCGAGCTCGAATCGAAGCGCGGCCAGCACGCGGAAGCCGTGGAAGGCGTGAGAGCCACGCTGGAAACCGCGCGCGTCGACCGTCAGGGGCTGCACGTGCGGCGCAGCAGTCTGGTCGAGCAACTGGAAGCCACCGGCCTCGCGCTCGCGGCCGTGCGCGAAACGCTGCCGGCGGAAGCGACCGAAGCCGCGTGGACCGAACAGCTCGAACGCATCGCGAACCGCATTCAACGGCTCGGCCCGATCAACCTGGCGGCGATCGAAGAGTACGAGTCGTCGTCCGAGCGCAAACAGTATCTCGATCAGCAACACGCCGACCTTGTGGAAGCCCTCGAGACGCTCGGCAACGCGATCCGCCGCATCGATCGGGAAACGCGCTCCCGGTTCAAAGAAACGTTCGACGCTGTCAACAAAGGTCTCGGTGAGCTGTTTACCAAGGTATTCGGCGGCGGTCACGCCTACCTCGAACTGACCGGCGAAGACCTGCTCGACACCGGCGTCACGCTGATGGCGCGCCCGCCTGGCAAGCGCAACGCGAGCATCCACCTGCTGTCCGGCGGCGAGAAAGCGATGACGGCGGTGGCGCTGATCTTCTCGATTTTCCAGCTGAATCCGAGCCCAGTGTGCCTGCTCGACGAAGTGGACGCGCCGCTCGACGACTCCAACGTCGTTCGGTTCGCGAGCCTGATTCGCGAGATGTCGGAAGGCGTACAATTCATCGTCATTACGCACAACAAACTGACGATGGAGATGGCCGACCATCTGATGGGTGTGACGATGAACGAACCGGGTGTGTCGCGCCTGGTATCGGTGGACGTAGAGGAGGCGGCTGAGATGGCCGCCGTGTAGTGTCATCTAGGACGACGCTAACGATGTGCGCGAGGGGCGCCAATGGACATTAAGGACTGGATACTCGTAGGCGGCGGACTGTTGCTCGTCGCCGTCATCGGCCACGGATTCTGGCTGGCCTGGCGAAGCCGACGCGATACGCTGAAGATCGACATCGATCCGAACATCCCGCGCGGCGATTTCGACGATCTCGATCTGCTGCGCGCGGAATTGCCGAACGGCGGCGCCCGGGTGCGCAAGATCGAACCGCTGGAGCAGACCGACTTCGTATTGGAGCCGCTCGAAGCACCCGCAGCGAACTACAAGTCGGCGTACGCCCGCAAACCGATCGTGCCGCCACGCAAGACGCCGCTGCACCGCGAACCAGCGGTGCAGAAAGGAGCGAAGACGCGCCCGATTGGGTCGGAACGGCCGTTTGTGTCGGAACGGCCGTTTGTGCCGGAACGGCCGATCGTGCCTGAGCGACCGCGCGATCGCGCCCGCGAACCGGCGCGCGCGGCGCCACAGCCGATGCAGGCGCGTCCAGTCACGCAACACGCGGAGCCGGAAGCAGCGCCGGAGCCGGTTGCCGCGAAGTCGCTGGCGACCGAAGTGATCATCATCAACGTACTCGCGCGCAACGGCGCGAAGTTCGGCGGCACCGACCTGATGGAGGCGTTTCTGCGCAATGGACTCAAGTTCGGCGACATGAACATCTTCCACCGCATTCAGCCGACGTCTAAAGAGGTGCAGTTCAGCGTGGCCAGCGCAGTAGAACCCGGCACGTTCGATCTCTCGGCAATGGAGGCATTCAAGACGCCGGGCGTCAGCTTTTTCATGCGCATGCCCGGGCCGGGCCAACCGCTCGAGGTGTTCGAAGACATGCTCGCGGTGACGCGCGACGTAGCCGCCTCGTTGGGCGCCGACCTGAAAGACGAACAGTTGTCGGTGATGACGAGCCAGACGATCCAGCACTGCCGCGCTCGGATCGAGGATTTTTCGCGCAAGCGGATGTCGCAACGGGCCTGACCTCGGGCACCCGTCGTGAGCGTCCCCCGCAAGGTGCGAGAAGAGGTCGACTCGCTGCGCGAGGCGATCGACCATCACAACTACCGCTACCACGTTCTCGACGATCCGGAAGTAGCCGACTCCGAGTACGACAAACTGTTCGACCGGCTGCGTGCGCTCGAGGCCGAATACCCGGAACTGATCACACCGGACTCGCCCACGCAGCGCGTCGGGTCGGCACCGCAGGGCGAATTCGGCACCGTCGTGCATCGGCTTCCGATGCTGTCGCTCGACAAGTGCACGACGCGCGACGAGATCGACGCCTGGGACGCGCGCTGCCGGAGCAGGCTGGGCGTTGACGGCGAGATGCGCTATTCGTGCGAACCGAAGATCGATGGCATCGCCGTCAGCCTGATGTACGAGAGCGGCGTGCTGAAGCTCGGCGCGACCCGCGGCGACGGTCAGAAAGGCGAGAACATCACCGCGAACGTGCGCACCGTCTCGTCCATTCCGCTGCAACTGCGCGGAAAGGACGCGCCGAAGACGCTGGAAGTGCGCGGTGAAATCTATCTGCCGGTGGAGGCGTTTCGCGCGTTCAATGCGCGCGCCGTCGAACGCGGTGACAAGCCGATGGTGAATCCGCGCAACGGCGCTGCGGGCAGTCTGCGGCAATTGGACCCGCGCATCACGGCGACGCGACCGCTGAAGTTCTTCTGCTACAGCGTCGGGCTTGTCGAGGGTGCGTTCGCGCCGAAGATGCAGAGCGACGTACTCGACGCGCTCAAGGAGTGGGGTCTCAGAGTGAACCCGGAGCGCTCGGTGGTGGAAGGCGCGCGCGGCTGCTACGAATACGCCGAGCGGCTGCTCGCGCGCCGCGCCCAACTCGGCTACGAGATCGACGGGGTCGTATTCAAAGTGAATGAACTCGATCAGCAGGAGCGTCTCGGCACGATCACGCGCCGGCCGCGTTGGGCCATCGCGTACAAATACCCGGCGGAGGAGGCGATCACGCGCGTGCTCGGTGTCGAATTCCAGGTGGGCCGCACCGGCGCAGTGACGCCGGTGGCGCGCCTGGAACCGGTGTTCGTTGGTGGCGTCACGGTCAGCAATGCGACGCTGCACAACATGGACGAGATCGCGCGCCTCGGCCTGATGATCGGCGACACCGTGATGGTGCGACGCGCCGGCGACGTGATCCCGCAGGTGATGAGCGTGGTCGAATCGAAGCGGCCCGTCGACGCGACCGAGATCGTGGTGCCGACGCGCTGTCCCGTTTGCGGATCGGAGATCTACCGTGCTGACGACGAAGCAGTGGCGCGCTGCAGCGGCGGCCTCGATTGTCCGGCGCAACGCAAGGAAGCGATCCGCCACTTCGCATCGCGCCTGGCGATGGACATCGAAGGGCTTGGCGACAAGCTGGTCGATCAACTCGTCGAGCGCGGACTCGTGAGTCACGTGGCCGACATCTATTCGCTCGACGTCGCCGCGCTCGAAGCGCTCGACCGGATGGGACCCAAGTCGGCCGAGAACCTGCGCGCCGCCATCGATCGAAGTCGCGCGACGACGCTGCCGCGGTTCATCTACGCGCTCGGTATCCGTGAAGTGGGCGAGGCCACGGCGCTGAATCTCGCGCGCCATTTCAGCGACCTGCCGCCGCTGATGAATGCGACGCCCGAGCAACTGGTCGAGGTCGCCGACGTGGGGCCGATCGTCGCGGAGCGGATCCATCAGTTCTTCCAGCAGACGCACAACCGCGAAGTCATCGAACGGCTGACGGACCCCGCGATCGGCGTGCATTGGACCGTGCTGCCTCCGATGGAGCGCTCAGCGCCTGCGCCGCTCGCCGGTCAGACCTGGGTGCTGACCGGTACGCTCGAGCAGCTGACGCGCGACGAGGCGAAAGCTCGGCTGCAGGCCCTTGGCGCCAAAGTTGCAGGTTCGGTGTCGGCGAAGACGACGCTGGTGGTCGCGGGTCCCGGCGCCGGCAGTAAACTGGATCGCGCGACCGAACTCGGCATTCCGGTGTTGGACGAAGACACTTTCCTGCAACGCCTCGGGTCGCTCGAAAGCGGATCGGATTGAACGACCCTCGCGGTCGGCGGTCCGATGTTTCCCGGACGACGGGTTTACCGAACGAGCTCGTTTACTGAACAGGGAAGGCGACGGTCTCATGAACGCAACGCAACGACTGCACGACCTCGGCCAGAGTCTCTGGCTCGACAACATCACCCGCGATCTGCTCAACAGCGGCACGTTGAAGCGCTACATCGACGAATACGCGATCACCGGGCTCACGTCGAATCCGACGATCTTCAATCAGGCGATCAAGAGCAGTGCGTCGTACGACGCCGCGATCCAAAAAGGGCTGGCCGCCGGACGATCCGGCGAAGATCTGTTCTTCGATCTCGCGATCGACGACGTTACCCGCGCCGCTGACCTGTTCGCCCCGGTTCATGCACGCACTGGCGGCGTCGACGGCTGGGTGTCGCTCGAAGTCTCGCCGCTGCTAGCCTACGACACGAAAACGTCGACTGCGGTTGCGAAACAGCTGCACGCGCGCGCGGCGCGTCGCAACCTGTTCATCAAGATTCCCGGGACCGAAGAAGGTCTACCGGCCATAGAGGAAGCGACGTTTGCCGGTGTGCCGATCAACGTGACGCTGCTGTTCTCGCGGGAACAGTACGTCGCAGCCGCGGAGGCGCATCTGCGCGGCATCGAGCGGCGCATCGAGGCGGGACTGGGCGCCGACGTCGCCTCGGTGGCATCGGTCTTCATCAGCCGGTGGGACGTGTCCGTTGCGTCGAAGGTGCACGCGACGATGGCCAATACCCTCGGCATCGCGATCGGCCGCCGCTGCTACAAGGCTTACTGCGAGTTCATAGCGTCGCCCCGCTATCAACGCGTGCTGAACAACGGCGCGCGGCCGCAACGCCTGCTGTTCGCGAGCACCGGCACGAAAGACCCGAAAGCGCCGGACGTGCTGTACGTGAAGGCGTTCGCGGCACCGCTGACGGTGAACACCATTCCTGAGGCGACGTTGAAGGCGTTTGCGGACCATGGCGACGTCGGTGCGCTGGTGCCCGCCGACGGTGGCGACTGCGAGGCGGTCATAGCATCGCACCGGAAAGCCGGCATCGACGTCGATGCGCTCGCGTCCCAACTACAGGACGAAGGCGCGAAGGCGTTCGTCAAGTCTTGGCACGAACTGTTGGGCGTGATCGCATCGAAGAGCGCCGCGCTCGCGTGACCAGGATGCGTCTCGCGTGATCGGGGCGGTGACGGGTGATCGGTGTTCCGGGGCCGCTCGAGCGCCCAGGGATGGCTTGAGCGCGCCCGACGCAGCACACCCGCACCTCCGCCGCGCCCGAAGCTCCGTTCCACCGCACCAACGCCTGCAACTCCGTTCCACCGTCCCCGAACCGAACTCGACCACATCAAGTAATCTCTATCCAACGGAGAAGTGTTCATGACGTTACCCGCGGCTGATCGACCGGCGTGGCGCGCGCTCGCCGCGCATCATGCGGTGTTGTCGAAGCGACACCTGCGCGATCTGTTCGCGGCCGATCCGAAGCGGGCAGAACGTTTCAGCCTCGATGCGTGCGGCATCCATTTCGACTACTCGAAGAACCGCGCCACTGAAGAGACGCTGCAACTGCTCGTGCGCCTCGCGACAGAGTCGGATCTGCGTGACCGGATCGACGCGATGTTCCGCGGCGACCGGATCAACGTGTCGGAAAACCGCGCGGTGCTGCACGTCGCGTTGCGTGCGCCGAAAGGCGCGTCGATCGTGGTCGATGGCGCCGACGTCGTATCGCAGGTACATGCCGTGCTCGAGCGGATGAGCGCATTCGCGCAGCGCGTGCGCAGAGGCGACTGGAAAGGCCACACCGGCAAGCGCATCCGCGCCGTCGTGAACATCGGCATTGGCGGATCCGACCTCGGTCCGGTGATGGCATACGAAGCCCTGCGGGCATACAGCAACCGCGAACTGACGTTGCGTTTCGTCTCCAACATCGACGGCACCGATTTCGTCGAAGCGACGCGCGATCTCGATGCGGCGGAAACGTTGTTCATCGTGTCGTCGAAAACGTTCACCACGCTCGAGACGATGACGAATGCGCACACGGCGCGTGCGTGGAGCGTGAATGGACTCGGTGGCGATGCGGCGTCTGTGGCGAAGCATTTCGTCGCCGTATCGACGAACGCCGACGAAGTGGCGAAGTTCGGCATCGACACCGCGAACATGTTCGGTTTCTGGGATTGGGTCGGAGGTCGCTACTCGATGGACTCGGCGATCGGCTTGTCGACGATGATCGCGATCGGCCCCGACCATTTCCGCGCGATGCTCGCCGGCTTCCACGAGATGGACGATCATTTCCGGACGGCGCCGTTCGAGAAGAACCTGCCGGTCCTCGCCGGGCTCCTCGGAATCTGGTACGGCGACTTCTTCGGCGCCCAGACCGTCGGCGTGATGCCGTATGCCCAGTACCTGAAGCGGCTGCCCGCGTACCTCCAGCAGCTCACCATGGAAAGCAACGGAAAGTCCGTGACGCTCGACTCGAAGCGCGTCGGCTGGGACACGGGCGCGATCTACTGGGGCGAGCCGGGCACCAACGGCCAGCACTCGTTCTACCAGCTCCTCCACCAGGGGACGCGTCTCGTGCCCTGCGACTTCATCGCCTTCAGCCGCAGCCTCAATCCCCTGGGCGCGCACCAGGACCTGCTGATGGCCAACTTCTTCGCGCAGACCGAGGCGCTGGCCTTCGGCATCGACACCGCCAACATGTTCGGCTTCTGGGACTGGGTGGGCGGCCGCTACTCCTACGACTCCGCCATCGGCCTGTCGTTGATGATCGCCATCGGGCCAGATCGCTTCCACGAGATGCTGGCCGGCTTCCACGCCATGGACGAGCACTTTCGCGCGACCCCGTTCGAGCAGAACCTGCCCGTGCTGCTCGGCCTCATCGGCCTGTGGTACGACGACTTCTTCGACGCCCAGACGGTGGCGATCCTCCCGTACGACCAGTACCTGTCACGGTTCCCTGCCTATCTCCAGCAGCTCGACATGGAGAGCGACGGCAAGCACGTGACGCTCGAGGGCGACCGGGTCGACTACCAGACCGGACCCATCGTGTGGGGCCAGCCCGGCACCAACGGCCAGCACGCCTTCTACCAGCTCATCCACCAGGGCACGAAGCTCATCCCGTGCGATTTCATCGGCTTCGGCCGCTCGCTCAACCCCCTCGGCGACCACCAGGACCTGCTGGTGGCCAACGTCCTGGCCCAGACCGAAGCGCTGGCGTTCGGCAAGTCCGCTGACGAGGTCCGCGCCGACGGCGTGCCCGACGCCCAGGTGCCGCATCGCACGTTCGAGGGCAACCGGCCCACCAACACCATGTTCCTCGACCAGCTGACGCCGTACGCGTTGGGCACCCTCGTGGCGCTGTACGAGCACAAGGTGTTCACCCAGGGCACGGTGTGGCACATCAACAGCTTCGACCAGTGGGGCGTCGAGCTCGGCAAGGTGCTGGCCCAGCGGATCATCCCGGAGCTGCAAGCGACTGACGAGCCGGAGCTCCATCACGACAGCTCCACCAACGAGCTCATACGCCGGTACCGGTCGATGCGTCAGACGACGTGACCGACGTCGAGGCCTGGAAACGCCAGGCGGCCGAGCGCGCCGTCGAGTGGGTCGAGCCGGGCATGGTGGTCGGGCTGGGGACCGGCACGACCGCGGTGTGGGCGGTGCGCCGCATCGGCGAGCGGCTGGCCGACGGGACGCTGCACGACATCGTCGGCGTCCCCACCGCGAAGGCGACGGCCGAGGAGGCGGAGCGGGTCGGCATCCGGTTGCTCGGCGACGACGTGCCGTGGGAGATCGACTTCACCATCGACGGCGCCGACGAGGTCGATCCCGCCCTCGAGCTCGTGAAGGGCGGCGGCGGCGCGCTGCTCCGGGAGAAGCTGGTGGCGCAGTCGACCCGGCGGGAGGTGATCGTGGTCGACGACACCAAGCCATCGCCGATGCTCGGCACGAAGCACGCCCTGCCGATCGAGGTGGTCGACTTCGGCTTGGCTACCACGGTGACGTCGGTGCAGTCGCTCGGGGCCACGACCGTCGTGCGCGCCGCTGCCAGCGGCCTCTACCGCACCGACCAGGGCAACCTCATCGTCGACGCCGACTTCGGCCCCATCCCCGATCCGGCCGCGTTGGCGGAACGCCTCGCCGCCCACGCCGGCATCGTCGAGCACGGGCTGTTCGTCGGCCTCACCGACACGCTGGTCGTGGCCGGCCCCGACGGGATCGCCATCCACCACCGCCGTTAGCGTCGCCGGTCGTGAAGAGGCGGGTGACCACGGTGGCAGGGCGCGTGGGCGCCATCGCCGTGATCTGGGTCGTGGTGATCCTCGTGACGCGGGTCGCGGGCACGCCGGCCGAGCACTGCCCGCCTGCCACCGACGCCGTCCTCCGTCACGGCATCGACGAGGACCTGGCGTGGTTCACGCGCAATCAGAACCCCGACGGTTCGTGGCTCTTCCGGTACGACGCGCGCAGTGGGCAGGACCTCGGCGGCTACGACGTCGTCCACCACGCCGGCGCCCTCAGCGCCCTGTGGCAGGCCGCCGGCGAGGGCTTCGACGCGGCGCGCGGCCCGGCCGCGGCCGGCACCGTCTTCGCCAACGCCCACCTCCACGACGAAGCCGACTGGACGGCGCTGTACAACGGCACCGGTCCGCTGGAGACCGGCTCGTC